>CP018783.1:3600000-3973750 GCA_002025645.1 Curtobacterium pusillum
GCGCGCCAACCGCTGGTTCACGCCCTGGCTGCTCGTCCTGCCGGCACTCGTCTGGCTCCTCGCGTTCAGCCTCTGGCCGTCGATCAACACCGTCCGGCTGTCATTCACGAACGCCAGCCCCCTCGGGGGCGTGAGCCAGTGGGTGGGCCTGCAGAACTTCGAGACGCTGCTGGCCGACCCGCAGGTGTGGGAGGCGCTCCTCAACAGCGTCATCTACATGGCGGTCTGCTTGCCGCTCCTGACGGTCCTGCCGCTCCTGATGGCGGTGCTCGTCGAGCGGAAGCTCCCTGGCATCGCGTTCTTCCGGACCGCGTACTACACGCCCGTGATCGCCAGCGCCGTGGTCGTCGGGCTCATCTGGAACTGGATCCTCGACGACCGCGGGGTCATCAACGAGATGGCGCAGCACCTCGGGATCGTCCAGAGCTCGATCCCGTTCCTCACCGACCGGTGGCTGCTCGTGTTCAGCGCTATCAGCCTCACGGTGTGGAAGGGCCTCGGGTACTACATGATCATCTTCCTGGCGGCCCTCGGGAACGTCGGGAAGGACCTGCACGAGGCCGCGGCGCTCGACGGCGCCGGCTCGGTCCGCCGGTTCTGGTCGGTCACCATGCCGGGCGTCCGGGGGACGATGACGCTCGTCGGCATCCTCGTCTGCGTCAGCGCGCTCCGGGTGTTCAGCGAGCTCTACATCCTCACCAACGGCACGGGCGGACCGGGCGGGCAGGACAACTCGCTCGTCATGCTCATCCAGCAGTACGCCCGCGGCTTCACCGGCAACCTCGGCTACGCGTCCGCCCTGAGCCTCCTGCTCTTCGTCGTGACGCTCATCCCGATGCTCGCCCTCGCCCGGATGAACAGCAAGGCGGACAAGTGACCAACACGACCACCACCAGCGAACCCGCCCTGGGCGGGGCGCGCGGTGCAGCCAGCCCCACGCCGGACGTGACCGGCACGACGGAGGGGGGCCGCGCCTCCAGGCAGAACGGACGCAAGCGCCGCGCGTCCTGGGGTGTCATGTCCACCCGCGAGAAGGTCCTCCGCTACGTCCTGCTCGTCGTGGTGCTCTTCATCACGATCGGTCCGTTCCTGTGGCAGTTGTCCACCTCGCTCAAGGGCACGGGGGAGGACATCTACACCGCGAACCCGTCCTTCATCCCGACCCAGCCGACGTTCGGCAACTACCTGCGCGTCGGCGAGGCCATCCCGGTCTTCGGCTACATCGGCAACTCGCTCGTCGTCGCCGCGATCGACGTCCTCGGGAACATCGTGTTCGCGACCCTCGCGGGCTTCGCGCTCGCGCGGCTGCAGTGGCGCTTCCGGAAGGCCGTGCTCGGGCTCTTCCTGGCGACCCTGGTGCTGCCGGGCGAGGCGACGATCATCTCCCAGTTCGTCACCGTGAAGGACCTCGGCCTCGCCGACTCCCTCGTCGGTGTCGCGCTCCCCGGGATGATTGCGGCGCTCAACGTCCTGCTGATGTTCAACGCGTTCCGGCAGATCCCCGAGGAGATCGACCAGGCGGCCGTGATGGACGGCGCGAACGCCCTGCAGCGGCTCAGGTACATCTCGCTGCCCGCCGTGCAGGGGACCATCGCGGTGATCGCGATCTTCTCGTTCATCGGCGCGTGGGACGACTTCCTCTGGCCGCTCATCGTGCTGCAGTCGCCGGACAAGCTGACCCTGACGGTGGGGCTGCAGTACCTGCAGGGCACGTTCGCGACCGACCAGCGCATGATCGCCGCCGGCACGATGATCGCGTTCATCCCGATCGCCGTGATCTTCGCGATCCTGCAGCGCTTCTTCTTCAAGGGCGTCGAAGAGGGCGGGGTGAAGGGCTGATGCGCTTCGGCGTCAACCACACTCCGTCGGTCGGCTGGTTCCACTCGTGGCTCGACTTCTCGCCGTCGGACACGGCGCGGGACATGGAGCAGATCGCCTCGCTCGGCGCCGACCACGTGCGGATCTTCCCGCTGTGGCCGGTGGTCCAGCCGAACCGGACCCTCATCCGGCAGTCGGCGCTGCGGGACGTCGCGACGGTCGTCGACATCGCCGGATCCTTCGGGCTCGACGTCAACGTCGACGCGCTGCAGGGGCACCTGTCGAGCTTCGACTTCGTCCCGTCGTGGCTGGAGAGCTGGCACCGGCGGAACATGTTCACCGACCCGGACGTCGTCGCGTCGACCGCGGCGTACGTCGAGGCGCTCGCGGCGGCGGTGGCGGACAAGCCGAACCTGCTCGGGATCACCATCGGCAACGAGGTGAACCAGTTCGCGCACGCGCCGCACCCGGCACCGCACGACACCACCGCGGAGCAGGGACACGCGTGGGCGGCGGCGATGGTCGCGGCCGCCCGGCGCGGCCTGTCCGTCGCCTCCGGCGTTTCCGGCCTGGAGGCGCGGCGCGGCTCCGCCCCGCTGGTCACCGTCGCGCAGTACGACGCGGCCTGGTACGACGACGCGCAGCCCTTCGGCCCGGAGCACGCGGCGGACCACGGTGACGCGACGGTCACGCACTCGTGGGTGTTCAACGGCTCGGCGGCGCTGCACGGCGCGCTCGGTCCCGGATCGGTCCGGCACGGCGAGTACCTGCTCCAACTCGCCGCCGCGTGGAACCGTGACCCCGAGCGGCCGAACTGGCTGCAGGAGGTCGGCGCCCCGACGAACGTGGTCGACCCCGCCGATGCCGCTTCGTTCACCGAGCAGACGATCCGCCACGTGCTCGACGCGCAGCACGTGCTCGGGGTCACCTGGTGGTGCTCGCACGACGTCTCCCGGTCCCTCGCCGACTTCCCGGAGCTCGAGTACGACCTCGGCCTGTTCACGAACGACGGCCGACTCAAGCCCGCGGGGGAGGCCTTCGCCGCACTCGCCCGGTCGGCGCGCGACGGCGCCACCACTTCGGCGGCACCGCCGTCGACCGCCCTCGTCCTCGACGACGACGGCCCGGACGGCGCACCCCGGCACGGAATCCGAGCCGACAGCGCACCCGGAGGCCGGTTCGCCGCCGCCTGGCTCGAGCTCGCCGAGAGTGCCCTGGACGGCCGCGGGCCACAGGTCGTCCTGCGCTCCCGCATCGACGACGACACCCTGCTCGCCGCACGGGGCATCACCCGGTGCGTCGAGGTCCCCGACGACGCCCCCACAGCACTGCTGTCGGTCGCCCACCCGGCGACGATGGCCTGACCGCACCACCCGCCCGTCCCGCCGGCACCGACGCCGGCCCTCCCATCCAGGAAGGTCCCCATGCACGACGACATCCCCCTCACCACCGGCCGGGCGCGACGCGTCCTCGACGAACGGGTCCTGCCGGCCGTGCACGCGACGGCGACGCCCCTCGACACCGCCTGGCACGAGTTGCCGGGGGAGCCGATCGCGCCCGCCGAAGGCCTGGCTCTCGAGTTCACGCCGTACGAGGTGGGCACGACGTGGGGTGCTGCGTGGGGCACGACCTGGTTCCGCCTGTCCGGGACCGTGCCGACCGAGTGGGCCGGTCGTCGGGTGGAGGCCGTGATCGACCTCGGGTTCGACAAGAACATGCCCGGGTTCCAGTGCGAAGGACTCGTGTACCTCGCCGACGGCACCCCGGTGAAGTCGATCAACCCCCGGAACCAGTGGGTCCTCGTCGCGGAAGAAGCGGTCGGCGGCGAGACCGTCGAGCTCTTCGTCGAGGCTGCGTCGAACCCCGTGCTGCTCGACTACCACCCCTTCCTCGTCACGCACGAGGGCGACATCCAGACCTCGTCCTCCAAGCGGCTCTACACGTCGCGCCGGATGGACCTGGCGGTGTTCGAGTCCGAGGTGCACGAGCTCGCCCTCGACATCGACGTCCTGCTCGAACTCCAGGCCGAGCTCCCGGAGGGTCCGCGTCGGATGCGGATCCTGCAGGCGCTCGACGACGCACTCGACCGCCTCGACCTGCAGCACATCGCCGAGACCGCCGGGGACGCCCGAGCGGCGCTCGCCGACGTGCTCGCCGCGCCCGCCGAGGCCTCGGCGCACACGATCTCCGCCGTCGGGCACGCCCACATCGACTCGGCCTGGCTCTGGCCGGTCCGCGAGACGATCCGGAAGGTCGCCCGCACCACCTCGACGATGACCGAGCTCATCGACCAGACCGACGACTTCCTGTACGGCATGTCGAGCGCGCAGCAGTACGCGTGGATCAAGGAGCACCGGCCAGAGGTCTACGCCCGCGTGAAGGCAGCCGTGGACGCCGGCCGCTTCCTGCCGATCGGTGGCATGTGGGTCGAGTCGGACACCGTGATGCCGACGGGCGAGAGCATCGTGCGGCAGTTCTCGCAGGGGCAGCGGTTCTTCGAGCGGGAGTTCGGGATCCGGCCGCAGGGCGTCTGGCTGCCGGACAGCTTCGGGTACTCGCCGGCCCTGCCGCAGCTCATGCGCCGTGCGGGCTTCGAGTGGTTCTTCACGCAGAAGATCTCGTGGAACCAGGTGAACAAGTTCCCGCACCACACCTTCCTCTGGGAGGGCATCGACGGCTCGCGGGTGTTCTCGCACTTCCCGTCGATGGACACCTACAACTCGCGGCTGTCGGGCAGCGAGGTCGCGAAGGCCTCCCGGCAGTTCCGCGAGAACCGGCTCGCGACGGGGTCGATCGCACCCGTCGGCTGGGGTGACGGCGGTGGCGGCACCACCCGCGAGATGACCGGTACGGCGAAGCGTCTGGCCGACCTCGAGGGCAGTGCCAAGGTCCGCTGGGAGCACCCCGACGCGTTCTTCGACCGGGCCAAGGCCGAGCTGTCGGACCCGCCGGTGTGGGTCGGCGAGCTGAACCTCGAGCTGCACCGTGCGACCCTGACGTCGCAGCACGGGACGAAGCAGGGCAACCGCCGGTGCGAGCAGCTCCTCCTCGAGGCCGAGCTCTGGGCGGCGACCGCCGCTGCACGCACCGACTTCGCCTACCCGTACGACGAGCTCGACGCACTCTGGCAGCAGGTCCTGCTGCAGCAGTTCCACGACATCCTGCCCGGCACCTCGATCGCCTGGGTGCACCGCGAAGCGGTCGCGAAGTACGCCGAGACGGCCGCTGCGCTCACTGCGATCATCGAGTCGGCGCTGTCGGCACTGGCTGGCCCCGGCGACGCGACGGTCGTCGTCAACCCGGCCCCGTTCCTCCAGGCCGGGGCACCCGCGCAGGGCGCGGTCGTGACGACGGACGTGCCGGAGGCGACCGCCGTCACCCTCACCGAGCAGGACGGCGGGTACGTGCTGGCGAACGACCTCGTCCGCGTCGTCGTCGACGGTCGTGGACTCGTGACGAGCGCCGTCGACCTGGCCACCGGACGCGAGGCGATCGCTCCGGGGAAGCCCGCGAACCTGCTGCAGCTGCACCAGGACTTCCCGAACATGTGGGACGCGTGGGACGTCGACCGGTACTACCGGAACCGGGTCGAGGACCTCGTGTCCGTCACGGGGCTGCACGCTTCGGTCGACGCGGACGGTGTCGCGCGCATCGTCGTGGAGCGGGCGTTCGGCGACTCGACCGTGCGGCAGGAGATCACGCTCGCGCCGGACTCCCGCACCCTCGAGTTCGACCAGACCACCGACTGGCACGAGACCGAGAAGTTCCTCAAGGTCGCGTTCCCGCTCGACGTCCGCGCCGAGCACACCGTTGCCGAGACGCAGTTCGGGGCGCAGAAGCGGGTCACGCACACGAACACCTCGTGGGAGGCCGCGAAGTTCGAGACGTCGATGCACCGCTACGTGCTCGTCGCCGAGCCCGGGTTCGGGGTGGCCCTGGTGAACGACTCCATCCACGGGTTCGACACCACCCGCGACGCCGTCGACGGACACGTGACCACGACCGTGCGGCTCTCGCTGCTCCGGGCACCGCGGTTCCCCGACCCCGAGACCGACCAGGGCGTGCAGACCCACCGGTACGGCATCGTCATCGGCACCGACCAGCTCGGAGCGACGGCGGCCGGTGTGGTCATGAACGCCGGTCCGCGCACCGTGACGGGTGGCCACGGGTTCGACCCGCTCGTGCAGGTGTCCGGCGACGTCGTGCTGTCGAGCGTGAAGCTGGCGGACGACCGGTCCGGCGACCTGATCGTGCGGGTCTACGAGCCGAGCGGGCGCCGGGGGACCGGTCGGATCTCGGTCGAGGGGCCGTTCGGTCCCGCTGCCGAGGTCACCTTGCTCGAGGAGCCGTTGTCCGACACGGATCCGTCCACCTTCTCCGTCGACGCGTACGAGGTGCGCACCTTCCGCTTCCCACACAACTGATCGACCAACCCATTCAAGGAGGAATGCGATGAAGAAGTCCATGAAGTTCGGGATCGTGGCGGCCATCGCCGCGATGGTGGCGGCGCCGCTCGTGCCGTCCGCAGCGACCGCAGCTCCGGCAGCGACGGCTGCCACCAAGTCCGGTCCGACGAGCATCGCGTACGTCGAGGTCAACAACGACCAGCTCGCCAACGTCGGCCGCTACCAGCTGGCGAACGGTGCGAACGCGTTCGACGTGGCGATCATCTTCGCCGCCAACATCAACTGGAACGGGTCGAAGGCCGTCCTCTACAACAACGACAAGGTGCAGGCGACGCTCGACGCCGCAGCCACCCAGATCAAGCCCCTGCAGGCGAAGGGGATCAAGGTGTCGCTGTCGATCCTCGGCAACCACCAGGGCGCCGGCATCGCCAACTTCCCGACCCAGGCCGCCGCGCAGGACTTCGCGTCGCAGGTCACCGCGACCGTCACGAAGTACGGGCTCGACGGGGTGGACCTCGACGACGAGTACTCCGACTACGGCACGAACGGCACGCCGCAGCCGAACTCGCAGTCGATCGGCTGGCTCATCACGGCGCTGCGGGCCCAGATGCCCTCGAAGCTGCTGTCGTTCTACGACATCGGGCCGGCGGCGTCCGCGCTGTCGTCGTCGAGCTCGACGATCGGCTCGAAGCTCAACTACGCGTGGAACCCGTACTACGGCTCGTACTCGGCGCCGTCGATCCCGGGGCTCGGGAAGAGCGCGCTGTCCCCGGCCGCGGTCGACATCCAGAACACGGCGCAGTCCACAGCGGTGTCGCTCGCCCAGCGCACCGTGCAGGACGGCTACGGCGTGTTCATGACGTACAACCTGCCCGGAGGCGACAAGTCCGCCTACGTCTCCGCCATGACGCAGAAGCTCTACGGGCAGGCCGCGACGTACCACTGACGTCGCGTCCGCAGCGGCGGCTCGCGCCCCGCGTCTCCTCGGCTTCGGCCTGGAGGCGCGGGGCGCGTCCGTCTCGCGGCTCGCTCCTCGTGGTCGCTCGGCAGGGCATCAGTGTGCGAGGGCATCACTGTGCGAGGTTCCGCGCATCGTGCGGGGGGCGCGGGGTCGCACGCTGGGCGGGACCTCGCACATTGTCCGTGGCCCCTCACACCGTGCGAGGGGCACGGGTCGTACGATCGCGGCGTGGAACTCGAGTTCAGCGGCGAGGTCATCGAGTGGCGCGGGCCGGCGCCGTTCTTCTACGCGGTCGTGCCGCCGGACGCCGCCGAGGTCATCCACGAGCTCGCGCCCATGCTGACGTACGGATGGGGCGTGATCCCGGCGCGGGTGACGATCGGCCGGGTGACGTGGACGACGTCGCTCTTCCCGAAGGACGGGGGATACCTCGTGCCGTTGCGGGCCGCCGAACGCAAGCGTGCGGGAGTCGAGCTCGGTGACGCACCGACGATCAGCCTCGAACTCGGCGGTCCCTGATCGCACCGGGTATGTGGAGGGGATGACGGGAATCGAACCCGCGTGGCCAGTTTGGAAGACTGGGGCTCTACCATTGAGCTACATCCCCGCGCTGCGCACATGTCGCAGCCCGACCATCGTAGCGGACGAACGAGCACCGACATGCCAGGCCGTGTGATCCCGAAGCCGGACGCCACGGACGAGCGCACGATCCGGTGGTCGCGGGTGGTCTCGTACGTGCTGGTGGTCCTCGCCGCCGTCGTGTTCTCGCTGCGCCCCGCGCTGTTCGGGGATCCCCAGGGTCAGCCCGCGCACGCCCTCCTGCACGTCTGGCGGATCGTCGTCGGGGTGCTCCTCGTGGTGGCCGCGCTCGGCGTCCAGGTGGTCGTCGGCGTCCGGTGGCGGACGGGCCTGCGACGACGTGCACACGACGACGCCGGAGTCGGCTCCGCAGACGGCTCCGAACCTGCCGGGAACCGCGCGCCGGGGGACCGCTAGACTCATCGGCGTCCCGTGCGCTTCCGGCGCGCGCGGACACCCTGGCTCAGTCAAACGGGGCGTAGCTCAGCTTGGTAGAGCGCCCGCTTTGGGAGCGGGAGGTCGCAGGTTCAAATCCTGTCGCCCCGACCAGGACCACACGAACGTCAACCAACAGGAGAACATCCCTTGGCCACCAGCACCGTCGACAAGGTGAGCGACACCCGCGTCAAGCTCACCGTGAACGTGACGCCGGAAGATCTCAAGCCGAGCATCGACCACGCGTACAAGCACATCGCCGAGCAGATCAACATCCCCGGCTTCCGCAAGGGCAAGGTCCCGCCGGCGATCGTCGACCAGCGTGTCGGCCGCGGCGAGGTCCTGAACCACGCCGTCGGCGACGCGATCGACAACTTCTACCGCCAGGCGGTGGAGGAGCAGGAGCTGCGCATCCTCGGCCGTGCCGAGGCGGACGTCTCCGAGCTCCCGAACGTCAAGGACTTCACGGGCGACCTCGTCCTCACCTTCGAGGTGGACGTCCGTCCGGAGTTCGACCTGCCGGAGTACGACAAGTACGAGCTCACCGTCGACGCCGTCGAGGTGTCGGACGACGAGATCGAAGAGGAGCTGCAGAACCTCCGCACCCGCTTCGGCACGCTCGTGACGGTCGACCGTCCGGCGACCACGGGTGACTTCGCGCAGATCGACCTCACCGCGACCATCGGCGACGACGAGGTCGACTCGGCCACCGGCGTCTCCTACGAGATCGGTTCGGGCGACCTGCTCGAGGGTGTCGACGAGGCACTCGAGTCCCTCACGGCCGGCGAGTCCACCACCTTCGAGTCGAAGCTCGTCGGCGGCGACCGCGAGGGCGAGATCGCCCAGATCGCCGTGACCGTCACCGCCGTCAAGGAGCGCGAGCTCCCCGAGGCCGACGACGAGTTCGCGCAGATCGCCAGCCAGTTCGACACGATCGACGAGCTCAAGGCAGACCTCAAGGAGCAGATCGCGAAGTCCAAGACCTTCGGTCAGGGCGCCGCGGCTCGCGACAAGCTCGTCGAGAAGCTCATCGAGGACGTCAACATCCCGATCTCGGAGAAGCTCATCGAGGACGAGGTGCACCGTCACCTCGAGCAGGAGAACCGTCTGGAGGACGACGAGCACCGCAAGGAGGTCTCCGAGTCCAGCGAGAAGGCCTTCCGCTCGCAGATCCTCCTCGACTCGATCGCCGAGAAGGAAGAGATCCAGGTCTCGCAGGAGGAGCTCACGCAGTACCTCATCCAGGCCGCTGCGCAGTACGGCATGGAGCCGGGCGAGTTCATCAAGGTGATCGACCAGAACGGGCAGATCCCGGGCATGGTCGGCGAGGTGGCCCGTTCCAAGGCCGTCGCGACCGTCCTCTCCAAGGTGACCGTCAAGGACTCCAACGGTGACGACGTCGACCTCTCCGCCTTCACGGCGGGCGTCGCGCAGACCCCCGCGGAGGCCGCGGAGTAGTCCGCGACCACCTCTCTGACTGGAGGCGCGGTGCCAGCTGGCACCGCGCCTCCAGTCCGTTTGTGGGCCACCCGCATTGCCGACAGCGAACACACGCGAAGTGGTGCGTTGCAACCGATAAGTTCGACAACAAGCGACAACTGAACGGGAGCTTTTCCATGGCCGAAGCAACACTGAACCCCAGTGTTTTTGACCGCCTTCTGAGAGACCGGATCGTGTGGCTCGGCTCCGAGGTCCGCGACGACAACTCGAACGAGATCGCAGCCAAGCTGCTGCTGCTCGCCGCCGAGGACCCTGAGAAGGACATCTACCTCTACATCAACTCGCCCGGTGGCTCGATCACCGCCGGCATGGCGATCTACGACACGATGCAGTTCGTGCCGAATGACATCGTCACGGTGGGCATCGGCCTCGCCGCCTCGATGGGGCAGTTCCTGCTCTCGTCCGGCACCCCGGGCAAGCGCTACATCACGCCGAACGCGCGCGTGCTCCTGCACCAGCCGTCCGGTGGCTTCGGCGGTACGGCTGCCGACATCCAGACGCAGGCGAAGGTCATCCTCGACATGAAGCAGCGGATGGCCGAGCTCACGGCGGAGCAGACCGGCAAGTCGATCGAGCAGATCCTCAAGGACAACGACCGCGACAACTGGTTCACGGCGCAGGAAGCCCTCGAGTACGGCTTCGTCGACCACCTCCGCGCGTCGAGCGCCGAGGTCATCGGCGGCGGTGGCACGGTCGCCGACGGCGAGACCCCCACCGCAGCGGCCGAGCCCGACGCCCAGTCCTGACCCGACCCACCGAAGAAAAGGAAACGAGAATGCATCTCCCCATGCTCGGTGGCGCGCAGAACGTCCCGGCCCCCACTGATCGGTACATCCTGCCGAGCTTCGAAGAGCGCACGGCCTACGGCTACAAGCGGCAGGACCCGTACGCGAAGCTGTTCGAGGACCGCATCGTGTTCCTCGGCGTCCAGGTCGACGACGCCTCGGCGGACGACGTCATGGCGCAGCTCCTCGTGCTCGAGTCGATGGACCCGGACCGCGACATCGTGATGTACATCAACTCGCCCGGTGGCTCGTTCACCGCGATGACTGCGATCTACGACACGATGCAGTACATCCGTCCGCAGATCCAGACGGTCTGCCTCGGTCAGGCTGCCTCGGCCGCGTCGGTGCTCCTCGCTGCCGGTACTCCCGGCAAGCGTCTGGCGCTGCCGAACGCCCGGGTGCTCATCCACCAGCCCGCGACCCAGCAGGGTGGCGGTCAGGCGTCCGACATCGAGATCCAGGCGGCGGAGATCCTCCGCATGCGCACCTGGCTCGAGGAGACCCTGTCGAAGCACTCGAACCGCACGCCGGAGCAGGTCAACAACGACATCGAGCGCGACAAGATCATGTCCGCAGCGGAAGCGCTCGACTACGGCCTGATCGACCAGGTCCTCACGAGCCGCAAGAACCTGCCGGCGCTCGTCAAGTAAGACCGACGGCCCGCACGACGAAGGCCCCGCACCGATCGGTGCGGGGCCTTCGTCGTGTGTGGAGTTCTCGGTGCGTCAGTCCTCGTCGGTGTCGTCCGCCGCGAGGGTCGGACGACGGCGGAGGAGCAGCAGGACGGCGACGACCACGCCGACCAGGACGACCCCGCCGGCTCCGATCCAGAGTGCGTCGGACGCGGCCGAGTCGCCGTTCCCCGAGGCGGTGCCCGTGGTGTCGGCGCTCGCGCTCGCGTCGCTGCCCGCGGTGGCGCACACCGGGGGCTTCGCCGCACCCGTCGCGGGTGTGAACCCGGCGGGGGCGGCCCACGTGAACGCGTACTCGTCGGACACGGTGTGGCCGTCCGCGGAGACGATCTGCCACTCGACGGTGTACTTGCCCGAGTCGCCGAGGGCTGCCTTCGTGGTCATCGACGGACCGTCGACGTCGAGGCAGCCGTCCTCGTAGTACTTCCCGTCCGGCCCGACGATCCGGTACGCGAACCCGGCGTCCGAGCCGCCGATGTCGAGCAGCTTGTCGTTCGTGGTGATCTCGAACGCGTCGGGCAGCGACGTCAGCGTGCCGTCCACCTTCGGCGTCGAGGCGACCATGTAGTTGTGCGCACTGGCCGGGCCGGCGAGTCCGAGGACGGAACCGCCCGCGATGGCGACGGCCGTGGCGGTCCCGGCCACGAGCCTCCAGGCCCGCGACCGGCCACGCGCACGACGCTCGACGCGCTGGGTCACTTGGAGGCGCTCCGGCGACGCGTGTTCGCGACGGCGACGACCAGCGCGACCGCGCCGAGCACCAGGCCGCCGAGGCCGAGGAAGCGGCCGACCAGGTCGGGGTCTGCGGGCGTGGTCGACGCCGGGGAGGCGGCCTCGGTCGCTTCGGCGCCGTGGGAGCCGTGACCGTCCTCGTCGCCCGCGGTCTCGGCCGCGGTGAGGGTGATCGAGGGGGCCGGGTGCTCGGGCTCGGCTTCGCCGGCCTTCTGCTCCTGGTTCCACTCGACCGAGCCCTTCTCGCAGGTCTGCATCGCCGGGAACTCGACGAGGTCGCCCGCCTTGCCGTCCGGCAGCGAGAACGAGAGCGAGAAGGTGTCGCGCTCGTCGGCGGGGAGCGGGGTCTTCGCGGTGTAGACGACGCTCGTCACACGCTCGCCGGCATCCTCGGCGGACTCGTCGTCGGTGGCGGCCGAGGCGCTCGTGTAGGGCTCCGTCGTCTTCGTGATGGTCCAGTTCGGGTTCACCGTCGGCGTGACCTCGATGATCGACTCCGGCACCTCGAACGCGATCCGCGTGGTCGGGGAGCCGTCGCACCCGTGCGGCAGGGAGAACGTCGCGGTGGTGTACGAGTTCGCCGCGGTCGACGTGGCGGTGGCCGACACGTGCGCGCTGGCGACACCCGCGGTGCCGAGGACGATCAGAGCGGTGACGCCGAGGGTCGCGGTGCCGACGACGGCGAGACGCTTGGGCATGGGGTTCCTTCCGGAGCTGCAGTTCTACAAGTTGTAGAGAAGTCGTGGACACGGTAGCAGGATCGAACGCCCTGGGCGAACGCGCCTGGTGAAACCGGCTCGGCGTCGCGGCCGGTGTCACCGGTTGCGATTAGGCTCGTCCACAGTCGGGCAGGTCATCGGCCTGCCTCGGTCAACCAGGGAGGGCACCGACATGGCACGCATCGGAGAGAGCGCTGACCTGCTCAAGTGCTCCTTCTGTGGCAAGAGCCAGAAGCAGGTCCAGCAGCTCATCGCCGGTCCCGGCGTGTACATCTGCGACGAGTGCGTCGAGCTGTGCAACGAGATCATCGAGGAGCGACTGGCCGAGGCCGGTGAGGACACCGCCAGCGGCGAGTTCGAGCTCCCGAAGCCGCGCGAGATCTTCGACTTCCTGCAGGAGTACGTCATCGGGCAGGACCCGGCGAAGCGCTCCCTGGCCGTCGCCGTCTACAACCACTACAAGCGGATCCGGGCGCAGGGGCAGATCACCGCTGCCGAGGACCGCGACGACGTCGAGATCGCGAAGTCGAACATCCTGCTGATCGGCCCGACCGGCTGCGGCAAGACGTACCTCGCGCAGACCCTCGCGAAGCGCCTCAACGTGCCGTTCGCCGTCGCGGACGCCACCGCCTTGACCGAGGCCGGCTACGTGGGCGAGGACGTCGAGAACATCCTCCTCAAGCTCATCCAGGCTGCCGACTACGACGTGAAGCGTGCCGAGACCGGCATCATCTACATCGACGAGGTCGACAAGATCGCCCGCAAGGCCGAGAACCCCTCGATCACGCGGGACGTCTCGGGCGAAGGCGTGCAGCAGGCGCTGCTCAAGATCCTCGAGGGCACGGTCGCCTCGGTCCCGCCGCAGGGCGGTCGGAAGCACCCGCACCAGGAGTTCATCCAGATCGACACGACGAACGTGCTGTTCATCGTGGCGGGGGCGTTCGCGGGGCTCGAGGACATCGTGTCCTCGCGCGTCGGCAAGCGGGGGATCGGCTTCGGTGCACCGCTGCACAGTGCCACCGACCACCAGGACCTCTACGCCGAGGTCCTGCCGGAGGACCTGCACAAGTTCGGGCTCATCCCGGAGTTCATCGGTCGTCTGCCCGTCGTGACCACGGTGTCGCAGCTCGACCAGTCCGCGCTGATGCAGATCCTCACCGAGCCGAAGAACGCGCTCGTGAAGCAGTACCAGCGGATGTTCCAGATCGACGGCGTCGAGCTCGAGTTCGACCGTGGTGCGCTCGAGGCGATCGCCGACCTTGCGGTACTCCGACAGACCGGTGCCCGTGGGCTCCGGGCCATCCTCGAAGAGGTCCTCGGCCCGGTGATGTTCGACGTCCCCTCGGACGAAGACGTCGCCCGCGTCGTGATCACCCGCGAGTCGGTGCTCGAGAACGCGGCGCCGACGATCGTGCCGCGTCCGCGGGCGAAGCGGGTCGAGAAGTCGGCCTAGGCCACCCCACGCGAAGGGCCCGCACCGTCTGTCGGTGCGGGCCCTTCGTCGTCGGGGCGGTCGGTGCGGCCCGCGGTTCGACGCCTGGTTCTTCCCATGACGGCTGCGATGGAAGGTGAGATCGGGCGTACCTGGTCGGAACTTCCGACCAGGTACGCCCGATTCGACCAGGTACGCCCGGAAGCGCCCGCTCCCGCGCCGGCGCCGCCCCGGCGCTACTCCAGCCCGCGGCGGCGCAGCAGCGGCCCCACCTCGGCGTCACGCCCGCGGAAGTCGCGGTAGGCCTCGAGGGGGTCCTTCGCCCCGCCGACGCCGAGCAACTTCTCCGCGAAGCGCGCCCCGGCTTCCCGCGACAACCCGCCGTTCTCACGGAACCACTCCACCGTGTCCGCGTCGAGCACCTCGGACCAGATGTACCCGTAGTACCCGGCGTCGTACCCGCCGGAGAACGTGTGGGCGAAGTACGTCGACGAGTAGCGCGGCGGGACGGCCTCGACGGCGATGCCGGCGTCCTGCAGCGCCTGACGTTCGAACGCCTCGACGTCCGTGACGTCTGCGGCGTCAGCGGCGGAGAGCAGGTGCCACGCCTGGTCGAGCAGCGCGGCGGCGAGGTACTCGGTGGTCGCGAAGCCCTCGTTGAACCCGGCCGAGTCGCTCAGCCCGAGCACGAGCTCCGGGGGCAGGGGAGCGCCGGTCTCGTGGTGCTTCGCGTAGTTCGCCAGCACGGACGGCCACGACACCCACATCTCGTTCACCTGGCTCGGGAACTCGACGAAGTCGCGCTCGACGTTCGTGCCGGAGAACCGCGGGTACGTCGTCCGCGCGATGAGGCCGTGCAGCGCGTGCCCGAACTCGTGGAAGAGCGTCTCGACCTCGTCCTGGATGAGGAGCGTGGGTGAGCCAGCCGCGGGCTTCGCCACGTTGAGGTTGTTCACGACGACGGGCAGTGTGCCGAGCAACGCGGACTGCTCGACGACGGGGTTCATCCACGCGCCGCCGCGCTTGCCGTCCCGCGTGTACAGGTCGAGCAGGTAGAGGCCGACCTCCTCGCCGGAAGCCCCGTGCACCTCGAAGACCCGGACCTCGTCGTTGTAGCCGTGCAGGTCCGGGCGCTCGGTGAAGGTCAGGCCGTAGAGCTCGCCGGCTGCGTGGAAGACGCCGTCCCGCAGGACCCGGTCCGCCTCGAAGTACGGACGGAGTGCCGAGCTGTCGGCGGCGAACTGCTCGCCGCGCAGGATCTCGGTGGCGTACGCCCAGTCCCAGGCCTCGACGTCGAAGCCGACGGTGCGGGAGCGGACGGCTCGTTCGTCGTCCGCGTTCGCCGCCGCTGCCGGCACGAGCGAGGACAGCAGTCCCTCGACGGCTCCGGGCGTCTTCGCGGTCTCGTCCGCGGTGACCACGGCGGCGTGGTTCGGGAAGCCGAGGAGCTCGGCCCGCTCGGCGCGGAGCCGCACGATGCGGAGCAGGACCTCGCGGTTGTCGTGCTCGTTGCCGCGGCGGCCGCGGGACTGCGAGGCGCGCATGATCCGCTCGCGCAGGCCGCGGTTCGCCAGCGACGACAGCCACGGGTGCCCGGTGTAGAGGGGGAGCGTGATGAGCCACCCCTCGAGGCCACGATCGGCGGCGGCCCCGGCTGCGGCGGACTTCGCGCCGTCGTCGAGGCCCTCGAGCTCGGTCTCGTCGGTCACGTGCACCGCGAGGTCGTTCGTGTCCTCGAGCAGGTTCCGCTCGAACGTCGTCGTGAGGGTCGAGAGCTCCTGGTTGATCGCCGTCAGGCGCTCCTTGCCGGCGTCGTCGAGCCCGGCACCGGCCAACGTCATCTCGGTGAGCGTCCGCTCGACCAGGCGGCGGTCCTCGTCGGTGAGGTCGGTCCGGTCGCCGAGTGCGTCGTGCACCGCGCGCACCCGGGCGTACAGCCGGCTGTCGAGGGTGATCGCGTCGCGGTGGGCAGCGAGGAGCGGCGAGACTTCGGCCTCGAGGTCGTGCAGCTCCGACGTGGAGTCCGCCGACGACAGCGTGAAGAACACGTGGCTGACGCGGGCGAGTCGCTGCCCGGTGCGCTCGAGTGCCACGAGGGTGTTCTCGAAGGTCGGGGTCTCGGTCGAGGCGGCGATCGCCTCGACCTCGGCGCGCTGCTCGGCCAGGCCCGCGTCGAAGGCGGGGCGGTAGTGCTCGAGCCGCACGTCGCGGAACGGGGGGAGGGCGTAGGGGAGGGTGCTCGGTTCATCGAACGGGGTTGCCATGGCAACCACCCTACGGACGGGAGGCCCGTGGCGGCCCCGCCCCGCGCCTCCAGTCCGCCACCCGGTCGCGTCTCAGGCGCGCGTGGCGGCGTCGATCAGGGTCTCGGCGGCGCGGCGGGCGTGCACGGCCGGGGCCGTCGTGCCGGCGATGGCCGCGGTGGTCTGCGCGCCCTCGGCCAGGAGCGCCAGCTGCGCCGCGAGCTCCTCGGCGCGACCCGCGTCGGCGACGGCGTCGGCGGTGAGGTCCTGGACGAACCGCTGGAAGGAGTCCTTGTGGTCGCGGGCGATCTCGGCCACCGCGGGGGAGGTCGCCCCGAGCTCGCCGAACGCGTTGATGAACCCGCAGCCCCGGAAGGTGTCGTCGCCGAACCACGACTCGAGGAAATCGTACATCGCGAGGAGCTTCTCGCGTGGCGTCGAGGCGGCGGCGACCGCGCCGTGCACCCCGCGCTCCCAGACGTCGTGGCGGCCGGCGAGCACGGCGGCGATGAGCTGCTCCTTGCCCGGGAACGCCGCGTAGAGCTTCTTGAGGGACACCCCGGCGCCGGTACGGATCGCGTCCATGCCGACGGACTGGATGCCGCGCGCGTAGAAGAGCTGGTCGGCGACGTCGACGATGTGGGCCCTGGTGTCGGGATCGACGGTCGAGAGCGTGCTGGTTGCCATGGACGTACCCCGTTCGCTGCGTGTTCACCGTTCCCGACTTGCGCGGGGAACGAACGTTCTCTAGTGTAAGGGACATCGGCGGAGAACGACCGTTCTCCGCAAAGCTCAGGGAAGGATCCACCATGGGTGCCATCACCGTCGGGACCGAGAACAGCGTCGACATCGAACTCCACTACGAGGACAAGGGCACCGGGCAGCCGATCGTCCTGATCCACGGCTTCCCGCTCGACGGCAACTCGTGGGAGGGGCAGGTCCCGCCGCTCCTCGAGGCCGGCTACCGCGTGATCACGTACGACCGCCGCGGGTTCGGGCAGTCCTCGCAGCCGTCCACCGGGTACGACTACGACACCTTCGCCGATGACCTGCACACCGTGCTCGAGACGCTCGACCTGCGCGACGTGATCCTCGTCGGCTTCTCGATGGGCACCGGCGAGATCGCCCGCTACATCGGCCGCCACGGCGAGGACCGCATCGCCAAGGTCGCGTTCCTGGCCTCGCTCGAGCCGTTCCTCGCGATCACCGACGACAACCCCGACGGCGCCGGCCCGATGTCGTTCTTCGAGGGCATCGCCGCCGATGTCAAGAAGGACCGGTACGCGTACTTCACGAACTTCTACCAGGACTTCTTCAACCTGTCGGAGAACCTCGGTTCGCGCATCTCCGAGGAAGCCGTCCGGAACGCCTGGAACGTCGCCGCCGGCTCCGGTGCGATCGCCTCTGCAGCAGCCCCGCTGACCTGGCCGACCGACTTCCGTCAGGACATCCCGAAGGTCACCGTCCCGGCGCTGATCGTGCACGGCACGGCGGACAACATCCTGCCGATCGACGCCACCGGCCGCCGCTTCACCAAGGCCCTGCCGCACGCTGCGTACGTCGAGATCGAGGGCGCCCCGCACGGCCTGCTCACCACGCACACCGCCGAGGTGAACGAGGTGCTGCTCACCTGGCTCGCGAAGTAGCGCGCGCAGGGTCGGAAACGGCCACATCGTGAGCAGAAATGGTCGGGTTCCCCAGCGGGACCCGACCATGTCTGCTCACGAAGCGACGCGCGACGGACCCGGCGCTCAGTCCTCTTCAGCCGCGTCGTCGGGGTTCGTGACCTGGGCGTGCCCGGCGTCGTCGAGGTGGATCGACGTGCCGTCGTCGAGCGCGACCATCGGCTTGCCCTCGAGGAAGGTCAGGGTCCAGCCCCACCCCGCCGTGTCGACGGACTCCGACGCGAGCTCGTCCTCGACCCCGCGCACGGCGACGATCATCGCCTCGGGGAGTTGCCCGGGTGCCTCGGCACCCACGTTCCAGCGTCTGCCCAACTGCATCCGTGCCTCCAGTCCGTCTGCCGACCCGGTCGCGACCGCGACTACGCCTGCTGCTCAGCCAACTCGATCTCGGTCACCGCGAGCTCCGCGCCGTCCGTGAACGACAGGTTCTCGATGCGGCCGACGGCCGCCAGGTCGACCGCCGCGCGCTCGATGAGCGCCCGCGTCTCGGCCGGGGCCGCGACGACGGCATGCGTCACGGGCGTCTTCTGGGACGCCTTCGCCGCAGTCTTCGCCCCGCGGATGCCGATGAGCGCCTGCCCGACGGCGGCCAGCAGCCCCGTCGGCTCGGCCTGGGCGGGCAGCTCGGCCACGGTCGGCCAGGAGGCGCGGTGCACGCTGGTCTCGTGGGTCCAGGCCCACACTTCCTCCGTCGCGAACGGGATGAACGGTGCGAGCAGGCGGAGCAGTGCGTCGATCGCGGCGCGCAGCGCGAGGACCGCGCTCGCCTGCGTCTCGTGCGTCGACTCGGTCGCGGTGCCGTACGCGCGCTCCTTGACGAGCTCGAGGTAGTCGTCGCAGAAGGTCCAGAAGAAGCGCTCGATGACCTCGAGTGCGCGGGCGTGGTCGAAGCCGTCGAACGCCGTGGTCGCCTGCTCGATGACCGAACCGAGCTCGGCGAGCATGTCGACGTCGAGCGGTTCGGTGACGCTCGTGGCGCCCTCGGGCAGCGGGAACCCGTAGACGAACTTCGCGGCGTTGAGCACCTTGATCGCCAGACGACGGCCGACCTTGATCTGCTTCGGGTTCTGCGGGTCGAACGCCGCGTCGGTGCCGAGCTTCGACGAGGCCGCCCAGTAGCGGACCGCGTCGGCGCCGTGCTGCTCGAGGATCGACAGCGGCGTGACGACGTTGCCCTTGGACTTCGACATCTTCTTGCGGTCCGGGTCCACGATGAACCCGGAGATGCTCGCGTGCTTCCACGGCACCGTGTCGGCCTCGAGCTGGCTGCGGAGCACCGTCGTGAAGAGCCACGTGCGGATGATGTCCTGTGCCTGCGGACGGACGTCGTACGGGTACACGAGGTCGTATAGCGCCGGGTCGGTCTCCCACTTGCCCGCGAGCTGCGGGGTGAGGGACGAGGTGGCCCAGGTGTCCATCACGTCGAGCTCACCCTGGAACCCGCCGGCGACGCCGCGCTGGTCCTCGGTGTAGCCCGGGGCCGGCTCGGACGCCGGGTCGACGGGCAGCTGGGCCTCGGTCGGCACGATCGGCTGGTCGAACACCGGGTTGCCGTCGCCGTCGAGCGGGTACCAGACCGGCAGGGGCACGCCGAAGAAGCGCTGGCGCGAGATGAGCCAGTCGCCGGACAGGCCACCGACCCAGTTGTCGTAGCGGACGCGCATGAAGTCCGGGTGGAAGGCGATCTCCTCGCCGCGCTGCCGGAGCGTCGCCTTGAGCTGCTCGTCGCGCGCACCGTTCACGATGTACCACTGACGGGTCGAGACGATCTCGAGCGGCTTGTCGCCCTTCTCGAAGAACTTCACCGGGTGCTGGATCGTCTTGACGTCGCCGACCAGGTCACCGGACTCGGTCAGGGCGTCCACGACGACCTTCTTCGCCGAGAACACGGTCTTGCCGGCCATCTCGGCGTAGAGCGCCTTGCCGCCGTCGGACTCGATCCAGGCCGGCTCGTCGGAACGGACGCGGCCGTCGAACCCGATGATCGCCCGGTTCGGCAGCTGCAGCTCGCGCCACCACACGACGTCGGTGGTGTCACCGAACGTGCAGACCATCGCGATGCCGGCGCCCTTGTCCTTCTGCGCGAGGTGGTGTGCGAGCACCGGGACCTCGACGTCGAACAGGGGGGAGCGGACCGTGGTGCCGAAGAGGTCCTGGAAGCGCTCGTCGTCCGGGTGCGCGACGAGCGCCACGCACGCGGGGAGGAGCTCCGGGCGGGTGGTCTGGATGACGATGTCGCCCGTGCCGTCGGACTTGTGGAACGCGATGCCGTGGTACGCGCCCGGCATCTCCTTGTCCTCGAGCTCGGCCTGGGCCACCGCGGTGCGGAACGTGACGTCCCAGAGCGTCGGGGCGTCGGCCTGGTAGGCCTCGCCGCGCTCGAGGTTCCGGAGGAAGGCGCGCTGGGCGCTCGCGCGGGAGGTGTCGTCGATCGTGCGGTACGACTGCGTCCAGTCCACGGACAGGCCGAGCGTGCGGAAGAGGTGCTCGAACTGCTGCTCGTCCTGCACCGTCAGGCGCTCGCACAGCTCGATGAAGTTGCGGCGCGAGACCGGGATCTGGTCGGCGGCCTTGCTCGACTTGTTGTCGCCGCCCTCGAACGGCGGCACGAAGGTCGCGTCGTAGGGGAGCTGCGGGTCGCAACGGACGCCGTAGTAGTTCTGCACGCGTCGCTCGGTGGGGAGACCGTTGTCGTCCCAGCCCATCGGGTAGAAGACGTGCTTGCCACGCATGCGCTCGTACCGGGCCTTGAGGTCGGTGTGCGTGTACGAGAACACGTGCCCGATGTGCAGCGAACCGGAGGCGGTCGGCGGCGGGGTGTCGATCGAGTAGACGTTGCTGCGGTCACTGGCGCCGTCGCGGTCGAAGCGGTAGGTGCCGTCCTGCTCCCACACGGGGCCCCAGACGTCTTCGAGACCGTCCACCGTGGGCTTCTCGGGCATGGGCTTCGTCATGGCGGCCTTCCGTTCCGTGCGGTGCTGCGACCGCTCTGTGCGGCACCGAGTCCGTGATGAGGTGCCTGAGTGTGCGCGCGTGCTGCGCGGTGTACCCCAGGCTACCCGCTCTTCTCCAGGTCCCCGGCGTTCACTCCGCTCCGGGCGCATCACACCTGATATTCCGTTGCGCCCGCGCGTCTGATAGTCTCTCGGAGTTTGTTCGGCGGGCGGTCCTGGGCTCGCGAGCCGCAGTGTTGCCGTCCGTCGGATGCCCGAAGGAAAGACTCAGCACTACCGGAGGACGATTTGCCGACGAACAACCCGACGGAGTCCCACAAGGGACACCCCGTCAAGCCCGTGCGGAGCAAGGCCCAGGCCAAGCGCGCCCGCCGCAAGCTGACCGAGGACGACGTCACCGTCGTCGAGGAGTCGCTGCTCAAGCGCGCGGTCGCCGCCGCTGCGCTCGGCAACGCCATGGAGTGGTTCGACTTCGGCATCTTCGCGTACCTGACGGTCACGATCTCGCAGGTGTTCCTGCCGCAGGGCGACCCCGCGGCGAACATCGTCGCGACGTTCGGCTTCTTCGCGGCCGCGTTCATCGTCCGCCCGATCGGCGGTGCCGTCTTCGGCCCGATCGGCGACAAGATCGGCCGGCAGAAGGTCCTCGCGCTGACGATGATCCTGATGGCCGCCGGCACGCTCATGATCGGCCTGATCCCGTCGTACGACTCGATCGGCTTCTGGGCGCCCATCCTGCTGCTCGTCGCCCGCTTCGTGCAGGGCTTCTCGACCGGCGGTGAGTACGGCGGCGCCGCGACCTTCATCGCCGAGTACTCGCCGGACAAGCGCCGCGGGTTCATGGGCTCGTGGCTCGAGTTCGGCACCCTCGCCGGCTACGTGCTCGGTGCCTCGATCGTCACCGGCCTGCAGTTCGGTCTCTCCGAGGACGCCCTGCTCAGCTGGGGCTGGCGCATCCCGTTCATCATCGCCGGCCCGCTCGGGCTCATCGGCCTCTACCTGCGCCTCAAGCTGGAGGAGACCCCGGCGTTCCAGAAGCAGCAGGAGCAGGCGGCCGAGCGCGAGTCGCAGAAGACGCCGTTCCTCAAGCTCTTCGCCGAGAACTGGCGCTCGCTCATCATCTGCATCGGCCTGGTCCTCGTGTTCAACGTGACCGACTACATGCTCCTGTCGTACATGCCGACCTACCTCGAGCAGAACCTCGGGCAGAACGCCACGTTCGGCCTCATCCTGATCGTCGTCGTGATGCTGCTCATGATGGTGGTCATCACGTTCGGTGGGCGGCTCTCCGACCGGTTCGGTCGTCGACCCGTGCTCGCCGCGGGCTGCATCGGCTTCATCCTGCTGTCCTGGCCGGCGCTCAAGCTCGTCCAGACCGGCACCGGTCTCGGGGTGTTCGCTGGCCTGCTCATCCTCGGTGTCGTCCTCGTGACGTTCACCTCGACGATGCCCTCGACGCTCCCCGCGCTCTTCCCGACGATCATCCGGTACGGCGCCCTCGCGATCGCGTTCAACGTGTCGGTGTCGCTCTTCGGCGGCACGACCCCGCTCGCGACCTCGGCGCTCATCAACGCCGCGAAGGACCACGGGTTCGGCTGGGCCGAGGACATCCCGGCGTTCTACCTGATGCTCGCCGCCGTGATCGGCCTGGTCGCTGTGTACTTCACGAAGGAGACCGCCGCCACGCCGCTCATGGGCTCCGGCCCGACGGTCGGTTCGGAAGACGAGGTCGCCGAGGTCATCGCGGACTACAACGACGAGTCGTCCGAGTTCGCGCAGTCCGACTGGGCGAAGGAGTTCGCGACGAGTGAGATCCCGATCATCTCGGGTGACGCGCCGTCGTCGGGTGACGAGAAGAAGGAGCCCGCGGGCTCGTAGTCGCTGCGCTCCGCGCCCCCAGGCCGCCGTGTCCTTTCGGGCGTACCTGGTCGTTCCGGGCGTACCTGGTCGATCCTTTCGGCCAGGTACGCCCGGTTTCGCTTTCCATCGCATCCGTTCTGGGAAACACCGGGCACCACGCGCCCCGCGCCCGGGGCGACCTGGTGGCGGTCGCACGGTGTGTGCCGGACCGGCACCGCGCCTCCAGGCCCGCGTGTCCTTCCGGGCGTACCTGCCCATTTCGGGCGTACCCGGTCGTTCCTCCCGACCGGGTACGCCCGTTTCCGCTTGCCATCGCACCCGTTCTGGGAAGGAACGGGCGAGCCACGGCCTGGAGGCACGGTGCGCGTCCGCCACGCACCGCACGGCGGGCCGTGGTCGCGTCCGGGGCCGTGCGTGCGTCCCGAGACTCGGCCCGGCCACGCTATTGCTCGCGCTCGGCGACAGTTCTCGCGCGCTGCGGCGCGAGAACTCTCGCTCAGCGCGAGACTCGGGGCTGCTACGCGACGCCGGTCGCCAGCCGCTCCGCCGCGTGCAGCAGCCGCGCGGTCACGGCGTGCGCCGGGCGGTCGAACACCGACGCCGCGGGGCCGTGCTCGACGACACGGCCCTCGTGCACGACCAGCACGTCGTCGGCCATCCGCCGCACTGCCCGGAGGTCGTGCGACACGAACACCATCGCCACGCCGGTGGTGTCGCGCAGCCGTTCGAGCAGCGTGAGCACCGCGTCCTGCACCGTGGCGTCGAGCGCGGTGACGGGCTCGTCGAGGACGATCACCTCGGGCGACGTCGCCAGTGCCCGGGCGATCGCAAGCCGCTGCCGTTGCCCGCCGGACAGCGTCAGCGGGGGCCGTCGGCGGAGCGCGGGGTCGAGGCCGACCTGCTCGAGCGCGGCGTCGACCCGCGGCCCGAGCGACCCACGGGCCGATCGCTCGGCGCCGCCGGAGAACGCGTCGGCGAGGACCCGTTCGACGCTCCACCGCTCGTCGAACGTCGCACCAGGGTCCTGCACGACCGCGGCGAGCCGGTGCCGGTGCGGACGGCGGTCGCGTTCGTCGAGCGGGACCCAGGGTGCTCCGTCGAGCGTGACCGTTCCGGTGTCGGGGGTCTCGAGGCCGAGCAGGATCCGCGCGAGCGTCGTCTTGCCGGACCCCGAGGCGCCGATCACGCCGAGCACTCGCCCTCGTTCGAGCCCGAACGACACGTCGTCGAGCGCGCGGACCCCGTCGAACGCGCGCGAGATCCCGTCGGCGGCGAGCACCGGGCCCGCACCGTGCGGGGTTCCGCGCGACGTGCGAGCCTCGGGGCCTCGCACGGTGTCCGGAACCTCGCACACTGCGTCGCCACCGTCCGCGCCACCAGCAGCGCGCACCAGCGCCTGGGTCGCCTCGTGCTGCGGCGCCGCGAACACCGCGGCCACCGGTCCCTCCTCGACGACGCGTCCCTCGTGCATGACGACCACCCGGTCGGCCCAGCCCGCGACGAGCCCGAGGTCGTGCGTGATCACGAGGAGCCCGGCCCCACGTGTCTGGGCGGCACGGAGCTGCTCCATCACCGTGACGGCGACCCCGGCGTCCAGCGCGGTGGTGGGTTCGTCCGCGACGACGAGGTCCGGCGACCCGACCGTCGCGGCGGCGATGAGCGCACGCTGCCGCATCCCGCCGGACAGCGTTCCCGCGAGCCGTCCGTCCGTCGCGATCGACGGGTCGAGTCCGACCGCGGTCAGGGCGTCCCGGACCGCGTCGACCCGTGCCGCCGCGGTCATGTCGGTGTGCAGCCGAAGTGCGTCGGCGACCTCGCGCCCGACCGGGCGCAGCGGGTCCAGGGCGCCCAGGGCCTCTTGGCCGACGTAGCCGACCCGTGCACCGCGCACCGCTCGCCACCGCCGGTCGGAGAACGCACGGACGTCGAGGCCGGCCACGGTGAGCCGGTCGACCCGGACGGCGGAGCCCGCGGCGGACAGGCCGAGCGCAGCACGCGCGGTGACGGTCTTGCCCGAACCGGAGGCCCCGACGAGCGCCACGCACTCGCCTGCCCCGACCCGGAGTGCGACGTCGTGCACGACGGTCGTCCCGCCGATCGCGACGGTGAGGCCGTGCATGTCGAGGACGGTCATCGGAGGGCTCCCGTTCGTCGGATCGCCCGGCCGAGCACCGTCACCGCGGTCGCCAGCACGACGATCGCGAGACCGGGGAAGGTGCTCATCCAGGGGGAGGTCTGCAGGTAGGTACGGCCGTCGGCGAGCATCGCGCCCCACTCCGGGGCCGGTGGTGGCGTGCCGACGCCGAGGTAGCTGAGCGCCGAGGCCCACACGATCGCCTGTCCGATGCCGAGCGTCCCGACGGCGACCACGGGCCAGAGCGCGGCGGGCAGCACGTGCCGGAGGACGATCCGGCCGGGGGAGCGGCCCATCACGACGGCGGTCTCGACGACCTGCGAGGTGCGCGCACGGAGCACGAGTCCCCGCACGATGCGGGCGTACCCGGGTGCGGTGGCGAACCCGACCGCGAGCATCGCCGGGACGGGCCCGGGCCCGGTCACCGCGATGACGACCAGCGCGACGAGCAGCAGCGGCAGGGCGAACGCGACTTCGGCGATGCGGCCCACGACCGCGTCGACGACCCGGCCGCCCAGCCCCGCGACGACGCCGAGCACGATGCCGACCCCGCCGCCGACGAGCGTCGCGACGACCCCGACGACGAGCGACGCGCGGGTCCCCGCGACGACGCGGGCGAGGACGTCCCGGCCGGACTCGTCGGTGCCGAACGGGTGGGCGCCGCTCGGTGCGAGCAGCGCGTCCGACGGGTGCACGGCGAGCGGGTCACCACCGCCCAGCAGCGCAGGCCAGACGGCGGCGACGACCGCGACCGCCACCACCGCTGCCGCGACCGTCCCGGCCGGGCCGAGCGTCCCCCCACGGAACCGCTCGGACCGTCCGTCGGACGGGTCACTGTGGGCACCGGCCTGGAGGCTCGGCTCGGCGATGCCGCTCACCGTGCGCCCGCCTCGGGTCGGGTGACGCGCGGGGCGCGCCGCCGGGTGCGGACCCCGGGACGGGTCGCGTCGGCACGCGGGTCCACCAACCGCTCGACGAGGTCGGCGGCGGCGAGCACGACGACGTACGCCGCTGCCGACACGAGCGCGATGCCCGCGACGAGCGGCATGTCCCGCTGCGTGACCGCGGTCACGAGGGCGCGCCCGATGCCCGGGAGCGCGAACACCGACTCGACGACGACGGCACCGGAGACGAGCGACCCGAAGGCCCAGGCGGACAACGCGATGCCCGGCAGTGCGGCGTGCCGGAGCAGGTGTCGGCCGAAGAGCCCGGCGCGGGTCTCGCCGCGACTCCGGGCGGCGAGGGCGAACGCCGATCGCTGCGCGTCCACCACGCCGTCGCGGACCGTCTCGGCCAGGTACCCGGCGACCGGCACGGCGACCGTGACCACCGGCAGCACCCAGCCTCGGGCGGTGCCGTCGCTCACCGCGGGGACCCAGCCCAGTGCGCTCGCGAACACCACGATCAGGACGCTGCCGAGCCAGAAGTGCGGCGTGACGCTCGCGGTGACGCTCAGGGCGCTCGTCAGACCGGCCGCGAACCGGCCGCGCTGCGTCGACCACCACGCGGCGACGATCGCGAGCACCCAGGCGACGACGAGCCCGAGGACGGCGAGCGTCAGCGTCACCGGGAGCTGCTGCCCGAGGAGCGTCGCGACCGGGGTCCGGAACGCGTACGAGTCACCGAGGTGCCCGGTCGCCAGCCGGCCCAGGAACACGACGTACTGCACGAGCACCGGCCGGTCGAGGCCGTACTCCTGTCGGACCTGCGCGACCGCCTCGGCCGAGGCCTGCGAACCGGGCCCGCCGAGGATCGCGAGCGCAGGGTCGCCGGGGATCAGCCGGATCGCGACGAACACGATCGTCGCGACGGCCCAGAGCACGCCGATGCCGCCGGCCAGGCGGCGGAGTCCCCACAGGGCCCACGCCGACCACCCGGCGGGCGCGCTCCGACGTCCGCGACGCAATCCGTGCCTCCAGGCCGGTGTCAGCGGTCGATCCAGGCCGTGCCGAACCACGGCGTCGACACCGCGGTGGTCTGCACGCCGTGCACGCTGGAGCGCACCAGGAAGTGGTTCTGCTGGTCGTAGAGGGGGAGCACGGTGCCGCTGGCCAGGATGGTCTTCTGCGCCCGCTCGTACAGGTCGCCGCGCTCGGACGTGTCCGAGGTCTGCGCGGCACGCTGCAGCAGGTCGTCGAGCTCCGGGTCGTCGAGCTGGGCGAGGTTCGCGAAGTACCCCGACGGCGCGGGCGTGATGCTCGCGCTGTCGTAGAGGATGCGGAGGACGTCCGCGCCGACCTTCGTGTACGGGGCGCTGACGACGTCGTACTGGTTCGCCGCGAGGGCCGCGTACCAGCTGGACAGGTCGAGTTCCTGCAGCACGACCTTGAAGCCGACGGCCTTCTCGGACGCCTGGATCTGCTGGAACAGACTGCGCTCGGCGGGGACTGACTGGTTCGTCGACACCGGGAACGTGACGGTGAGCTGCTGGCCGTCCTTCTGCCGGATGCCGTCGCTGCCGACCTTCCAGCCGGCGTCGTCGAGGAGCTGCTTCGCCTTCGTCGGGGAGTACCCGAACAGGCTCTTGTCGGAGTACCCGTAGGGCTCGACGCTGGAGAGCACCGAGTACGAGCGCTTCGCCGTCCCGAGGAAGAGCGACCGGATGCCCGGGTCGATCTCGGCGCCGGCGATGAACGCCTTGCGCACGGCCTCGTCACGGAAGACGCCGTGGCCGGAGTTCAGCTCGAGGCGGTTCGACGCGCCGGGGCGCGGGGCGTCGAGGTCGCGGATCGAGCCCGTGGACGACGCGGCCTTGAGCTGGTCGGGCTGGGCGTTGTCGATGACGTCGACCTGGCCGGACTGCAGCGCCGCGTAGCGGGAGGTCGAGTCGGGCAGGAAGCGCCAGGTGATCCCGGACAGCCGCGGCTTCGTGCTGCCGGCGAGTGGCGTGTAGTCGGCGTTCTTCCGCAGGGTCACGCGGTCGCCGTGCTTCCAGGCGGTGACCTCGAACGGGCCGGTGCCGACGGGCGACTCGCAGTTCACCTCCTGCGAGCGCTGCAGGGCCTTCGGGGACTCCATGCCGACCCAGGGCTGCGAGAACGACTCGAGCAGGGCACTGTCCGGTCGGCTCAGCGTCAGCGTGACGGTGCGGTCGTCGGTGGCGGTCGCCTTCGTGATCGACTGCAGCGCGAGGTACCCCGTGCTCGACGCCGTCGCCGGGTCCTGCACGTGCTCGATGTTCGCCACGACCGCCGCGGCGTCGAAGGGCGTGCCGTCGGTGAAGGTCACGTCGTCGCGGAGCGTGAACGTCAGGGTCTTCCCGTCGTCGCTCGTGGTCCAGGACTTCGCGAGCGCGGGGACGGGCTTGCCGTCGTCGAGGGCCGTGAGCTCCTCGATGTACTGGCTGGACAGCAGCGCCTGCGGGTAGTTGCCGCCGACGTGCGGGTCGAGGCAGGTGGGTTCGGCGTCGCCCGAGGCGTACACGAGCGTGCCGCCGTTCACCGGGGTGCTGTCCGAGGTCGCGGTGCCGCCACCCGTGCACCCGGCGAGCACGAGGAGGAGCGCCGCGGCGCCGGCGACCGCCGCGGCGGTTTTCTGTACTGAGTCCAAGATCATGGCTGGACGAGTCTAGCGGTTTACTGGGGCCCATGGACGAACCGATGCGCCGCGGTGGACGGCCCCGACGCTCGAGTGCCGAGGTGCTCGCCGACGCCGCCGCGGAGCTGTTCCTCGAGCAGGGGTACGCCCGCACCACGGTCGACCAGATCGCCGTCCGCGCCGGGGTGAGCCGGGCCACGTTCTTCAACTACTTCACGGCGAAGTCGGACGTGCTCTGGCTCGACCTGGACGCCGCCGTCGCGTCGTTGCCCGGGCTGCTGGCGGCGTCGACCGAACCCTCCGCCGTCCGTGCCGTCGAGGAGGCACTGCTCGCCGCGGCCCGCGCCCACGATCCCGAGCGGGTCCCGTGGGCGATCGCCCAGGCCGAGGTGATGGGCATCGGTCCGGAACTCGTCGCGAGCGTCGCGACCCGGGTGACCGCGCAGCACGCGACCGTCGCGGCGTTCGTGGCCGGCCGGACGGGGGACCACCCGGCCGCGCTGTGGCCGCAGACCGTGTCCGGCGCGATGATCGGTGCCGCTGGGGCGGCCTTCGGCGTCTGGGTGGCGGACGGGGTGGCGCGCGACCCGCTCGTCCACTACGTGGCCGCGGCGCTCAGCCCCGTCGCGGCGGGGCTCGACGAGGTCTGAGACCGCGCGCAGCCCTCCTCGGAAGCTGCGACACCGGCGCGGACGCAGTCGCAGGACTCGGCCCCTGTGCGAGGATCGTTCACCGTGACCAGCAGGAGACCGTCCCCACGTGCCCGCACGGTCGGGCGGTCCGCAGCACTCGTCGCGGTCGTCCTGGCGGGGCTGTTCGTGGCCTTCCGGCACATCGGGCAGCAGACGCTCTACCCGGACGAGCTCACCTACCTCTCCGCCGCGTGGGACTACGTCCACGGCACCTTCACCGCGAACCTCGAGCACCCACCGACCGCGAAGTACCTGTACGGGATCGCCCAGCTCGTCCTCGGTCCCGGAGGCCTCGCCCCGCGCCTGGTCGCCACGTCCGCCGCCTTCGGGACAGGGGTCGTGCTGTTCCTCTGGCTCCGACGCCCCGTCGGCTTCTGGGCGGCGCTGGCGGCCGCCGGGCTCTGGTGGCTGACCCCCCGCGGCGACAAGCCGACCTGGGGGGACGTCGCGAGCGGCGCTGCCGCCCGAATCGACCGGCTCGCGCTCCTCGAACCCGTCATGGTCTTCTTCGCGGTGCTCGCACTCGCACTCACGTGGCGGTGGGCCGTCGGTCCGGCACGCAGCGGACGTCGGACGCTGGACCCCGGCAGCGGGGGCTCGACGGCCGCGCGGGCGTTCGCCGGGTGGCCCTGGATGACCCTCGCCGGTGCCGCCTTCGCCCTCTCCGTGACGTCGAAGGTGTCGACCGCGGTCCTGCTGGTCGCGATCGCGGCGGTACCGGTGCTCTTCCGGCAGTGGTGGCGCCTCCTCGCCGGCGGCGTGGTCGCCGCAGTGGCCTTCGCCGTGGTCTTCGTCGTGGTGTACGTACCGGTCGGCGGGGTCCGGGCGATCCAGTACATGCTCGACTTCCAGGACGAGCACAACCTCAAGGGCCACGTCACCCAGGTCCTCGGGAGGGACTACCAGCACTCGCCGTGGTGGGCGAACTTCGTCTACCTGCAGCAGGGGATCGGTTGGACGATGCTCGTCGTCGTCCTCCTCGGGATCACCTGCGCCGTCGTCATCCGGCCGGACCGCCTCGTCGCGGTGCTCGGCATCGCGCTCGGCTCGCTCATCGTCTTCTACTGCACCGTCGGTGTGGCGCTCCCGCACTACTACGACGCCTGGATGCCGTTCGCGCTCGCGCTCGCCGCGATCGGGTACGTGCGGTTGGCCAGGGTGCGACCTCCCGTCACGGCGGTGCTCGCCGGCGTGCTCGTCGCTGCGACCGTCGTCCCGGCGGCGCAGCTCGCGGTGGCGGTCGAGCAGGCGCGTCCGGCCGGCCTCGCCGCGCTCCAGCCGGCGCTCGCTCGTCACGATGCGGCGGACGCGCGGGTGCTGTTCGCGAAGCTGAACCGTCCGGCCTTCGCGGTCTACTTCCTGAGCGATCGCGGCTTCATGCAGTACGTGGACAGCGGACAGTACCGCGTGGTGGTCGAGGGCACGGACGACCGGTTCCCGATGACCCCGGCGCTCCGGACGTTCCTGACCGAGCACCGGTCGGAGTTCGACTCCTTCCGCGTCGACGACCTGCGCGTGTGGGTGATGCGGGACGGCCGGTCGTTCACGATGACGAAGACGGGCCCGGTCGAGGGCTGACCGCCCCGCAGTGCCCGGTGCGCCGCGTCACTCCGTGCGCAGCGTGCCCGCCCCGCCGGCTGCGACGTCCTCGACCGTGCCGTCCCGCACGACCTCGGGCACCTCGTCGCTCGTCGGCCGCAGCGAAGCGTCCCCGGGGTAGCTCAGCGTGAGGACCGCTTCCTCGATGTACTGGCTGTCCTCCAGCGACTGCTCGACCTCCCGGAGCCGCACCGCGACGTGCTCCTCGTTCTCGTTGCCGGTGAGGTCGACGGCGGCGACGAGGTACACCCGCGACGGTCCGACGAACTCCAGGTGCAGGTAGGTCACGCGTTCGATCTGCGAACGGCGGAGCAGCTCGACGAGCACGGCGTTCTCGAGCTCCGGGGACGTGCTCTCGCCGAGCAGGAACCGGCGGTTCCGGTCGATGAGGATGATCGCGACGACCCCGAGCAGGACGCCGATCGCGATCGAGCCGACGGCGTCGAAGACCGCCAGGCCGGTGATCTGGTGCAGGAACACCCCGAGGAACGCGACGACGAGGCCGACCAGCGCGGCGGCGTCCTCGGCGAACACGGCGCGCAGGGTCGGGTTCGACGACTGCAGCACGTGGCGCAGCACCGGGACCCGACGCTTCGTCGCGGCACCGTGCGCCTGCCGGTACGCCTGCAGGAAGCTCGTGCCCTCGAGGCAGAACGACACCGCGAGCACGATGTAGTTCAGGACGACGTCCTCGGCCGGCCCGGTGTCCCCGAGCTCGGTGATGCCGTGGTAGATCGACACGATCGCGCCCGCGGTGAACAGGCCGAACGCCGCGAACATCGACCAGATGTAGGTCTCGCGCCCGTACCCGAGCGGGTGCGCCGTGTCGCGCTTCCGGGCTCCTCGACGCTCCGCCACGAGGAGGAAGATCTCGTTCCCGGTGTCGGCCCACGAGTGCGCCGCCTCGGCGACCATGGACGCCGATCCGGTGATCAGCGAGGCGATCGTCTTGGCGATCGCGACGAGCAGGTTCGCGCCGAACGCGATGATGACGGTGAGCAGGGACTCAGGGCGGTCCTCCTGCTCAGGAGAGTCGGGCATCGCTCCAGCATGCTCCCGTCCGCTAAACTCTTCTCGAACAGGCGTCGATCCGGCCATCACCGGGGAGCCTCCGGAAGAACGCGGGTCCGCCCGTCAGTAGAACCGGGCGGGCCGGGCTGCGCACGATCCCGAACACGAGCGGTCGTGGGCAGCTGTCCACGGCAAGCGAGGTGGTACCGCGGAGCACGCTCCGTCCTCGTGGAAAGTCACATCCGCGATCCTCAGGAGCCCCCGGTGCCGTACCCGCTCAACTCCAGCAACGACGGAGTCACCCCGTCGCCGTCCTTCCCCGCCGTCGAGCAGGGCATCCTCGCCTTCTGGAAGGGCGACGGGACGTTCCAGGCGTCGATCGACCAGCGCGAGGGCTGCGACGAGTGGACCTTCTACGACGGCCCGCCGTTCGCCAACGGCCTGCCGCACTACGGTCACCTGCTGACGGGCTACGCGAAGGACGTGTTCCCGCGCTACCAGACCATGCGCGGCAAGCAGGTGCACCGCCGCTTCGGCTGGGACACGCACGGCCTGCCCGCCGAGCTCGAGGCGATGCGGCAGCTCGGCATCACCGAGAAGCACGAGATCGACGAGATGGGCGTCGACGTCTTCAACGCGGCTGCCAGGAAGAGCGTCCTGCAGTACACCGACGAGTGGCAGCAGTACGTCACCCGCCAGGCGCGCTGGGTCGACTTCGAGAACGACTACAAGACCCTCGACGTGACGTTCATGGAGAGCGTGCTGTGGGCGTGGAAGCAGCTCTGGGACAAGGGGCTGGCGTACGAGGGCTTCCGGGTCCTGCCGTACTGCTGGAACGACCAGACGCCGCTGTCGAACCACGAACTGCGCATGGACGACGACGTCTACAAGATGCGTCAGGACCAGTCAGTCACGGTGTCGTTCCCACTGCAGGGTGCGCGCGCCGCGGAGCTCGGGCTCGACGGCGTGCGGGCGCTCGCCTGGACGACGACCCCCTGGACGCTGCCGACGAACGCCGCCTTGGCAGTCGGGCCTGCGGTCTCGTACGTGGTGCTCCCTGCGGGGCCTGGAGGCGCGGCTGACGGTGGTGCCGCCGGTTCCGCCCAGTACATGCTGGCTTCGGACACCGTGGCCGCCTACGCGAAGGACCTCGGCTACGAGAGCGCGGAGGACGCCGCTGCCGCGGTCGTCCGCACCCTGGCGGGTGCCGAGCTCGACGGCGTCCGGTACGAGCGACTGTTCGACGACCTCGCCGACGCCGAGGGCATGGAGCACGCCTGGCAGATCCTGGTCGCCGACTACGTCGAGACGGGCGAGGGCACCGGCATCGTGCACCAGGCCCCGGCGTACGGCGCCGACGACCAGGTGGTCTGCGCCGCCGCGGGCATCCCCGTGGTGCTCTCCCTCGACGAGGGCGGTGTGTTCACCTCGCAGTTCCCGCTCGTCGCCGGCCAGCTCTGGTCGGACGCGAACAAGCCCCTCACGAAGGCCGTCCGCGAGGCCGGCCGTCTGCTCCGCCAGGCGTCCTACGAGCACAGCTACCCGCACTGCTGGCGCTGCCGGAAGCCCCTCATCTACAAGGCCGTCTCGAGCTGGTTCGTCCGCGTGACCGAGTTCCGCGACCGCATGGGCGAGCTGAACCAGGACATCAACTGGGTGCCCGACAACGTCAAGGACGGCCAGTTCGGCAAGTGGGTCGGGAACGCCATCGACTGGTCGGTGTCCCGCAACCGGTACTTCGGCACGCCGATCCCGGTGTGGCAGTCCGACGACCCGTCGTACCCGCGGCAGGACGTCTACGGCTCGCTCGAGGAGATCGAGCGCGACTTCGGGCGCCTGCCCCGGAACGCCGACGGCGAGGTCGACCTGCACCGTCCGTTCATCGACGACCTGACCCGGCCGAACCCCGACGACCCCACCGGGCAGTCGACCATGCGCCGGATCACCGACGTGTTCGACGTCTGGTTCGACTCCGGATCGATGCCGTACGCCCAGGTGCACTACCCGTTCGAGAACCGCGAGTGGTTCGAGTCGCACAACCCGGCCGACTTCATCGTCGAGTACATCGGGCAGACCCGCGGCTGGTTCTACGTCATGCACGTGCTCTCCACCGCGCTGTTCGACCGCCCGGCCTTCCAGAACGTCATCAGCCACGGCATCGTCCTGGGCTCGGACGGCCAGAAGATGTCGAAGTCGCTGCGGAACTACCCGGACGTCTCCGAGGTGTTCGACCGTGACGGCGCCGACGCGATGCGCTGGTTCCTGATGTCGTCGTCGGTGATCCGCGGCGGCAACCTCGTCGTCACTGAGGAAGGGATCCGCCAGGGCGTGCGCGAGTTCCTCCTGCCGCTGTGGTCGACGTACTACTTCTTCACCCTCTACGCGAACGCCTCCGGGCCGGACGGCTACCAGGCGTCCCGTCGAACGGACAGCACCGACGTGCTCGACCGGTACCTGCTCGCCAAGACCCGCGTGCTCGTCGAGGACGTCACGACGCACCTCGACGCGCTCGACACGCCCCTCGCCGCGCAGGCCGTCCGTGACTTCGCCGACGTGCTGACGAACTGGTACGTCCGTCGGTCGCGCGACAAGTTCTGGCTCGGCGCGGCGTCCTCTCCCGAGGCGAAGGCTGCGTTCGACACGCTGTACACCGTGCTCGAGACGCTCACCCGCGTCGCCGCGCCGCTCGCACCGCTCGTCACCGAGGAGATCTGGAAGGGGCTCACCGGCGGCCGGTCGGTGCACCTCGAGGACTTCCCGTCGGCCGACGAGTTCCCCGCCGACGATGCCCTGGTCGCCGCGATGGACCGGGTGCGCGACGTCGCCTCGAAGGGCCTCGCGCTCCGCAAGTCGACCGGCAAGCGCGTCCGGCTGCCGCTCGCGACGCTCACGCTCGTCGTGCCCGACCCGGCTGCGGTCGAGCCGTTCGCGGACATCCTCCGCGACGAGCTCAACGTGAAGCGGGTCGTGCTCGAGCAGCAGGAGGAGTCCTCCCTCGGCCGCTACGGCATCGAGCGGAAGCTCACGGTGAACGCCCGTGCCGCCGGGCCCCGCATCGGCAAGCAGGTCCAGCAGGTCATCCCGGCCGCCAAGAAGGGCGACTGGACCGCGACCGAGACCGGCGTCACCGTCGGCGGCATCGACCTCGTCGAGGGCGAGTACACGCTCGACCTCACCGTCGCGGACGACTCCGTGGCGGTGGCCTTCCTCGACGGCGGCGGGTTCGTGGTGCTCGACACCGTGACCACGCCCGAGCTCGAGGCCGAGGGACTCGCCCGCGACGTCGTCCGCGCCGTACAGCAGGCCCGCCGTGACGCCGACCTCGACGTCAGCGACCGCATCGTCCTCACCCTCGGTGCCGACGACGTCGCCGACGCGGCGGTCCGCACCCACCAGCAGCTCATCGCGGGGGAGACCCTGTCGACGAGCGTCGAGATCGTGCCCCTCGGGGCAGACGCCACCACCACCGACGTCGGTGACGGTGCGAAGGTGACCGTGGAGGTGTCACGCGCATGAGCGAGTACCCCGAAGACCCGTCCGAGGACGGCATCGAGATCCCCGTCGGCCCCGCCGGTGAGACGGACCCCGCCTCGGCCGTGCCGTTCGGCGCGGACGACGACGAGGTCAAGCGCGTCGAGGCGGCCCTGTACGCCCGGATCGGCGAGCAGTCGCCCGAACACCGGCTGTCCGCGACCCGGCGTGCCGTCGAGCTGCTCGGCGACCCGCACCTCGCGTACCCGGTCATCCACCTGACCGGCACGAACGGCAAGACCTCGACCGCGCGCATCACCGAGAGCATCGTCCGGGCCCACGGGCTGCGCACCGGCCTGATGACCAGCCCGCACCTCGTGTCGATCCGGGAGCGCATCGTCGTCGACGGCGCCCCCATCGCCGCCGACCGCTTCGTCGAGAACTGGGACGACATCGCCCCCGTCCTCGAGATGACCGACAAGGAGCTCACCGACAGGGGCGAACTCCCGCTGACGTTCTTCGAGGCCCTGACCGTCCTCGCCCTGGCGTGCTTCGCCGAGGCGCCGGTCGACGTCGCGGTCATCGAGGTCGGCATGGGCGGCGAGTGGGACTCCACCAACGTCGTGCAGAGCCAGGTGTCGGTGTTCACCCCGATCGCCATCGACCACGCCAAGCAGCTCGGCAACACCGTCGCCGAGATCGCCCGCACCAAGTCGGGGATCATCAAGCCGTCGTCGTCCGTCGTGTCGAGCGTGCAGACGCCCGAGGCGCTCGCCGAACTGCAGCGTGCCGCCGAACTCACCGAGTCGACGCTCGCGGTCGAGGGCGACGCCTTCCGGGTCGTCGACGTGACGCCGGCCGTCGGCGGGCAGCTCATCACCGTGCAGGGCGTCGCCGGTCGCTACGACGACCTGTTCCTGCCGCTGTTCGGCCGGCACCAGGCCGACAACGCGGCCGTCGCGATCGCCGCCGTGGAGTCCTTCCTCGGCCGCGGGTCGCAGGCCCTCGACGAGGACGTCCTGTCCGAGGGCCTCGCGGGGGCGACCAGTCCCGGCCGGCTCCAGCCGATCGCCACGGGCCCCACCGTCGTGGTCGACGCGGCGCACAACCCGCACGGGGCCCGCGCCCTCGCCGAGGCACTGCCGGTGGCGTTCCCGTCCGAGCACGTGGTCGGCGTCGTCGGCATCCTCGCCGACAAGGACGCCCGGGGCTTCGTGCGCGCGCTCAAGGACACCGTCGCGACCTTCGTCGTCACCCAGCCGCCGGGGGAGCGCGCGCTCGACGCGGACGAGTTCGCCCGCATCGTCGTCGACGAGGTCGGTGAGGACCGCGTGGTCGTCGAGCCCACGCTCGCCGCTGCGCTGCAGGAAGCGCGCGACCTCGCGGACGAGGCGGACGCCGAGGACGCCCTCGTGCTCGTCGCGGGCTCGATCGTGATGGTGGGCGCGGTCATGGACCTGGTCCACGCGGAAGGCGAGACGAAGTGACGGACGCACCACGCGCCTCCAGGCCGACGGGACCGGGTCGGGCACCGCGCGTGCGCAAGCCGCGACCCGAACGCGGGGCGCAGGAGAGCCTGCTCTCGATCACGCTGATCCTGGAAGCGATCATGTTCTTCTTCCCGATGCTCGTCGTGTTCGGGAAGGGCACGTTGCCGCCGGCCGCGGCCTTCGGCGGTGGCATCGGCGCGATGGTCGTGCTGGCGCTGGCCTCGCGGCTGACGGGCAAGCCCGCCGGTGTATGGTTCGGGTGGCTGCTGCAGGCGGCCATCCTCGCCACGGGGTTCATCGAGCCGTTCATGTTCGCGGTCGCCGTGGTGTTCCTGGCGCTGTGGGTCTTCTGCTTCGTCAAGGGCGGTCAGCTCGACCGTCAGAACGCTGCGCGACGTGCCGCACTGGGCGAGGACTGACCACCCCCCCCCATTCGACCCCGAACACTAGGAGTTCTGCGTGTCCGACCTCGAAGAGACCCTCGTCCTCGTCAAGCCCGACGGCGTCGCCCGCCAGCTCACCGGTGAGATCCTCCGCCGGATCGAGGCCAAGGGCTACGAGATCGTCGACCTGAAGATGCTGACGGCCCCTCGCGACCTGCTCGACGCCCACTACGAGGAGCACCAGGGCAAGCCGTTCTTCGAGCCGCTCGTCGAGTTCATGCAGTCCGGCCCCGTCGTCGCCGTGCGCGTCGCCGGCAACGGCGTCATCGCCGGCTTCCGGTCGCTCGCCGGCACCACTGACCCGACCTCGGCCGCGCCGGGCACCATCCGTGGCGACCTCGGTCGCGACTGGGGCCTCAAGGTGCAGCAGAACCTGGTGCACGGCTCCGACAGCACCGAGTCGTCGGCGCGCGAGCTCGCGCTCTGGTTCGCCTGAGACGGCAGGGAGTCGGACATGACGAACACCCCCCGTCCCACCAAGAACGAGCGCCGCGCCCACGCGCGTGACCTCGCCCGCGAGCGTGCCGCCGCCGAGAAGCGTCGGAAGCGCCGCAACAAGTGGTTCCTCCAGGGCGGCATCGGCCTGGGCATCGTCGCGATCGCGGCCATCGTCGCGATCGTCGTCGTGAACGTGAACAACGCGAACACCGTGTCGGCCACCGGCCCGAAGAACATGGCCACCGGTGCCATCCAGTTCACGGGCGGCGACGGCAAGGTCACCCCGGTGACCACGAAGGCCGTCACCGCGAAGGGCACCCCCTCGGCGGTCCCGACGTCGAACAGTGACGGCGCCGTCGCGGTGACCGAGTACGTCGACTGGGCCTGCCCGGTCTGCAAGCAGTTCGAGGCCGCCTACGCCGACCAGATCCTCGACAAGGTGAAGTCCGGCGACGCGACGCTGGCGATCCAGCCGGTGTCGATCCTCGACCGCAGCTACCAGAGCTCGCGCTACGCCAGCCGTGCCGCGAACGCCGCGATGTGCGTCGCGAACTACGCCCCGGACAAGTTCCTCGACGTGCAGACGCAGTTCTTCGACAACCAGCCCGAAGAGGGCACCAAGGGCCTGACGAACGCCGAGATCGCGAAGCTCGTGAAGGCGGGCGGCGCGACCGGTTCGAACGTCTCGGAGTGCCTGTCGAGCGAGCAGTTCAAGGGCTGGGTGACCCGGTCGACCAGCCTCGTGACGAGCAACCCGGATCTGCAGGGCACGCAGGGCTTCGGCACGCCGACGATCCTCGTCAACGGCAAGAAGGTCGACACCCTGACGGACGTCATCACCGAGATCGACGCCGCCGCGAAGTAGCGTCCGATCCACGACGAAGGCCGCCGCATCCGATCGGATGCGGGGGCCTTCGTCGTGCGGTCTGCGGCCGGGTCGCGCGCGTTGTCCGACATGCCACCAGTCCATCGACGCGCGTCATGTCGGAACTTGCACGTGCACCCGATGCGGGTGCATCGTTCGACATCACGCCCGTCGATCGACTCGCGCGGTGTCGTGTTCGGCGTGCGAACCCGTGCCCGTGCCCGTGCCCGCGTGGGGCGCGGTGCGCTACGCGGCGCCGCCGTTCTGCTCGACGAACGCGGCGAAGGCGTCGGTGTCGGTGAGCGAGCCGTTGTACTGCTTGCCGTTCACGATGACCGTGGGGGTACCGGTGACCTTCGCGAGCGACGAGTTCGGGATCGCCTCGTTCAGCACCCGGTTCGTGGCGTCGGCCACCCACCCGGCGAAGTGCTGCCCGGTGATGCAGGACGCGACCTTGCTGTTCGTGGCCCCGGCGGACTTCGCCAGGGAGGCGAGCTCGTCGTTCGTGAGGCCGCGGGTGCTCTCCGACGGCTGGTTCTCGTACAACGACGTGTTGTACGCCAGGAACGCGTCCGGGTCGTAGTTCGCGACGCAGGCGGCCGCGGCGGCGGAGCGGGTGGAGTACTTCGACCCGAGGGACACCCGGTCGAGCAGGTTGAACGGGTGCAGCTCGAGCGTCGCCGAGCCGTCCTGCACCCACTGCTGGATCTGGGACATCTGGCTGGTCTCGAACTGGTTGCAGTACGGGCACATGTAGTCCGAGTAGACCGTGATGTTCGCGACGGAGTCGTCCTGCTTCGTGGCCGTGGGCTTCCCGCCCTCCGGTGTGGCCGCCGTCTCGACGGGGACGATCTTCCCGTTCACCCCGTGCAGCAGGACGCCGTCGCTCGCCATGTTCCTCGGCCCGGGGCCTGCGGGTTGCACGGAGTTCGCGATCACCACGACGACGATCGCGATGACCGCGAGACCGCCGACGATGATCCCGCTGATGCCCAGTGTCCGGTTGCGGCGGCGTCGCGCCTGCTCCTGTACGCGGGCGAGTCGTGCACGTTCCCGTGCAGCCTCCCGACGTGCCTTCTTGCTCTCGTTCTCGCTCATCGAGTTCGAGCGTAGGTCGCGCGGGGACGCGGATCGGCCCTGCTGGCTGGGAAGCACCCAGGAATTCGGTGACGCGTCATCGATGAGTCATCGACAACCCTCAGCCGAGGCTCAGAAGGACTGCAGGATCGTCGGGAACTTGATGAGGATCGTGACGACGATGAACAGGTAGTTCGCCAGCGGGAACGCCCAGCAGAAGGGGAGCAGGACACGCCCGAGTCGCTGGGTCCCGGCGCCGAACCGGCCCTGCGCGGCGTTCCAGATCGTGAACACCCAGAACATCGGGATCGTCATCGACCAGACGAGCATGCACCACGGGCAGAGGGCGCCGATGAACCACACGGTCTGGGTGAACAGCCACGTGACGAACACCCAGGCCAGGAAGACCCCCGCGTTGAACGCGATCCAGAACCAGCGCGAACCGTTCCGGAAGCCGGCGAGCAGCATCACCGCGACGGCGATCGGTGCGACGAAGCCCATCACGCCGAGCAGCGGGTTCGGGAAGCCGAACAGGTGCCCCTGCCAGCTGGCCATCACGTCCGAACAGCTGATGAACGGGTTGACGTCGCAGGACAGCACCTTCTTCGGGTCCGCGTACTTCGCGAACTCGTCGAGGATGAGCGAGAAGGACCCGTAGAGACCGACCACGCCGGTGATCAACAGGAACACCGCGATGGCGATCGGACGGCGGGCGGCAGGTGCTGGCGAGCTCACGGCGTCATCATCGCATGTCCGTTCCGGTCCTTTCCGGGTGCGGCATGCGATACTCATCGGAGGTCGTGCGGCCATCCGCACGACGATGAGAGCTTTCCGGGCGCCGCCCGGACGATCAGGTGCGGTGAGAGCGCACCGTGACCGGGATGCGCGTGACGCACCGGTCACAAGACAGCGAACGCGGGGGCGTGGTCGCCACCCGCTACAACTACAGAGTTCCCGCCGCCCGACTCGGGCGCGAGCGGGGTCAAGGAGTGCACCAGGTCCATGGTGGAGCAGAACAACGACAACACGAACAACGAAGAAGTCGCGCCGAAGCGTCGCGGTCGCCTGTTCGGCGGCCGTCGCGCCCGGTCGGCGGGCAGCCTGGAGGCACGGGGTGACGCCGCGCAGGCGGCTCCCGTCGACGAGACGGTCGCGCTGACGGACGAGGCGGTCGCCACGCCGGAGCCGGTCCCGGCTGCCGAACCGGCACCGGTCTCGGTCGAGGTCGACGCGGTCGCCAGCCCGAGCGACGAGCCGCACGACGTGAGCACCCTGACCGGCGACCTGCCGGTGGTGGACGCGGCCACGGCACCGACTGTCAGCGACGAGGCGGAGGCAGACCGTGCCTCCAGTCCGGACGCTGCAGCGGCAGCCGAGCCCGAGGCGCCCGCCGCCGAGGAACCGTTCGTCCCGAAGGCGACGAGCACCCTCAGCCTGATCTTCCACGCGCCGGTCCTGCCGGAGCTGCCGTACCGCGCGCCGCGTGACGAGCGCGACGAGGACGACGACGACGAGCAGGGCGGCGGACGTCGTCGCTCGCGTCGCCGCGGCACGAGCGCCGACCGTGAGCCGCGCGAGCACCGTGAGCCGCGCGACCACCAGGAGCCGCGCCGCCGCGAGGTCGAGTACATCACCGAGCCGCAGAAGGTGAAGGGCTCGACGCGACTCGAGGCGAAGAAGCAGCGTCGTCGCGACGGCCGTGACGCCGGTCGTCGTCGCCAGGTCGTCACCGAGGACGAGTTCCTCGCGCGCCGCGAGAGCGTCGACCGGCAGATGATCGTCCGGTCGAGCGCCTCCAAGATCGAGATCGGCGTGCTCGAGGACGGCATCCTCGCCGAGCACTACGTCACGAAGTCGCACAACGTGTCGCTCATCGGCAACGTGTACCTCGGCAAGGTCCAGAACGTCCTGCCCTCGATGGAGGCGGCGTTCGTCGACATCGGTCGCGGTCGCAACGCCGTGCTGTACGCGGGCGAGGTCGACTGGAACTCGGTCGACACCGGCAACCACGGTCGTCGCATCGAGGCCGCGCTCAAGCCCGGCGACAAGGTGCTCGTGCAGGTCACGAAGGACCCCGTCGGCCACAAGGGCGCCCGTCTGACCAGCCAGGTCTCGCTGCCCGGCCGCTACCTCGTGTACGTGCCGAACGGCTCGATGAACGGCATCTCGCGCAAGCTCCCGGACACCGAGCGCGCACGCCTCAAGAAGATCCTCAAGGAGGTCCTCCCCGAGCACGCCGGCGTCATCGTCCGCACCGCTGCCGAGGGCGCGACCGAGGAACAGCTCACCCGCGACGTCCAGCGCCTCACCAGCCAGTGGGAGGCCATCCAGAAGAAGGTCGCGAACGGCCAGGCGCCGGTCATGCTCCACTCGGAGCCCGACCTGCTCGTGAAGATCGTCCGCGACGTCTTCAACGAGGACTTCACGAAGCTCATCATCGACGGTTCCGCCGCGCGCGAGACCATCGACGAGTACCTCACCGCGGTCGCGCCCGACCTCAAGGACCGCGTCGAGATCTACGACGGACCGGACTCCTTCGAGGAGCACCGCCTCAACGAGCAGATCGAGAAGGCCCTCGACCGCAAGGTCTGGCTGCCCTCCGGCGGCTCGCTCGTGATCGACCGCACCGAGGCCATGACGGTCGTCGACGTCAACACGGGGAAGTTCGTCGGGTCCGGCGGCAACCTCGAGGAGACGGTCACGAAGAACAACCTCGAGGCCGCCGAGGAGATCGTCCGGCAGCTCCGCCTGCGCGACATCGGCGGCATCATCGTCGTCGACTTCATCGACATGGTCCTCGAGTCGAACCGCGACCTCGTGCTGCGCCGACTCGTCGAGTGCCTGAGCCGTGACCGCACGAAGCACCAGGTCGCCGAGGTCACCTCGCTCGGCCTCGTGCAGATGACCCGCAAGAAGATCGGCGTGGGGCTCCGTGAGTCCCTCGACGAGGTCAACGCGAAGGTCAACGACAACAACGCGGACCCCGGCCCCTCGAAGGGTCGCCGCAAGGGTCGTGGCAACGGGAACGGCTCGACCGGCAACGGTGGGAACACCGGCGGCAACGGGTCGAACGGCAACGGCGGGGGCGGCTCCGGTGCATCGCACGGCTCGTCCACGCAGGCGCACCAGATCACGGACGACGTGAAGAACGCCCTGTCGCGCATCGCGGCGTCGACCATCCCGCACGAGGAGCACGAAGGCGCAGCGACGCCGGCGTCGGCCTCGTCCGCGGTGTCGGCCGCGTCGGTTCCGTCGGCGCCCTCGGCTCCGGAGGCGGGCGAGTCGTCGTCCGCGCAGGAGCACGGCGAGCAGGCCCCCGGGTCGAAGCGTCGCCGTCGCCGTGGTGGCCGTGGTGCGGGCGCGCCCGACACGAATCCCACCACCGAGGTCACAGCCCAGCCCGCCGACGAGCCCACCGCGCCGTCGTCCGCGTCGGAGCCGGCTGCTGCCGCCGCAGCTCCGGAGGTCGTGCCGGCCGCCGCTGCCGAGTCCGCGGAGCCCGCCAAGGCACCGACCCGTCGCCGGGTCAGCTCGAGCGCACCGGTGACCCCGACGGAGACCTCCGTCGCGATCCTCGACATCCCGATCGCCGCCACGAAGCGCGAGCCGCGCAAGGTCAGCGGAGACGCCGAGTCCCTGCTCGACTCCGTCCTGCAGGCGCTCCCGGAGCCGAAGCAGCCGGGGCAGGGCCGTTCGCGGTCGCGCCGTGTCTCGTCGCCGAGCATCAGCGCGCCGGCGACCGCCGAGGGTGACACCACCGACGACGGCGCAGTGATCCTGGGGAACTGACGATGTCGAACCCGGGCGACCCGCAGCGGTCGCAGCAGGACCGCGGGTACTACGGTGCGGGCTGGTCGCAGCCCGCACCGTCCCAGCCGGCACCGCCGTCGCAGCCCGGCGGGCCGTACGCGGCCGGGTCGTACGCTCCCGGGCCGTACGCGCCGCCGCGGCCTCCCCGGCAGCAGGGCGACCCGCGGAGGGCCTGGGCGCCGGGCGCCTCGGTCACGAACACCGCCGGGGCGCTCATCGCCGTCGTGTCACTCGTGCTCGTCGAGTTCGTCTCCGGCATGATCGGGCTGATCGGGACCTCGCTCGTGGTGCACCCGTTCTCGACCTACGGCACCGGGGGCAGCCTGGTGAGCGGGTTCGTCACCGGGGTCTTCCTCGCGCCGTTCCCGTTCTACGCCGGGGCCTTCCTGGCACTCGCGTTCCTGACGCCGATCGCCCGCCGGAGCCCGCTGCCCACCGTGCTGCTCCGCGCCGTCCTCGCCGGGGCCGCCGGCACCATCGCGCTCGCCCTCGTCGGGGTGTTCACGGGGTCCGTCGGTGCGATCCGGTCCGGGGGAGCGCGCCTGGTGATCGACGTCTTCACGACCCCGCTGCAGAACGGTGTCCCGTTCACCGTGATGCTGCTCGCGACGTCGACCGCGGCGTGGCTGTGGCTCGGGCGTCCCCGTGGTGGTCGTCGTGCGCCGGGAGCCCCAGGGACGCCGGGCACCGTGCGACCAGCCGACGCAGTGCCGCCCGCGACCGTGCAGCCCGCGGCCTCGCAGCACGGCGTGCCGCAGCAGCCGACTGTGCCGCCTGTGCCGCCGTACGGCGGCCAGCAGCCCCCGACGAACCCCTGGGGCGGTCCGGCGCCGCGCTGAGCCGTCAGCGGCGCGTCAGCGCGCGCAGTGTGCTTGCGCGTGCCGTGCTCGCGCGTGCCGTGCTCGCGCGTGTGATGCTCACTGTGCGAGGTTCCGCCTACGGTGCGAGGCTCCGACCCTCGCACCGTGGTCGGGACCTCGCTCCATGTGCAGCCGGCCCCGCACCGTGCGAGGTGCGTGGCGAGGCGGGGGTGCGCCGCGCCTCCAGGCTGGGCCTCGTGCGCGCGTCAGAGCGCGCGCTTGTCGCGCTGCGCGACCCGCAGCCCGCTCGCGATGAGCCGCAGGACCAGCTCGCGACCGGTGACCGCCGAGGCGCCAGCGGCGACGAGTTCGTCGTACCGGGCGAGGGGCACGTCGTAGTGGTCGTGGTCGAACGCCCGGCGCGGGATCCCGGCCAGTTCGGCGAACGCGTGCAGCTCGTCGTAGGATGAGTCACTGACGAGGTGCGACCACAGAGTGTCGTGAGCGGGCCACGTCGGCGGGTCGATCAACACGGTCACACGGCAATCGTACGTGTGTCGCCGTTTGACCGGACCTGGGGGCATCGAGTATTCTCGATCCCTGGTGTCAGCGGGCCGTTCTGCCTGCGTCGCCGATCGGGCCCGGCCTCCGGGAGCCGCTCGTGCAGAAGTGGGCACCCGAGACTTCCCTCAAGCAGAAATACGTAAGGATTTCCACGTGGTTTACGCAGTAGTGCGCGCCGGCGGCCGTCAGGAAAAGGTCGAGGTCGGGACGATCATCACCCTCGACCGCGCCAAGGCAGACGACAAGGGCAACATCGACCTCGCCCCGGTGCTCCTCGTGGACGGTGACAAGATCACGTCGGCGGCTTCCGAGCTCGCCAAGGTGACCGTCACCGCCGAGGTGCTCGAGGACCTCCGTGGTCCGAAGGTCGTCATCCAGAAGTTCAAGAACAAGACCGGGTACAAGAAGCGCCAGGGTTTCCGCGCTGAGCTCACCCGTGTCAAGATCACCTCGATCGCGTAAGGCGGGAGTAGAAGATGGCACACAAGAAGGGTGCGAGCTCCACTCGCAACGGTCGTGACTCGAACGCACAGCGCCTCGGCGTGAAGCGCTTCGGTGGCGAAGTCGTCAACGCCGGCGAGATCATCCTCCGCCAGCGTGGCACCCACTTCCACCCGGGCGCCAACGTCGGCCGCGGTGGCGACGACACGCTGTTCGCCCTCTCGGCCGGTTCGGTCGAGTTCGGCACCAAGGGCGGCCGCAAGGTCGTCAACATCGTCAACGCGTAACACCACCGACGATCTGACTCTGCGGGAGGGGCGGGCCACGTGCCCGCCCCTCCCGTTCTCTTTTCTGCACAGCTCGTGCAACACCTAGGAGTGGACCCATGGCGACCTTCGTCGACCGCGTGACCCTGCACCTCACCGCGGGGAACGGCGGCAACGGCTGCGTGTCGGTCCGCCGTGAGAAGTTCAAGCCCCTCGCGGGCCCGGACGGCGGCAACGGCGGTGACGGTGGCGACATCGTCCTCGTCGCCGACCCGCAGGTGACGACCCTGCTCGGGTACCACCGCTCGCCGCACCGTTCCTCGAAGAACGGGCAGCCCGGCATGGGCGACATGCGCAGCGGCATCAGCGGGGAGACCCTCGAGCTGCCCCTGCCGATCGGCACCGTGGTGCACGACGAGAACGGCGAGGTCATCGCCGACATGACCGAACCGGGCATGCGCGTCGTCATCGCCCCCGGTGGTCAGGGTGGTCTCGGCAACGCCGCACTCTCGACGACGAAGCGCAAGGCCCCCGGGTTCGCGCTCCTCGGGACCGAGGGCTGGTCGGGCGACGTCAGCCTCGAGCTGAAGACGATCGCCGACGTCGCACTCGTCGGGTTCCCCAGCGCCGGCAAGTCCTCGCTCATCGCCGCGATCTCCGCCGCGAAGCCGAAGATCGCGGACTACCCGTTCACGACCCTCACGCCGAACCTCGGTGTCGTCGAGTCCGGTTCCACCCGCTTCACCGTCGCCGACGTCCCCGGCCTGATCGAGGGCGCATCGGAGGGCAAGGGCCTCGGCCTCGAGTTCCTGCGCCACGTCGAGCGCTGCGAGGCGCTCCTGCACGTCATCGACTGCGCCACGCTCGACCCGGGTCGCGACCCGATCACCGACCTCGACGTCATCCTCGGCGAGCTCGAGCGCTACCCGGTCCCGGAGGGCCAGGTGCCGCTGCTCGAGCGTCCGCAGATGATCGCGCTCAACAAGGTGGACGTGCCCGAGGCCGCCGAGCTGGCGGAGTTCGTCACGGCCGAGTTCAAGGGCCGCGGCTACCGCGTCTTCCCGATCTCCACCGCATCCCGCAAGGGCCTGCGCGAGCTGACGTTCGCGCTGGCCGACGTCGTCTCCGCCGCGCGTGCGACCAAGGCCGCCGAGCCGGCGCCGGAGCGGATCGTCCTCCGTCCCAAGGCCGTCGACGACAAGCCGTACACGATCCGTGCCGAGGGCGGCGAGGAGCACCGCTTCTACCGCATCCGCGGCGCGAAGCCGGAGCGCTGGGTCCAGCAGACCGACTTCACCAACGAGGAGGCGATCGGGTACCTCGCCGACCGCCTGGCGAAGCTCGGCGTCGAGGACGGCCTGTTCAAGGCCGGCGCCGTCGCCGGGTCGACCGTCGTCATCGGTGGTGACGGCGGCACGGTCTTCGACTGGGAACCGACGCTCACCTCGACCGCCGAACTCATCACGAGTGCCCGTGGTACCGACGCGCGCATCGGGGCGACCTCGCGGCCGACCCGCAACGAGCGTCGCGAGGAGTACTTCGAGCGCATGGACGCCAAGGCGGCCGCGCGTGCCGAGCTCGAGCAGGAGCGCATCGCCGGGCTCTGGGCGGAGGACGGGGACCTGTCTCCCGCCGCATCCGACAAGGACGACGAGGACTGACCGCAGCATGACCGACACGACCGCACGCACCGACCTCGGACCCGTCACCCGGCGCGAGGACATCCCGCGTGCCAGGCGGATCGTGGTCAAGGTCGGGTCATCGTCGGTCAGCGGTGACAACACCGGGCAGATCGCTCCGCTGGTGGATGCCCTCGCGGCTGCGCACGCTCGGGGGACCGAGGTCGTGCTCGTGTCGTCCGGCGCCATCGCGACGGGGTTCCCGTTCCTCGGCCTCGAGGGGCGCCCGGACGACCTCGCAACCCAGCAGGCGGCCGCGGCGACCGGGCAGAACGTCCTGATGTTCCGGTACCAGAAGGAACTCGACCGGCACGGGGTGGTCGCGGCGCAGATCCTCCTGACCGCCGGTGACCTGCAGAACCCGACGCACCGGGTGAACGCGCAGCGGGCGATCGACCGGCTCCTCGCGCTGCGGGTGCTGCCGATCGTCAACGAGAACGACACCGTGGCGACCCACGAGATCCGTTTCGGCGACAACGACCGGCTGGCGGCGCTGGTGGCACGGCTGCTCGGAGCCGATGCGCTCGTGCTGCTCTCCGACGTCGAGTCGCTCTACACGCGGCCACCGGAGCAGCCCGGTGCTGCGCCGATCACGCACGTGCCGTTCGGGGACGAGCTCGCCGGGGTCACGTTCGGCTCGATCGGTGCCGCCGGCGTGGGGACCGGGGGAGCGGGGACGAAGGTCGCTGCCGCCCGGCTCGCTGCCGAGGCGGGGTCGTCGGTGCTCGTGACGGCGACGGCGCTCGTCGAGCAGGCGCTCGCGGGCGAGCAGCTGGGCACCTGGTTCGAGGCGGCGCCCCGCCCCTGACCGGGTCGCGTCGCCGCGCTGGTCGGCGAGGTCGCTCGATGTGTCGCCACACGCGACTGCTCGCGACGTGTCGTGCGACCTCGGCGATCAGCAGGCGGCGTGTCGTGCGACTTCGTCGCGTCTCCGGACTGGAGGCGCGGCTCGGCCCCGGCGTTCGGCGCGCCCGGGCGCGGTCGGCGAGCGGGCACGATTCGTCCCGCTCGTCGCAGACAGGCGAACGTTCGCGCCCGCTCGGCGGACGTGAGCGGCACGTCGTGACCGCTCGACGGCGGACGTGACCACCGGTTCCGGGGCGCCGGCCACTCGAGAACGGGCGGCCGATCCCTCCACAGGAGGCGTGCCTCCAGGCCGAGTCCACAGGCGGACCCGACCGCCGTCATGCGGGCAGGGCCCGCGCCTAGAATCGAGCCATGTCGCTGACCGCACCCGCACCGACCCTGACCGACAAGCTCGTCGCGGCTCGCGACGCGTCGTCGGCACTCGCCACGGCCACCACCGCGGTGAAGGACGCGGCGCTCCTCGCGATCGCCGCCGGCGTCCGCGCGGCCGCGGACGAGATCGTCGCCGCGAACCACGGCGACCTCGTCGCCGGTGAAGAGGACGGCCTGTCCGGGGGACTCCTCGACCGGCTGCGGCTCGACCCGGCTCGGATCGAGTCGCTCGCGGCCGCGGTGGAGCACGTCGTCGGCCTGACCGACCCGGTCGGGGAGCACGTCCGCGGGTCGCGCCTGGCGAACGGCCTGCAGCTCACGCAGGTCCGGGTGCCGTTCGGGGTCGTCGGCGCCATCTACGAGGCACGCCCGAACGTCACCGTCGACATCGCCAGCCTCGCGTTGAAGAGCGGCAACGCCGTCGTCCTGCGCGGGGGATCGGCTGCGCAGCGGACGAACGCCGTGCTCGTCGCTCGCCTCCAGGACGCCGTCGCCTCGGTGGGGCTGCCGCGGGAACTCGTGCAGACCATCGACGAGTTCGGGCGCGCCGGGGCGACCGAGCTGATGCGGGCTCGCGGGCTGGTCGACGTGCTCATCCCTCGTGGCAGTGCCTCCCTGATCCAGACGGTCGTCACCGAGTCCCAGGTGCCCGTGATCGAGACGGGCGCCGGCGTGGTGCACGTGTTCCTCGACGAATCCGCACCGCTCCAGCGGTCGGTCGACATCGTGCTCAACAGCAAGGTCCAGCGGCCGAGTGTGTGCAACGCCCTCGAGACACTCCTGGTGCACGAGCGCGCCGCCGAGCGCCTCCTGCCGGCCCTCGCCGACCGGCTCCGAGCCGCCGGGGTCACGCTGCGGGGCGACGACGCCACACGTGTGATCGTGCCCGGGGTACTCCGCGCGACGGATGCCGACTGGGCGACGGAGTCGATGGACCTCGACCTCTCCATCCGTGTCGTGGCGGACGTCGACGCGGCGATGGCGCACATCGCCCGGTGGTCGACGCACCACACCGAGTCGATCGTGACGAACGACGTCGACACGGCAGAGCGCTTCATCGCAGAGGTCGACTCCGCCGTCGTGATGGCGAACGCGTCGACTCGGTTCACCGACGGCGGCGAGTTCGGGTTCGGCGCCGAGGTCGGGATCTCCACGCAGAAGTTGCACGCCCGTGGGCCGATGGGACTGCCCGAGCTGACGAGCACCAAGTGGATCGTGCGCGGGCAGGGCCAGATCCGCGGCTAGACTGATTGCCGACTTCCCCCGACCGAACGGAGCATCGGACACATGACCTTCCTCGCAGAAGCCGCTGAGCACGCCTCGGGCGTCCCCGCGTACGTCTTCCCGCTCGTCGGTGCGCTGTTCTTCGCGTTCCTCGGATTCGTGACCTGGAGCTTCCGCGACGTGGCCTACCGTCACTCGCAGAAGTTCGAGGCCACCCGCCACCACGAGACGGGTGTCGACGAGTTCGGTCACACCAAGATCTGACCCGCCACTCCATGCTCGAGAGCACGGGCCGCCCTCGCATCGGTGTGATGGGTGGCACCTTCGACCCGATCCACCACGGTCACCTCGTGGCTGCGTCGGAGGTCGCCCGTGCCTTCGACCTCGACGAAGTGGTCTTCGTCCCCACCGGTCAGCCGTACATGAAGTCCGGCGTGACCGACGCCGAGCACCGGTACCTCATGACGGTCATCGCGACCGCGTCCAACCCGATGTTCACGGTGAGCCGGGTCGACATCGACCGTCCGGGGCCGACCTACACGGTCGACACGCTCCGTGACCTGCACGACCAGCGGCCGGATGCGCAGCTCGTCTTCATCTCCGGCGCAGACGCCGTCCAGCAGATTGTCGACTGGAAAGACCATGATGGTCTCTGGGACCTCGCGCACTTCGTCGCCGTGACGCGTCCGGGACACGCCTTGAGCATCACCGGATTGCCCGAACGAGACGTAAGCTTGCTCGAAGTTCCCGCGCTGGCCATATCGTCGACCGATTGCCGCGACCGGGTGAGACGCGGTTTCCCCGTGTGGTACTTGGTCCCCGACGGTGTCGTCCAGTACATCTCCAAGCACCATCTGTATCGGAGCGTTGCATGAGTTCGTCCGACGCGCAGCCGCCACTGTCGCGGCGCCAGGCGCGCGAGCGTGAGCGTGCCGCCGCGGCCGGCGCGCAGCCCGTGACGCCGCCACCGACCGTCGCGGCCCCGGCGGAACAGGCGGAGACCCGCCACCGTCCCGGATCACACGTCGCACCCGCACCGGGTGCGCCCGCGCAGTCCGCCGCACCGTCGGCTGCTGCGCCGTCATCGGCCAGTGCGCCGACGTCGGCGTCCGCGGCACCCACGGGTGTCCCGGCGATGCCCCCGGCGTCCGCGACCGAGATCGTCCCCGGCTCCGGCGGCCTGACCCGTCGGCAGATCCGCCTGATGCGCGAGGCCGACGGCGGAGCAGTCCAGCCTGTCCCGCTGCAGAACCCGACGCCGCAGTCGTCCGACCGCACCGTGCAGGACGTGCTCGGCTCCGTCGACGCGCTGCAGGAGCCGCCCCGGTCGGCTACGTCGGACCAGTCCGAGCCGGCGTCCCCCGTGGCGGACGACTCCGCGCAGGAGCCCGCCGCCGAGACGGTCGTTCTGGACCAGGCCGCTGTCGCCCAGGCCACCGAGGCCGACGGTTCGCCCGACGCCATCGAACCGCTCGAGACCGCCGTCGCCAACAGCGAGGAACCACGTCGGCACCGCTCGACGTGGGCGCCGCACGACGCTCCAGAGGACCCGACCGAGGCCGGTGTCCCCGACGTCACCCCGTCCTCGCCGGCACGTGTCCCCGCGGTCGAGCCCTCCACGCCGGCGGTCTTCCCGCTGTCGCTTGACGACGACGACACGAACGAGGTCCCCGTCCAGGCGGTCCCCACGTCCGCGCCGCGTTCCGCCGGGAACGACGACGAGGTCACGGACTCGGCACCCCGCGTGCCCGCCTCGTTCCAGCGACCGTCCGAGCCGAAGCCCCTGACGACCGCGTTCGAGCCGCCCGTCGGCCACTGGTCGCAGCAGGCGCACGACTCGAACGACACCGAGATCCACGACGAGGAGACCGGCACCCGTCGCGTCGCCGTGACGAACACGAACGCGATCATCCTGCCGAACTCGGCCCTCGCCGACCCGACCGGGGCGCTGAACGCCACGGGCGAGGTCATCCTCACCGGCTCGATCGACCTGCCGGCGTCGCTGTCCTCGACGGGTTCGCACCGGCCGATCGACGGCGCCGAGGTGGACCGCCTCCTCGAGCAGCACGACGAGCAGCCCGAAACGGACGCCAGCCCGGTCCGAGCAAGCCGCGCGGTGTCGAGCCACACCTCGACGCGTCAGGTCGTCCTCGCCGCCGCCAAGCCGAAGGAGTCGCGCACGCCGCTCATCCTCGGCGTGACGGTCGGGGCCGTCGGTGTGGCCGCAGCCGCGGTGATCATCGTCGCCCTCGTCACCACCCACACGTTCTGACACACGGGTTCGATCTGCGCCCCGTCGGCCGCGGCCTGGCCGCCGTCGGCGGGGTGGCTTATGATCGGGACCCATCAAGCGATCCGGACACTCCCGGGTCGACGACCGGAAGGAATCCGTGACCGCCTCCTCACGCGCACTGGAACTCGTGCAGACAGCCGCCCTCGCGGCCGACGCCAAGCAGGCCGAAGACCTCGTCGCCCTCGACGTGACCGGGCCGCTGCAGCTCACTGACGTGTTCCTGCTCGCGACCGGCCGGAACGAGCGCAACGTGCTCGCCATCGCGGACGAGATCGAAGAGCGCCTCCTCGAAGCCGGGGCCAAGCCGCTCCGCCGCGAAGGCCGGAGCGAGGGCCGCTGGGTCCTCATCGACTTCGGTGACATCGTCGTGCACGTCTTCCACGAAGAAGACCGCCAGTACTACTCGCTCGAGCGTCTCTGGTCGGACTGCCCGACCATCCCGCTCGAGCTGCCGGTGGACCACACCGCCTGATCGCGACGCGCCCGGGTGGCGGCGGCGATTTCGTCACCCGGCGTTCGCATGGTGTACGCTTCTATGGTGCCTCCGGGGAGCTGGTCGGCACGAAAGCAACACGATCTGGGTCTGTGGCGCAGCTGGTAGCGCACCTGCATGGCATGCAGGGGGTCAGGGGTTCGAGTCCCCTCAGATCCACCAACACCCCCGTCGTTCTCCGGAACGGCGGGGGTTTTCTGTTGCTTCGACGCATCACGACGTCTGCCGCGGTGCCGATACGCTGAGCGCATGAGCAGCGACGCCCCTCTCTCCGGTTCCGCCCTGACGATCACGGCAGGCGGCTACACGGCCGAACTCGCCTCGGTGGGGGCGACGCTGCGGACGCTCCGGTACCAGGGCCGCGACCTCGTCGTGCCGTTCGACGCCGACGAGGTCCGTCCCGCCTTCCGCGGAGCCGTCCTCGCGCCGTGGCCGAACCGGGTCGTCGACGGCACCTACTCCTTCGGTGGCTCGGATCACGAACTCGCGCTGACCGAACCCACCCGCCACCACGCCCTGCACGGCCTGGTCGCCTGGACCGACTTCCGGACCGTCGCGCACGAACCCGACCGCGCCGTCCTCGCCACGACGATCCCCGCGCAGTCCGGGTACCCGTTCCGGGTGGAGGTCCTGGTCGAGTACCGCCTCGACGCCGAGGGACTCCACACGACGATCACGGGCACGAACACCGGGCCGGACGCCGCGCCGTGGGGGACCGGCCCGCACCCGTACCTCGTCGGCGGCGAGGGACGTGTCGACGACTGGACCCTGACGCTCCCGGCCGCCGAGGTTCTCGAGGTCACCGAGGACCGCCTCATCCCGACCGGCCTCGCGCCGGTGCACGACGAGTTCGACCTGCGGAGCGCGACGCTGATCGGGGGGCGGTTCATCGACCACGCGTACACGGGGTTCGACCGCAACGCCGACGGCACCGCGACGATCGTCCTCACCGCGGCCGACGGGCACGGTGTCCGGGCGTCGTTCGGTCCGGAGTGCCCGTGGGTGCAGGTCCACACCGCTGACCACGTCGTCCCCGAGTACCACCGTGCCGGCCTCGCGGTGGAGCCGATGACCTGTGCGCCGAACGCGTTCAACGCCGGTGCCGACGCCGGGCTCGTCGTGCTCGAACCGGGCGCCTCGCACGCCGCGTCGTGGACGATCGCCGCGGTCTGACGGCGGACCCTGCCGTCCGCGTCGCGGTCCGCGCGTTCCCGACCGTCCCGGACCTCGGGGCGCTGGCGGCGGCGGACGGCGACGTGGTCTGGCTCGACTCCTCGCTGCCGCCGGACGCTCCGGCGACGGCGCACGCCCGAGCGCGCTGGTCGGTCCTCGCGCTGACAGACGGTCCGTTCGGCGCCCGGTTCCGGCACGAGGCGCACCGCGCCGACGTCGAGGTGTCCCCGGCATCGCGCCGGTGGTTCGGCCCGTCCCGGCACGACGACACCCCGGCGTTCGCGGCCCTCGATGTCCTGCTCGGGCGCACCCCGGCACTGCCGGAACCGATCGCCGGGTGCGGCTTCGCGCTCGGCTGGGTCGGGTTCCTCGGCTACGAGCTCGGTCGCGAGTCGGGTGGCGCCGACCGCACGGCCGACGGGCACGCGGACGCCGACCTGCGCTTCACTGATCGCGCGGTGGTCGTCGACGCGGGCGGAGCAGCGTGGGCGCTCGCCCTGGTGGCCGACGCGGAACCGGAGGCCAGCGCGGCGAACCGCGCATGGCTCGAGACGGTGACCGGCGGCCGGATGTGGGCCGACGTCGACGACGTCCCCCCGCGCCTCCCGGCCGGTGCAGTGGCGACCGGACGCGTCACGCGGACCGCCTACGAGACGGCGGTCGACGCGTGCCGCGCGGAGATCCGCGACGGCAACGCGTTCCAGGTCTGCCTCACCACCGCCTTCGGGCTGGTTCCGGCACCCGGTCTGGAGGCGCGGTGCGAGTCCGGTACGGACGCGCACCTGTCCGAGTACCTGCGGCTGCGTGCGCTCGACCCCGTCCCGTTCGGTGCGTACCTGCGGCTCGGCCCGCTGCGCGTGGCGAGTCGGTCGCCGGAGCGGTTCCTGCGGATCGAGGCGTCCGGAGCGGTGGCCGCGGAACCGATCAAGGGGACGCGGCGGCGGCGCGTCGACCCGGAGGAGGACGCGGCAGCACGTGCGGAACTCGCGGCGAGCGTGAAGGACCGCGCGGAGAACGTGATGATCGTCGACCTGCTGCGGAACGACCTGCTCCGGACGGCCGTGCCGGGGTCGGTGCACGTCGACCGGCTCTGCGACGTCGAGACGTACGCGAGCGTGCACCAGATGGTGTCGACGATCGGTGCGGTGCTGCCGGACGGCGCCTCACGGGCGGCGGTCGTGCGCGCGGCGTTCCCGCCTGGATCGATGACCGGCGCCCCGAAGATCAGTGCGATGGCGATCGCGGACCGGCTCGAGGGGGCACCCCGGGGCGTGTACTCGGGCGTGATCGGGTACTTCTCCGCCAGCGGCGCGGTCGATCTGTCGGTGGCGATCCGCACACTGGTGACGGTGGTCGACGACGTCGGCACGGTGCGGTCGCGGACGTTCGGGGCCGGCGGCGCGGTGACGTGGTCGTCGGTGGCGGCGGACGAGGCGGACGAGGTCGAGACGAAGACCCGGTCGGTGTTGTCCGGATTGGGGGCCGTCGCGCGCTGGTAGGGATTCCGCGGTCTCGCGTGGGATCCTGCCTCAATCGGCGTGTCGAACGTGTGTTCGGTCTGGTTGTCCACAGGATGTCGGTGCTCGTTGACATCATCGAACACATGTTCGAATATGAGGGCATGCAGACGGCGGCGGCACTCCAGTCGTCCGGGGCTCCACGGGAGTCGACCGGACGGTCCGGTGCTGCCCGGCCGGTGCGTCGCGTCGACCACCTCGGGGATGCCCGGGCGGCGCTCGAGCGCATCACCTCGTTGCGCTCGCGGGTCGCCGAGATGGAGTCCACGCGCGTCGACACCGAGGGGCTGCCGACCGCCGAGGCACTCGCGCCCCTGCTGCCGGGCGGGTCGATCCGGGTCGGGGGTGCCTACGCGGTGCACGAGTCGGTGCTCCTCGCGATGACGATGCTCCAGGCCGCCTCGGCCGCCGGCGCCTGGTGCGCGGTGGTGGGTGTGCCGTCCTTCGGGGTCGAAGCGGCAGCGGCCGCGGGGATCGACCTCGAACGGCTCGTGCTCGTGCCGGACCCGGGCGACCAGTGGCTCACCGTCACCGCCGCCCTGGCGGACGTGGCGCAGATCGTCCTCACCCGTCCGCTCGGTCGGGTCGTGCCGGGCGACGTCTCCCGGTTGTCGGCACGGCTGCGGCAGCGTGGCGGAGCACTGGTGGCGCTCGGGTCCTGGCCGGGGGCGGACGTCACGCTGCGGGTGACCCGGTCCGAGTGGAGCGGCATCGGGGACGGCCACGGCTTCCTGACCGAGCGACGGGTCACGGTGTCGGCGTCCGGGCGCGCGGGGGCGGTCCGGCCGGTCGACGTCGACCTCCTCCTGCCCGCGGCGGACGGCACGGTGCGGGCAGCGGTCCCCGCCGCTGCTGCGGGCGCCGGCTCGGACGCCGGGCACGTGCTCCGTCCCGTGGCGGTGGCGTCGTGAGCCCCCGTCGGGGTGGTGCGGTGCCCGATGCGCGGGCGATCCGTGCCGACGCGCTCGCCCGCGGGGGAGCCCTGCCCGAGCCGCCCCCGACCCGGACGATCGTGCTGTGGTGCCCGGACTGGCCGGTGATCGCCGCCGCCCGTGCCGCCGGGTCGCCGCCGGACCACCCGTTCGCGCTCGTGGTGAAGGGGCAGGTGTACGCCAGCTCCGCGAGTGCCCGGGAGCACGGGGTCGTGCGGGGCCTCCGCGTGCGAGAGGCCCAGGCGCGCTGCCCGGACCTCGTCGTGCAGCCCTACGACGACGCCCTCGACCACCGGGCGTTCGAACCGGTCATCCGTGCGGTCGAGGCTGCCGTCCCCGGTGTCGAGGTCGTGCGCCCCGGCACCCTCGCTCTGCGCTCCCGGGGGCCCGCGCGCTACTACGGCGGTGAGCGTGCCGCGGCGGCGACCCTCGCGGGCATCGCGGCGGACCACGGCGCTCCCGGGGTCCGGGCCGGGATCGCCGACACCCCGTTCGCCGCCGAACAGGCCGCACGCGCCCGACCCGTCCGACCCGGGGAGCGCGTCCGGATCGTGCCCGTGGACGGCTCGGCACCGTTCCTGGCCGGGCTGCAGCTCGGGGTGCTCGGCGACCCCGACCTCGCGATGCTGCTCGGGCGGCTCGGCATCACGACCCTCGGGGAGTTCGCCGCGCTCGGTGACGAACAGGTGCGCGACCGGTTCGGCGTGGCGGGGGCGTTCCTGCACCGGCTCGCGGGCGGGCGTGACCCGCGTGCGGTCGCGGCGCGGGACGTCCCGCCGGAGCTCCGGGTCGAGGCCGCCTTCGAACCCCCGCTCGACCGGGCCGACCAGATCGCGTTCGCGTTCCGGCGCTCGGCCGACGACTTCGCTGCCCGGCTGCAGGACGCCGGGCTCGTCGCCACGACGATCCGGGTCGGCATCGTCGACGAGCGGGACATCCTGCTCGAACGCACCTGGGTGCACCCGCGGTGGTTCGACGCCGCCGACGTGGTCGACCGGGTCCGCTGGCAGCTCGCCGGCGGGGTCGACCCGACCGGGCTCGAGGCGCCCGTCGTCTCGGTGGTCCTCGAACCCGTCGCCGTGGACGACGTGGCGAACCACGAGCGCGGACTCTGGGGGACCGGCCCGGACGAACGGGTCCACCACGGGCTCGCCCGCGTGCAGGGGCTCGTCGGGCACGACGGGGTCGTCACACCGCGCATCGGGGGCGGACGCACCCTGGCGGAACGTGTCGTGCTCGTGCCGTGGGGAGACGCCCCCGTCGGCGGTGAGCGCGCCCTGGCGACCGTGCGGGACCGTCCGTGGCCCGGCAAGCTGCCCGGACCCCCGCCGGCGACCGTGCTCGACCGACCCCGACCGGTCGACGTGGTGGCTGCCGACGGCGGCACCGTCGACGTCGACGACCGCGGTGCCCTGACCGGGACCCCCGAGCGCTTCCGCGCCGAGGGGGAGCGCGGCGGTCGGTTCGACCCCGTGACGGCGTGGGCCGGGCCCTGGCCGCTCGTCGTCCGCTGGTGGGAGTCCGGCGGCCGACGCCTGCACCGGTTGCAGCTCGTCGACGCCGAGGGGCGTGCGTGGTACCTGGTGCTCGCCGACCACCGGTGGTGGGCCGAGGCGGTGGCGACGTGACGCGCGCGAGTGGGGAGCACTGATGGGCTACAGCAACCCGCCGATCCCGTGGTCGCAGTTCGAACGCGCCCTGTCCGACAAGCGGAGTCCCGGCAACACGCACGACGGCGACGGCGGCGACAGTCCGGCGTGGTCGCGGAAGCGCTCGCGGTACGAGGCGCCGGGCGGTCTCGAGGACACGGGCAACGTGCCCGTCGTGCCGTACGCCGAGCTGCACGCGCACTCCACCTTCAGCTTCCTCGACGGCGCGAGCGGACCGGAGCACCTCTTCGAAGAAGCCGCGCGGCTGCACCTGCACGGCCTCGCGCTCACCGACCACGACGGCTTCTACGGCGCTGCCCGGATGGCTGAGGTCGCCGAGGCGTACCCGACCGTGGCGACCGTGTACGGCACCGAGCTGTCCCTCGGGCTGACCGAACCGCAGAACGGCGTGCCCGACCCCGAGGGCACGCACCTGCTGCTGCTCGCGGACGGCCAGGACGGCTACCACCGGCTCGCCGGTGCCGTGACGAGCGCCCACCTGGCAGCCGGGGCCGAGAAGGGGCGGCCGCGGTACGACCTCGACGACCTCGCTGCCCGGTCCGACGGACACTGGCGGGTCCTCACCGGCTGCCGGAAGGGCGCCGTCCGGCAGGCGCTCGAGCGCGGCGGCGAGACCGCTGCCGAGGCCGCCCTGCGCGCGCTGCTCGACCGGTTCGGGACGGCCGGCGTCGTGGTCGAGCTCATCGACCACGGCGACCCGATGGACACCGCCCGGAACGACGCCCTCGCCGCGCTCGCCACGAAGCACGGCCTGCCGACCGTCGCCACGGGGAACGTGCACTACGCCACCCCCGACCGGTTCCCCGTGGCGACGGCGCTCGCCGCGGTCCGGGCGCGGCGCAGCCTCGACGAGATCGACGGCTGGTTGCCGGCCGCCCCCACGGCGTACCTGCGTTCCGGGGCCGAGATGGCCAGTCGGTTCGCGCGCTACCCGGGGGCCGTCCAGCACAGCGTGGAGCTCGCCGACGAGCTGGGGTTCCGGTTGAAGACGGTCAAACCCGGGCTGCCGGACATCGACGTCCCCGAGGGCCACACCACGATGTCCTGGCTGCGGGAGCTCACGTGGCGCGGGGCCCGCCGGTTCTACCCGGGCAGCGCGGACGGGGTCGACCCGCAGAAACGGGAGCGCATCGAACGCGAGCTCTCGGTGATCCAGGACAAGGACTTCCCGGGGTACTTCCTCATCGTGCGGGACATGGTGCAGTACGCCCGCGACCGCGGGATCCTCTGCCAGGGGCGGGGCTCCGCGGCGAACTCGGCGGTCTGCTACCTGCTCGAGATCACCGCGGTGGACTCGATCCGGTACGGGCTGCCGTTCGAGCGGTTCCTGTCGGCGATGCGCGACGAGGAACCCGACATCGACGTCGACTTCGACTCCGACCGGCGCGAAGAGGTCATCCAGTACGTGTACGAGAAGTACGGCCGGTTCAACGCCGCCCAGGTCGCGAACGTCATCACCTACCGGCCCAAGGGCGCCGTGCGGGACATGGCGAAGGCGCTCGGGCACAGCCCCGGGCAGCAGGACGCCTGGTCGAAGCAGGTCGAGCGCTGGGGATCGGTGACCGAGAGCCAGGACCACGACATCCCCGACACCGTGGTGGACATGGCGCAGCAGGTGCTCGGGTTCCCGCGGCACCTCGGCATCCACTCCGGCGGCATGGTGCTCACCGACCGGCCCGTGGGCGAGGTCGTGCCGATCGAGCACGCCCGGATGGACGGCCGCACCGTGCTGCAGTGGGACAAGGACGACTGCGCGTACATGGGGCTCGTGAAGTTCGACATGCTCGGGCTCGGCATGCTCGCGGCGTTGCAGTACTCGTTCGACCTCGCCGACGAGCACTGCGGGGAACGCTGGGACATGCACTCGATCCCGAAGGAGGAACAGGGCGTTTACGACCAGCTCTGCCGCGCGGACACCATCGGGGTGTTCCAGGTGGAGTCCCGCGCACAGATGGGCACGCTGCCCCGCCTGCTGCCCCGGCGGTTCTACGACCTCGTGATCGAGGTCGCCCTGGTGCGTCCCGGGCCGATCCAGGGCGGCGCGGTGCACCCCTACATCCGCCGGCGCACCGGCGAGGAACCGATCACCTACATCCACCCGTCGCTCGAACCCGTGCTCGAGCGGACCCTCGGGGTGCCGCTGTTCCAGGAGCAGCTCATGCAGATGGCGATCGCGGTGGGCGGGTGCTCGGGGGACGACGCCGACCTGCTCCGACGGGCGATGGGGTCGAAGCGCGGGCACGAGAAGATCGACCGGTTGCGCGAGAAGCTCTACGCGGGGATGGCGGCGAACGACATCCACGGCGAGGACGCCGACGCCATCTACGCGAAGATCCAGGCGTTCGCGAACTTCGGCTTCGCGGAGAGCCACTCGATCAGCTTCGCGCTCATCGTCTACGCGAGCGCGTGGATGCGGTTGCACTACCCGGGTGCCTTCCTGGCGGCGCTGCTCCGTGCCCAGCCGATGGGGTTCTACTCGCCGCAGACACTGGTCGCCGACGCCCGACGGCACGGCGTGCGGGTGCTGCGGCCCGACATCCTGCGGTCCGGCGTGGACGCCACGCTCGAGCCGTTGCCCGAGGACGAGCGTGCGACCGCACCCAGCGGAGCGGACCCCTGCCTGGCCGAGGAACAGCCGCCGGTGCTGCCGTTCGACAAGGCTGCCCCCGACGACACGGCACGGCATCGCCGCGACGGCGCCTTCGCGGTCCGGCTCGGTCTGGCCGAGGTGTCCTCGCTCGGCCGGAAGAGCGCCGAGAAGATCGTGGCCGAACGCGACGCCCACGGACCGTTCACCGACATGTCCGACCTCGCCCGCCGGGTCGGCCTGACCACCGCCCAGCTCGAGGCGCTCGCCGCCGCCGATGCCTTCGCCACGCTCGGGGTGGACCGCCGCGGGGGCATGTGGTCCGCCGCCCAGGCCGCTGCCGAGCGCCCGGACCAGTTGCCGGACACCCAGGTGACGGTGCAGCCGCCGCTGTTCGGGCAGATGACGACCGGCGACGTCCTCATCGCGGACATGTGGTCCACGGGGATGACGACCGACGACCACCCTGTGCGGCACGTCCGTGCCGGGCTGGTCGCCCGCGGGGTGCTCAGCGTGCAGGACACCGCGACGGCGGAGACCGGGCGGCGGGTCGAGGTCGGTGGGATCGTGACGCACCGGCAGCGACCGGCGACCGCCTCGGGCATCACGTTCATGAACGTCGAGGACGAGACCGGGCTGGTGAACGTGATCTGCAGCGTCGGGGTGTGGGGGCGCTACCGGCGGGTGGCGCGTGAGGCTCCGGCGGTCGTCATCCGGGGGATCCTCGAACGATCACCCGACGGGGTCGTGAACCTGGTGGCGGACCGGATCGAGCACCTGTCCCTGTCCGTCCGCACACGGTCGCGGGACTTCCAGTGACGGCGCCTACTCGACCGCGGGGAGACGGACCGTGACCTCGAGTCCACCAGAGCGGACGTTGCGGAGGGACGCGGTACCCCCGGCCCGTTCCGCGACCGCTCGGACGATCGCGAGCCCGAGACCCGACCCGCCGGGCAGCGGGATGCCGCCGGTGGCCGGGTCGGGGTTCGGACGCGACTTCCGGGCCTCGTCCGGTCGGGTGAACCGGTCGAACGCGACGGGGATGAACGACTCCGGGACACCGGGGCCGTCGTCGGTGATCTGCAGGACGCCCTCGTCGCCGGCGCTCCGCCACGACACGAAGATCCCGCCCCCGCGGGGGAGTGCCGACACGGCGTTGCCCGCGATGTTCGTGACGAGCTGCGCCATCCCACCGGTGTCGAGTCGGTACCGCGGCTCGACGGTGCCCCCGCCGATGCCCGGCCCGGAACCACCGACGGCGACGGGGGACTCGAGGTCGAAGTCGACGGTGATGTCCTTCGCCGACGCGATCAGCCGGACCCGGTCGACGGCGGACATGACCTCGTCGCCGAGGTCGGACCACCCGGTGAGCGTCTGCTGCTGGCCGTCCTGGTCACGGCGTTCCGACTCCTCGATCCGGGACAGCGCGAGCAGGTCGTTCGCCAGGCGGGACAGCCGCGCGACGCTGAGCTTCGCCCGTTCGATGTGGGCGGCCAGTGCTGCGGCGTCGTCGCCGTCGAGCGAGGCCAGGTCGAGCTGGGTCGTCAGGATCGCCAGGGGTGTGCGGAGCTCGTGGCTGGCGTCCGAGACCATCTGGCGCTCGCGTTCGGTCGCCTGGCGGGTGCGGGCGAGGAACGCGTTGAGCGTCGTGGCGAGGGACGCCAGTTCGTCCTGTGCCGGGCCGACCGGCAGTTCCGCGCGCTCCGGGGCGACGGAGAGCCGTTCTGCCTCGCGCCGCATCCGGTTCACCGGGCGCAGGGCCGCGGTGGCGAGCGCCCACGACGCGATGCCGAACGCCACGAGGATGGCCAGACCCGTGAGCGAGAGCGTCGAGGTGAGGTCGTCGACGACGATCGCCTCGGCCTGCGAGTTGCGGGCCGCGACGACGGTCCAGCGTCCGGCCTGGTTCACCGGGTGCTCGACGACGACGCGGTACTCCGATCCGGACACCCGGATGAGCGAGGTGCCGGCCTTCGTCGACGTCAGGCTGCCGAGAGCCCGCTCGACCCGTGGCGGCATGGTGGACAGTGCGATGTCGCCCGACGGGGACACGACCGCGACGAGCTGCGCGTTGCCGGGCGGGGACAGGTCGGGGTCGCTGTCGACCTCGAGCGTCGCGACGTACGGGTCGGCGTCCGCGTCGAGCAGGGTGCGCGTGGCACTCGCGACGACGCTGACCACCTGGAACCGCATGACGAGCACGAGCAGCACGATGACGACCGCGGCGATCGCGGTGGAGCCGATGGTGATGCGCGAACGGAGCGAGAGCATCCGCAGCGGACGGATCAGACCACGCCTCGGGGTGTCCGATCCGGAGGTGGGGAGGGGACCGGTCACGCCCCGAGCAGGTCGAGCCGGTAGCCGCGGCCGCGCACGGTGGAGATCGCGACGGTGGCTTCGTGCGAGGTCAGCTTCTTCCGGAGGTACGAGATGTACTGCTCGACGACGTTCGGGTCGACGTGCTGCGAGCCGTCCCAGACCTCCTCGAGGATCTTCGGGCGGTCGACCACGGTGCCGACCGAGCGCGCGAGCAGCCGCAGCAGGGCGAACTCGGTGGGGCTCACGGCGACCCGCTGGCCCTTGATGGTGATGCGGCGGGCCTCTGAATCGATGCCGACGTCGCCGACCTCGATGGTGCGCGGAGCGCCGGCGGACTCGCGGCGGCCGAGGGCACGCAGGCGGGCGGTGAGCTCGGCGAAGGCGAAGGGCTTCGTGAGGTAGTCGTCGGCACCGGCGTCGAGGCCGAACACCCGGTCGTCGACGGCGTCGCGCGCGGTCACGAGCAGGATCCGCACGGGGTCCTCGCGCTCACGGATGCGCCGGGCGAGCTCGAAGCCGGACATGCCGGGCATCATGACGTCGACGACGGCGAGCTCGAAGGCCTGCTCACCGAGGGCGATGAGCGCTTCGACGCCGTTCTCGACCGCCGTGACGCGGTACCCCTCTGCCGCGAGCCCACGCTCCATGAGCGCGCGCATCTCGTCATCGTCCTCGACCACCAACAGGCGCATAGCGACCTCCTCGGACCCATCGTGGCATCGAACCGGGCGACCGGGGGTGTTCCTCCACCGAACTCGCTGAATCTCGTCACAGCGAACGGGCAGAACGGTCTGTCCCTCGTTCGTGGGACGTGAGGACTTCTTGGGTCCTTGCTAGGCTCGCGCTCCGGACGGCGCGTACCCGACGCTGCGTCCGATGGGGGCACCATGAACGACTCGCCGGACCACCCGGCCCTCGTCCGTCTGCGTGCCGAGCTCGACGCTGCCTGGAAGGGCATGGGCGTGCTCGGCGACATGGAGGACGTCAGCCGCGACCGCATCGTCGCCGAACTGCGCGCTGCGGTCCCCGACGTGGCCAGTCGCGCCGCACGTGCTGCGGGGACCGATGCCGTCGTCGCGGAGATCAACCGGTTCGCGGCGGCCGAGGTCGTGTCGAGCGACGCCGCGGTCCCGACGGCGACGATCTGGGACGACATCGTGCACTCGGCGACCGAGGCCGCGAGCGCCGCGCGCTGACCCTGGTCCTCGCTCCGCCCCGACGGCGGTGGGTCGTTTCGCGCGCACTTGGCGGATTCGGGCGTACCAGGCCGTTTCTTCCGACCAGGTACGCGCGATTGCGCTTCCTACTGGAGGCGGCATGGGACGGAACGCGCGTCAGTCGTCCTCGCCGAGCAGCTCCTCGCGGACGCGCCGGATGTCCTCCAGGAGCGCCCCGATGAGCACCCAGTGCCGCGAGTTCGGCCGGATCACCTCGAGCGGCGCGGTGAGCGCGGGCTCCGCAGCGGACGGGACCGACGGGGATGGTGCCGGGGCATCCGACGCCGCGACCCGCGCACTGAGCGCCCGGACGTCGGCCGCGATCCGTGCCACCTCGGTCGCGATGCTGCCCACCACCGGGTCCGCCCGGAGGTCCGGCGCGGTGTTGTCCTGGATCGCCCGCGTCATGCCGGTGACCCGCGTGACGAGGACGCGCAGGTGCTCGGTGACGACGATGTCCTCGTCGAGGATGGTCCGGTGTCGGCCGCCGCGCGGGTTCATCGTGAGGGACTCCCGGGCCGCGGTGAGCGAGGCCTCGGCGCGGGCGTGCTGCTGCCGGAGCGCTCGGGCCTGCAGCAGGGCCTCGTGCCAGCGGTCGTGGTCCCACCCCTCGGTGAGGCCGATCGCGACCCGTTCGAACGCGGCCGCGGTGTCCCGGGCCAGTCGGGCGACGGCGAGGTGCGCGGGGCCGAGCAGCACGGGCGGCACGATCACGGCGTTCACGATGAGGGCGACGATCGCGCCGAGCACGGTCTCGAGGATCCGGTCCGCCGAGTAGTTCGGCGTCACCACCCCGGCGGTGAGCACGAGCATCCCGCTGATGCCGACCTGCGTCGCCGAGGTCGGGGTGAGCCGGAGCGCCCACGCGATGAGGATCGCGAGCACGATGACGAGCAGGACGACCCACACGGAGTCGCCGAGCAGCAGGTGGAACCCGGTGGCGAGCACGACGCCGAGGACGACGCCGGCGCTGCGTTCGAGCCCCTTCACGAACGACTGGTTGATGCTCGGCTGGACCACGAGCAGCGCGGCGATCGCGGCGAAGGTCGGGAACGGTCCGTCGATGAGCACCCGGCAGAGCAGCACGGCCGCGACGACCGCGACCGCGGTCTTGACGACCTGCAGGAACGGCGTGCGACTGGAGCTGCGGAGACGCGCGACCGGGTTCACGTCGACCACGCTAGCCACGGTCCGCGCGCCGAGCCGTGCACGAACGCGACGAAACCCGCCCCGTCCGGTTGACTGGTCTCGTGTGGCCCAACCATGAGCGCGTCATCCCGCAGGCCTTCGCCGGCTCCGGGACCTCCGTGGTGGCCGCACGTGCCCACTCCGTCGAACCGTCGGGGAACGGCTACCTCTACGGGTACGAGGTGGACACGGTCGACCGCAACGGTCAGCGCGCCACCGTCCTGACCTACGTCGACACCGGCGGGACCCACGACCAGAACAGTGCGATCGTCACCGATCCGGCCACGGGGGAGCCCGTCTCGGTGTGGGCGTACCCGAACGACCCCGGGCTGCCGGTGCTGCCGCAGGTGACCTACCGCGACGCCGTCGCCGAGCTCCTGACCACGCTCGGCATGCCCGTGACCGACCCGACCCTGACCGTCGCGGCGTACCGGCCGGGCAAGCGCGCGGTGGTCCGGGTGGACGCCGCAGAGGGCACCGTGTTCCTCAAGGTCGTGCGACCGCACCGCGTCGGGCCGATCGAGAAGTCGCACGAGCAGTTCGTCGCAGCCGGGCTGCCGGTCCCGCGGGTGCTGTCCAGTCGCGGAGACGGGCTCCTCGTGCTCGAACGCATCCGGGGCGTGCCCGCGGGCAGCCGGATCCTCGAGATCGCCGACGACCCGAGGTTCGTGGCGTCCCTCGCGGCGCTCACCGGGCGGATCGCGACGGTGCCGATGACGCAGCAGGCGCGTGCGGACGCGATGGACCACGCCGACTGGCACCGCCGGACCCTGATCGCCGCGCTGCCGCAGGACGCCGAGGAGATCGACGGCCTCTACGACGCGATCGGCCGGCGCTCGATCGGCTGGGCGACGGCGACGAAGCAGGTCGTGCACGGCGACCTGCACCTCGAGCAGGTGTTCGTCGACGAGGACGAGCCGTGGCGCATCTCCGGCCTCCTCGACATCGACACCGCGGGCTGGGGCTTCCCGGTCCGTGACATCGGTGCCGTGGTCGCGCACCTCGTCGTCACTGGGCTGTGGCACCGTTCGCGCGGCGACGCGGAGCGTGGTGCGGCGGCCGAGCGCCTCGCCGACGCGGTCGCCCGCGACTGGGTCGCGCGGAACCCCGAGCAGGCGGACCGCATCGGCCCGGCGATCGGCGCGCAGCTCCTCGCGCACGCCGGCGGACAGGCGACCACCGGATCCGCGAACGGCATCCAGACCGCGGAGCAGCTCCTGGCCGCGACGCAGGCTGCCCTCACCGAGGCCACTCCCGTCGTCCCGTCGGACGGACTCGTCCGACCGCGGTCCGCACCGTCGCTCTGAGGTCGCAGGACACGCCGCGTCTGCGGCATCGAGGTCGCGCAGACGGCCGCAGGGCGGCCTCGGCTGCGACAGATCGTGCGACCTGGGGCGGTGACCCATGCGGACGGGAGGCGCGTGGCGGGGCCGAGCCGCGCCTCCAGTCCGACACGTGGTGGGGAGACGGACTGGAGGCGCGACTCGCGCGGGTGTCGTCGAGTCGCCTCCGTCGGTGGTCGGGGAGTAAACTGAGCGCGCACGCACCGCGTTCCCGCGTGCCGCGTCGATTCCGGACGCAGCAGTCGGTCACTTGACCGACGTGGGAACCGGATCCGTGGTCGTCCCGAGGGGGCGTCACGTGCGTGTGACGGCGCCGGATCCCGGCGCGGGCCGTCGCTCCGGTGCCACCCGGTGGCCGCGACGGAACGCCGCGTCAGACACCGGCACAGGACTTCCGCCCACGGGCGGCTCGCCCGCGATGAACGGGCGGAACAGGAGGAGCGTTGGCTCGATCAGGCACCCGGCGAGCAGCCGGCGGGACGCGGACCGCGTCGCGTCGTACCCGGCCGCTCGACAACGACGGCGTCATCCCCGTCCTCGCCCGCGCCGTGCGCGAGGTCGAGGCGGCGGCGCAGCGCGGACCGCTCAAGGCGTCGAACCGTTCGAAGTTCCAGGCGGTCGCCCTGCTCATGCGCGAGGAACGCGCACGGGTCAAGGCCGACCCGGAGCTCACCGACGCGCAGCGCGCGGAGCAGCTCAAGCGGCTCGACGGTGTGGCGACGATCCTCGCGAAGACCGCGGCCCGGGACACGAGCGTCATCCAGCTCCTGACCGAGGAAGCCTCGGTGAGCGAGACCACCCGCACGGTCAAGCGCGACATGATGATCGCGGGCGGCATGGAACTGCAGCCCGAGGAACTCGTCATCGCGGCCGAGCCGTCCCCGACGGTCGAGAGCCCCGTGCGAGCGGTCGTCCCGCAGGCGGTCGTGCAGCGCCAACTCGCGAACCCGTTCCTGCCGCCGGACTTCGCCCTCGCCGACCAGCCCGTCGCACACCCGCGTCGCCTGGCGAACTGGGAGCTCTTCGGGCCGCTGTTCAAGTCGTTCGAGTACGGCGCGGGCGGGGGAGCGGCGACGATGCCGCTGCCGGAGCCCGCGACGCTGCACTCGAAGTCCGGCACCACGCTGATGAAGCACCAGGCGGAGCTCATCGCCGCCGCGGCGCAGGGACACCGCACGTTCCTGCTCGCCGACGAGCCTGGTCTCGGCAAGACCGCGCAGTCGCTCCTCGCAGCCGACGCCGCGAACGCATTCCCGCTCCTGGTCGTCGTGCCGAACGTCGTCAAGACGAACTGGGCGCGCGAAGCCTCCCGCTGGGTCCCGAACCGCACCTCGACGGTCATCCACGGTGACGGCGACGACCTCGACGGGTTCGCGGACATCGTCATCGTGAACTACGAGATCCTCGACCGGCACGCCGGCTGGCTCGGGGCCTTCGGGTTCAAGGGCATGGTCGTCGACGAGGCGCACTTCATCAAGAACAAGGACTCGCAGCGCTCGAAGTTCGTGCTGCAGCTCGCCGAGAAGATCCGGCAGCGCACGGCGCACCCGCTGCTCATGGCGCTGACGGGGACGCCGCTGATCAACTCGGTCGAGGACTTCCGCACCATCTGGGAGTACCTCGGCTGGATCGACGACAAGAAGCCCCGCGCGAAGCTCATGAACGAGCTCGAGGAGATCGGCCTCACCCCGGCCGACCCGGGCTTCTTCGTCGAGGCACGCAAGGCCGTCATCGACCAGGGCATCGTCCGACGCCGCAAGGTCGACGTCGCCGCGGACATCCCGGCCCGCCGGATCGCCGACATCCCCGTCGAACTCGACGACGAGGTCGGTCGTTCCATCCGCGACGCCGAGCGCGAGCTCACCGCGAAGCTCGTCAAGCGGTACCACCAGGCGCTCGACGCCCGCACCGGGCAGGACCCGGTCGTCGGCATCGACCACAAGCTCGTCCGCCAGGTCGCCCGCTGGGAGCTCGAGGACCAGGACGCCTCGCCGACCGGGGAGAACGTGTTCTCCATGGTCCGGCGGATCGGCCGCGCCAAGGCCCAGCTCGCGGCGGACTACGCGGCGCAGCTCGCGTCGAACGTCGGCAAGGTCGTGTTCTTCGCGAAGCACCTCGACGTCATGGACCAGGCGGAGGAGGTCTTCGCACGCCGGGGCCTGCGCACCGCCACCGTCCGTGGCGACCAGACGCCGACGCAGCGCACGGCCGAGATCGACTCGTTCGTGAACGACCCCGACGTCGCCGTGATCGTCTGCTCGCTCACCGCGGCGGGGGTCGGCCTGAACCTGCAGGTGTCGTCGAACGTCGTGCTCGCGGAGCTGTCGTGGACGTCGGCCGAGCAGACCCAGGCGATCGACCGCGTGCACCGCATCGGGCAGGAAGAGCCCGTCACCGCGTGGCGCATCATCGCGGCGCAGACGATCGACACGAAGATCGCGGAGCTCATCGACTCGAAGGCGTCCCTCGCGGCCCGGGCCCTGGACGGCTCGGACGACGAGGTCGTCGACTCGGGCGACATCCAGCTCGACGCGATGGCGGCACTGCTGACCGAGGCGCTGGAGCGCGGCGGCCGGTAGGGAGCCGGCTCGCTGGCGCCGTGCTTCCGGCCTGCGCGATCGCGCCCCGTGACAGACATCGCGCCCCGTTTCCACGGGGCGCGATGTTCGTTCGGGGGCGCGATGCGTCAGATGCGGGACTGGACCTCGGCGAGCGAGGGGTTCGTCGCGGTGCTGCCGTCCGGGAACACGAGCGTCGGCACGGTCTGGTTGCCGCCGTTGACCTCGGCGACGAGCTCGGCCGTCCCCGGCGTCTGCTCGATGTCGACCTCGGTGTAGGGCACACCGGCCTTCGACATCTGGTTCTTCAGGCGCGCGCAGTAGCCGCACCAGGTGGTGGTGAACATCGTGACGGCGCCGGCCTCCGGCACGAACGCGTCGCGGGTGATCGTCTCGCTCATGGGCCCAGGGTAGCTCGCTGACCTGGAGGTCTTGTGCGGCTTGTTCTACATAGGTAGGTTGAGTGCATGGAACCGATCCAACGCGTGACCGCACCCACGCTCGACGTGCTCGACGCGTTGCTCTCGAGCGACGGCGCCGTGTGGGGACTGCTCGTCATCAAGGCGACCGGGCGGCAGGCGGGCACCGTCTACCCGATCCTCGAGCGCCTCGAGCGCCAGGGGTGGATCCGGTCCTCGTGGGACGACGATGCCGACCGCCCGGGTCCACGTCGACGGCTCTACGAGTTCACGGCCGATGGGGTCGAGGCAGCGCGGGGACTCGTCGATGCACGCCGGTCGGCATCGGACGCGGCGACACGTGCCGCTCGCGCGGGACGCCCGAGCGGCCGGGCGGTGACCTCGTGACCGCGCTCGACCGTTTCCTGGTCGGGGTGGCGGTCGCCGTCTCGCCCACGGCCCACCGGGACGCCCGTCGGGAGCAGTGGCTCGCCGACGTCCGGGACGCCCGGGAACTCGACCTCTCACCGACCGCCCTCGCGTTCGGTGCACTCACCACGGCGCTCCTCCACCGACGCGCCGGACACCGATCCACATGGGGGGAATCCATGACCGCAACACCGATCCACGTCCGTACCACGCCGCACACCGTCCCGACGATCCCGCTCCTGGTGGGTTTGGCCGTCGTGTCCTTCGTCGTCTCGTCCGTCGTCTTGTCCCTGCTCCAGCGCTACAACGGCCTCGCTGCGGCACTGCCGCTCTTCATGCTGGTCGGCATCGGCCCGACACTGGTGCCGGGTGCCTGCGTCGCCGCTGCGGTCCTGCTGACCGCCCGGGTGCCGCTCCGTCGTCGCGTCATCGGAGCGGTGGCAGCCATGGCCGTCGCGTGCGCGTGGTGGGCGCTGGTCAACGGGTCGCTCAACCTGCCGGTCTGGCCCGGTCTCACCCTCGGGCTCATCGCCGCAGCCTGGCTCGCGGTCTGGCTCGTAACCGTCGGGCGGCCACGCTGGACCCTGACGCTCCTGGTCCTCCCGGCGATCGCGTCGGTCATCACGTTCCCGCTGACGAACGCCGTGATGAGCAGCGGGCTCTCGTACTCGGTGATGACCTTCGTCTCCTGGACCGGGCAGCTCATCCCGTTCCTCGTCGCCATCCTCGCAGCGATCGTCGGCGGACGGTTCTCCACAGATGCACCCGCACTGGTCGAGCCGCACGGCGAAGCACTGGTAGACAAGAGCGCGTGAGCGACACGCACCTCGAGATCGAGCGCACCTACGACCTGCCCGAGGGCGGTTCCCTCCCCGACCTGATCGGTGTCGGCGGCATCCTCCGCACCGACCACCAGGAACCGTTCGAACTCGACGCGACCTACTGGGACACCGAACGGTACGACCTCGTCGCCGCCCGGGTGACCGTTCGTCGCCGCACGGGTGGCCCCGACGCCGGCTGGCACATCAAGCGCGCGTCGTCCGACACGGTCCGGCACGAGCAGCACTTCCCGCTCACCGACGACGCCGACACCGTGCCGGACGAGGTCCTCGCCGCACTCTTCACCGAACGCCGCGGCCGTGGTCTTCGTCCGGTCGTCCGGATCACCACCACCCGCACCGTCACGCGCCTGCTCGACGAGGACGGCGACCAGATCGCCGAGCTCGCCGACGACCAGGTCGCCGCGCAGCGACTCGACGACGATGCCCCGGAGACCCCGCGCACCTGGCGCGAGGTCGAGGTCGAGACCGTCGAGGGCGTCGACCAGCAGGTCGCCCACGAGCTCTTCGCCGCGCTCGACGGTCGCTTCGCGGCCGTCGGAGCCGGCCCCGCCGCCGTCTCGTCCAAACTGGCACGTGGACTGGCAGGCGCACCGGCACCGCGCCTCCAGTCCGCCGACAAGCCCGAGAAGGGCACCGCGGCACGCGCGCTCGTGAAGCGACTCCGGAAGCTGCGTTCCACGCTGCTCGACCAGGAGGCCCTGCTCCGGTCCGGCGGGCAGGCGGACCTCCGCGAGACGGCGGCTGTCGCGCTCGGGATCGCCGCCGTGATCGGGTCCTACCGGCCGGCGTTCCCGCCGACCGAAGACGTCGACCGCGCGGCCGAGGCCGCCGAGGGGCTCGCCGCGGTGACGGCGCGTGCCGCGCTGGCCGAGTACCTCGTCGAGGGGCTGCCCCGTGCGTCGACTCCGGCACAGGACGCCCTCGTCGACTCGATGACGCGCGAGCGCATCCTCGCCGCCACACGGGAACGCCGTGCCGTCGCCGTGCGGGACGTCGTTGCCTTCCTGCACGGCGAACCGTTCCTCGAACTGCTCGACGTGCTCGACGACGCCGTCGAACGGCCCGAGCCGACCTCCTGGGCACTGCGGTCGCCGAAGAAGGTCGCGCAGGACGTCTCGGCGGTCGAGAAGCCGCGCGTCCGCGAACTCGTCCAGGATGCAGTGGGGGACGACGACGACTCGTCCGCGGTGCTCGACCGCGAGGCGACCGCGCGCGAGGCCACCGAACAGGCCTGGCGCGCCGCGACCCGTGCTCGGATGGCGATGGACGTCCTCGGCGACGACGCCTTCCCGCACGCGCTGTGGAAGCGCATCGGCGACGCGGCGGACGTGCTCACCGAGCGGGTGCGGTCACTGCACGCGCTCGACGTGCTCCGGGTGCACTCGGGCATCGCCGAGCGCGGTGGCGAGGGCACGTTCGGGTACGGCGTCCTCGCGGGCGACCGTGTCCGCCTGGCCGAGGAGTCCTACGACGAGGCGGTGCACGCGCTCAACCGCGTGTGAGCTCGCGCCCCGCCGGGTGGGCGGACGCCGCGCCGTGTACTTCGTGAGCAGAAACGGTCGGGTCGCCGCAGCGAACCCGACCGTTTCTGTTCACGAAGTGCGGCGCGAGGCGTGCGCGTCGCGCGCCGCGCGCCCCGCTCGTCAGGCGGACTCGTCCGCCAGCCCCAGGACGTCGAGCAGCCACGCGAGCTCGAACGCCCGTTCCTTCCACGAGTCGTACCGACCGCTGACGCCACCGTGTCCGGCGGCCATCTCGGTCTTGAGCAGGACGGGCGCTCCGACCTCGCGCAGCTTCGCCGTCCACTTCGCGGGTTCCACGTAGAGCACGCGGGTGTCGTTGATCGAGGTCACCGCCAGGATCTTCGGGTACTGCACGTCGGACCGGACGTTCTCGTACGGGGTGTACTCGCTCATGTAGCGGTAGACCTCGGCGTCGTGCAGTGGATCGCCCCACTCGTCCCACTCGATGACGGTGAGGGGGAGGTCGGGGTCGAGGATGCTCGTCAGCGCGTCGACGAACGGCACGGCGGCGAGGATGCCCGCGAACCGTTCGGGAGCGAGGTTGGCCACCGCACCCATGAGGAGCCCACCGGCGCTGCCACCCTCGGCCACGAGCCGCTCGGCGCTGGTCCGTCCGGAGTCGATCAGGTGCTCGGCGACCGCCACGAAGTCGGTGAAGGTGTTCTTCTTCGTGAGGGTCTTGCCGTTCTCGTACCAGTGCCGGCCCATCTCGCCACCACCGCGGACGTGTGCCACAGCGAAGACGACGCCGCGGTCGAGCATCGAGAGGCGCATGACGCTGAACCCCGGGTCGATCGAGTGCTCGTACGACCCGTAGCCGTACAGGTGCAGGGGTGCCGGGCGATCGGTGTCGACAGCGTCGCGCCGCCAGACGAGCGAGATCGGCACGCGCGTGCCGTCCGACGCGGTCGCCCAGTCGCGCTCCTGGACGTAGTCGGCCGGGTCGTAGCCACCGAGGACGGGCTGGCGCTTCAGGACGGTGACCTCGCCGGTCGCGAGGTCGAGGTCGCTGATCTCGGACGGCGTGACGAACGAGGTGAAGCCGATGCGGAGCGTCGGCTGGTCCCACTCCGGGTTGCCGCCGAGGCCTGCGGAGAACAGGGCCTCGTCGAAGGGGACCTCGTGGGCGTCGCCGTAGCCGTCGCCCTCGATCGGGATGATCGCGACGCGGGGGAGTGCCTCGGACCGGTACTCGAGCGCGAGGTGCCCGGCGAAGGCGTCCACCGACTCGATCCGACGCTCGGTGTGGTGCGCGACGACCACACGACGGTCCCGTTCGGACATCGGGTCGTCGGCCGGGACGTCGACGAGTTCGAAGTTCTCGGCACCGTCGTTGTGGAGCACGAGGAAGCGGTCGCTGCCGCCGACGATCGCGTGCTCGATCTCGTACTCGACGCCCTCGCGCCGCGGCCACACGACCTGGAACTCGCCCGTGGGGTCGGCGGCGTCGAGGACGAGGGCCTCGGACGTGATCTTCGACCCGAGCTCGATCACGATGTACTGCGACGAGCGGGTGACCCCGACACCGACCCAGTAGCGGTCGTCGGGCTCCTCGAACACGACGACGTCCTCGGCGGCGGTGCTGCCGACGGTGTGCCGCCAGATCCGGTCCGGACGCCAGGAGTCGTCGACCGTCGGGTAGAACACGTAGCGACCCGACGGGTCGAAGGTCGCCCCGGCACCGGTGTTCGGGATCTCGTCGCCGAGGTCGGTGCCGGTCGTCAGGTCGCGCACGTGCAGGGTGTAGCGCTCGTCGCCCTCGACGTCGATGCCGTACACCAGACGGGTGCCGTCGTCGCTGATGTCGTAGGTGCCGAGCGAGAAGAACTCGTGCCCGTCGGCGAGCGCGTTGCCGTCGAGGACGACGTGTTCGCCGGGCAGTGTGGCCTCGCCCTCGAGCACCGCCGGGGGCGTCCAGTCGTCGGGCCCGGTGATCGGCGCACGGCAGTGGACGCCGTACTGGCTGCCCTCGGACGTCCGCGTGAAGTACCACCAGTCGCCCATCCGCACCGGGACGGAGAGGTCGGTCTCCTGCACGCGGTCCTTGACCTCGGTGAAGATCCGGTCGCGCAGGGCACCGAGGTGCGCGGTCGCCGCGTCGGTGTGGGCGTTCTCGGCCTCGAGGTAGGCCAGGGTGTCGGGTGATTCCTTGTCCCGCAACCACTCGTAGTCGTCGACGAAGTCGATGCCGTGGTGGGTCCGTGTCACGGGCCGCTTGGCGGCGGTGGGCGGGGTGGCCTGGGCGTGCTCGCTGCTCACCACCCCACCCTATTCGCCCGTTGCAGGACGGCGGCCCGGACGCGATCGCCGAACGCCGCGAGCTCGTCGGCAAGCCCGTCGACCACCCACGCGCGGTTGCGCCGGCGTGCGGTCACGGCGCGGAGCACCCCGCGTCGGCACAGGTCGTCGGCGACGGTGTCGACGGCAGAGTCGTGGTGCAGCCCTGACGCCCGGAGGCCGTCCGCCAGGCGGTCCTCGGTCAGGACCGGGTCGTCCGCGATGACGGAGCGCACCATCGGGTCCAGCTCGGCGGATGCCTCGGCGAGCAGCAGTGCGGTGAGGGTGGCCTCGTCGCAGACGGTGCCGACGGCGATCGCGAGGTCGCGGACCCACTCGTCGACCCGGCCGTCCCGGTACCGCTCGAGGTGCCAGAAGTACCGGTCCTGCTCGGCGACGAGCGCCGTGGCGATCGGCACCGTCAGCACCCGGGTGAGCGCGCGCCGCCGCAGGACCGCTCCGACCAGGGCGCGCCCGATCCGTCCGTTGCCATCGGTGAACGGGTGGATCGACTCGAACTGCGCATGCCCGATGGCGGCCTGCGCGACAGGGTGCAGGTCGTCCCGGTGGAGGAACGCGAACAGGTCGTCCATGAGTGCCGGGACCAGTTCCGGCGGCGGCGGGACGTGGCGTGCGAGCCGGGGTGTGACGCCCCCGCCGATCCAGTTCTGCACGTCGCGGTACCGGCCGGCGTCCCGACCGTCGACCGGGTCGTCCCGCATGAGCGCGCGGTGGGCGTCGAGCACCGCGGTCGGCGTGATGGTGCCGGAGCCGGCCGACGAGACCAGCCGCTCGATGGCGTCCCCGGCGCGCACCACCGCCACCGCGCTGGCGTTCGCGCGGACACCCACCACCGCACGGGCGACGTCGTCGAGGGTGGCCGGTTCCTGCTCGATGCGGGAGGACGCGACCGCTTCGGTCCGGTCGAGCGTCCCGCCGAGCGCGCCGAGGTCCGCGCCGTGGTGGGCGTCGAGGTCCGTCAGCGCCGTGGCCGCGCGGTCGAGCAGCGCCTCGGTGTCGTGGTCGGGTGTCCACGTGGCCGCCGCGATGAACGGCGGGATCGACGTGCTGATCGAGGTCGTCCGACGATCGGTGCGGGGGAGGCGGACGCTGCTGCGCCACGGCACCGTCCGTGTGGTGTGTGCGGGCCAGGGGTGCTCGGCGATCAGCATGCTTCCTCCGGGGGTGGCGTGGGCGTCGTCCGGTGACCGTACGAGAACGGAGCGCGTGCACGCCAGGAATCGGCATGTTGTATGCATGACGAGGATGTCGGCCCACCTCGATACCGTGGTGACATGAGCAACTCCTTCGTCGTCACGAACGCGCACGTGGTCCCCGTCTCCGCCCCCGAGTTCGACGGCACGGTCGTCGTCCAGGACGGCACCATCACCGCCCTCGGCCCGGACGTCACGCCGCCGCCGGGGCTCGAGGTCGTCGACGCCGGCGGCGCGTGGCTCGTGCCCGGCTTCGTCGAGGCGCACGGCCACGTCGGCATCCACGAGGAAGCCAACGGCGAGGCGGGCAACGACACGAACGAGATGACCGGCCCGAACATGGCCGGTGTCCGTGCGATCGACGCGATCGACATCGACGACGAGGGCTTCCGCGACGCCCTCGCCGGCGGCATCACCTCGATCGTCGTCAAGCCCGGCTCCGGCAACCCGATCGGCGGCCAGAGCGTCGCGATCAAGACGTGGGGCGGTCGCACGATCGACGAGCAGCTCATCTCGGACTCGGTGAGCATCAAGAGCGCCCTCGGCGAGAACCCCAAGCGCGTCTACGGCGGCAAGGGGCAGACGCCGTCCACCCGCCTCGGGGTCGCCAAGATCATCCGCGACGCCTTCGTCGAGGCGCAGAACTACCGCGCCGCCCGTGACGCCGCCGCCGCGAAGGACGAGCCGTTCGCCCGCGACCTCACGAAGGAGACGCTCGTCCGCGTCCTCGACGGTGAGCTCGTGTGGGACCAGCACACCCACCGCCACGACGACATCGCCACCGCGATCCGCCTGTCCGAGGAGTTCGGCTACCGCCTCGTCGTGAACCACGGCACCGAGGCCCACAAGATCGCCGACGTCCTCGCCGAGAAGGACATCCCGGTCATCTACGGGCCGCTCTTCACCAGCCGTTCGAAGGTCGAACTCCGCGACCGCGGGATCCCGAACCTCGCGACGATCGCCGCCGCCGGGGTCCGAGTCGCCATCACCACGGACGCCCCCGTCGTGCCGATCAACATGCTCGTCGACCAGGCGACCGCCGCGGTCAAGGAAGGCCTGCCGCGTCAGACCGCGCTCGAGGCGCTCACCACGAACCCGGCCGAGTTCCTCGGGTTCGGCGACCGCGTCGGTCGTCTCGCCGAGGGCTACGACGCCGACCTCGTCCTCTGGGACGGCGACCCGCTCGACGCCACCAGCCGCGCGACGCGCGTCTGGATCGACGGCAAGTCCGTCTTCGCGTGGGCCGACGGCACCGGCGTCACCACCCCGCGCTGGTAGCGACTGCCCAGCCTGGAGGCACGGATCGCGACGTACGCGCACGTCCCGCCCCGCGCCTCCAGGCCCACGCGGCGTCTCGTCTCACCGAGACGAGACGAGACGCGACACAGCGAGACGCGACGCGGCGCGCGCTCAGACCTCGCGCGCCAGCAGGAAGTCGTTGATGCGCGCCGTGAGCTCCGCGTCGACGGACCAGGACGTCCCGTTCACCGAACGGATCGGGGCCGCCTGCCGCACGCTCGACACGAGCCAGGCGGCGTCCGCAGCGTGGAAGTCGTCGAGCGTGACGAGCGCGTAGGCGGTCTCGATGCCCGCTTCCTCGGCGAACCGGAACACGTCCGCCTGCGTGGTGCCGGCGAGGATCCCGATGTCCGTGCGCGGCGTCACGAGCCGACCGTCGACGGACAGGATCAGGTTGGCGCGCGTGCCCTCGAGGACGTAGCCGTCGGTGGAGACGAAGACGGCGTCGTCGGCACCACGTCGGACGGCCTCGCGCAGCGCCGCCATGTTCACGCCGTACGACAGCGTCTTCGCGCCCTGCAGCAGCCACGGCGACGTGCGCTCCACGTCGTGCCGGTAGCCGCGGTCCAGCGTGACGACGGAGATGCCCTCCGTGCGGGCGGCGGTCGAGTCGGGGGAGGGGGCGCCGTACACCCAGCCGGTCGGGCGGTCGGTGCCCTCGACACCGCGGGTGAGGACGGTCTTGACGAAGGCCTCTCGGACCGGGTCGAGCCGGGCGCAGACCGCTTCGATCGCCTGCCGCCACGCGTCGGCGTCCGGCTCGGGCAGGTCGAGCATCGCCGCCGAGCGGCCGAACCGCGCGAGGTGCGGCTCGAGGGCCTGCGGGTGTCCGTCGACCACGGTGATGGTCTCGAAGACGCCGTCCCCGCGGGTGATGCCGAGATCCTGCACCTGGATGTGCTCCTCCAGCGGCTTCGCCCAGGTGAAGGCGTCCGCCGCGGGGTCGTGCGGTGCAGCGTCGCGCGAGGGCTGGTTCAGGACGGCGAGGACGGTTTCGGTCATGCGCCCATCCAACCGCAGCGCGGCCGGGAACGACCTAGCCGGCCTCGGGCAGGGCGCCCAGGAGCTTCCACACCGCTGGCGTCAACTCCGGGTGCTGCAGGGCGATGCGGCGCAGGCGGTGGTACTCCTCGCCGAGGCGGGTGCCCTGACCGGACGCCGGGTGCATGGACCACTGCGCGTTCCGCTGCCCGATCGCGGCGTCGAGCTCGACGGCGTCCGCGCGGAGGATGAGCACGACCTGCTCGTCGACGGTGGGGAGCGTCGGCATGAACTCCCACGGGTCCTCGCCCTGGCGGCTCCGGTGCTCGACGAGCATCGAGATCTCCTCTGCGGCCTCGGCACGCAGCACTTCGAGGCTGCGCCCCGCCCTGCGGGACTCAGCCATGATGCCCCCGCAGCACGCCTGCCATGGAAAAAGCCTACGCCAGAACTTCGGCCAGACTTGACGCGTGAACCCGCGCGACGAGAGCAAGTCCCAGCACCCCGCCGTGGTCGTCGTCTACCTGGTACGCGACGGTGCCGACGGCCCCGAGGTGCTCCTCGGCGAGAAGCGGCGCGGCCTCGGCACGGGCCGCCTCGTCGGCCCCGGCGGCAAGCGGGAGCCGGGGGAGTCCGCGGTCGAGACCGCGGTGCGCGAGGTCGCTGAAGAGGTCGGCTTGCAGATCGAGGCGGACGACCTGGAGGCGCGGGGCACGTTGGACTACCGGTTCCCGTACCGTCCGTCCTGGTCCCAGGTCTCGGACGTCTTCGTTTGCCGCCGCTGGCAGGGCAGCCCGTCGGGCAGCGACGAGCTCGAACCACGGTGGATCCCGGTCGACGCCGTGCCGTACGACGCGATGTGGGACGACGCGAAGTACTGGCTGCCGGGAGTGCTCGGCGGGGGATCGGTCCGGGCCCGCTTCACGTTCGCCGAGGACGACGCGACGGTGTCGGGCTACACCGGTACCGGGGTCGAACCGCCGACCACCGACTGATCGACAGGAGACGCCGCATGCCCAAGAACCCGATCGGCCTCCTGCTCCGGAACCGTCGCGCCGGCGAGGGGAGCCTGGTGTGGGCGGACCCGGCGCTCGCCGCACGCGAGGAGCCCTCGTCCACCCCGTCCTTCGCGCTGACGAGTCCGGCGTTCGCCCACGGTGCTCCGATCCCGCCACGGTTCCGGGGACGCCTGCGTGGGGAGAACGTCTCGCCTCCGCTCGAGTGGACGGCGCCGCCGGCCGGGACGCGCGAACTCGTCCTGGTCGTCGAGGACCCGGACGTCCCGTTCCGGAAGCCGGCGACGCACGCGCTGACCTCCGGCATCGACCCGGACTCGCGGGGGTTGGTCGAGGGAGGGCTCACCGATCCCGCGCCGGTTCCCGGACTCCGGCACGGCCATGGTCCGCTCGGTCGCCGCGGGTACGCCGGCCCGATGCCGATCCCGTCGCACGGCGCGCACGCCTACGTGTTCCAGCTCTTCGCACTCGATCGTCCGACGGACCTCGCGTCCGGCTTCCGGCTCAGCGAGGCGCGGGCCGTCATGGCCGGGCACGTCCTGGCGCGTGCACGGCTCGACGGTACGTACGAGATCGCCTGAGGCGTCGCGTCCGCGCGCCGGGTCAGCGGGTCTGGGTGCGGGTGCTGCCGGTGCGGGCTTCCTCGGCAGCGGCCATGACGTCGGCGTCGCCGCTGCGGCCACCGAGCGGGCGGACGAAGAAGTCGATGATGCCGAACACGATCGCGCCGACCATGGCGAACATCGCCCAGCCCACGAACAGGCCCGCGACGTTCCGGCCGTCGGCGGGTGCGAGGAACACGCTCGCCGCGTAGAAGCCGACCGTCAGCACGAGGAACACGACGACGACGGTGACGAGGACGCGGTGCCAGGCGATGCGGGGGTTCATGTCCCCAGGATACTCGCGGCCTGACACGTCACCGGTCGCGGGCGATCGACGATGCACGTGCATCGTGCGACGTCACGCCGGTCGATCGACCCGTGCGGTGTCGAAGGATGCGCACGCACCCGATGCGTTCGTACCGTTCGACATCACGCTCGTCGATCGACGCGTGCGGTGTCGGACACCGGGCGTCACCGGTCTTCGGGTCGCCAGCGGTGTCACCGGCCCGCCGCCCGTGGCGTCAGCGGCCCGCCCGCGGCGTCACCGGTCCGCGTGGCGACCGTGGGAACGGCCGTCGTCCGCGTCGCGACCCGACGCGTCGGACCGGACGGGGGACCTGGAAGCGTCCACGCGGGGGACGGGGCGGGTCCGTGGGCCGGTTCCCGCGCCTCCAGGCCGCTGCACGGCACCGGTGCGGTCCGTGCCCCCGCGCACCACGGGGATGCGCCCGGTCGGCGTGGTCTCGGTCTCGAGGCCGTCGCGACCGCCCATGAAGACGTCGCCGTTCGCGCGGTCGTCCTCCCAGTCGGAGTCGCGCAGCACACTGAGGGTGCCGGTCTCCGTCGAGGTCAGCCCGTGGCGCTCGAGCTCGGCGTCGCGTTGCGTGCCGAGGAACTCGCGGTTGGCGGTCTGGGCGTCCTGGAACATCGTGGTGCGGCCGGTGACGATGGCGCGGATGCGGCGGCGCTCCCACCACATCTTGCCGAAGTACATGAGCACGAGTCCGGCACCGGCGTAGCAGGCCATCGTGATGAGGCCGCGCGAGTACGACGGGCCGACGCCGTAGATCTGGTGCTTGATCATGTCGACCATGCTCGAGCCGACGACGACGTTGTTGAGCCACGCGAAGGGCTCCGGCATGAACCACTTCGGGTACGCGCCGCCGGACGAGGGCATCGACAGGAAGACGAAGCAGATCATGGCCGGCGCGGCGATGAACCGGCCGACGAAGTAGCTCAGGCCGTTGACCGCCAGGCCGATCGCGACGATCCAGCCCCACGCGATGAGGACGAGTTCGATCCAGTGCCCGTGGATCGCGCCGACGACGGGGCCGGCGAGCGTGTTCGTGATGAGCGAGATGACGAGGCCGCCGACGACGATGACCGCCATGCGCGTGCGGTGTCGGAGCGGGCCGCCCATGATGCCGATGAACATCGCGACCATGTAGCCGCCGATGCACCACGCGAGCATGACGTACATGGCGACGGTGCCGTACTCGTCCCAGGCGGGGAGCGGCGCGAGCTCCGTGACGGTCGGCGCGGCCACCCCGATGCCGGTCAGGACCGTGCTGAGGGCGACCGGGACGAGCGAGGCGACCTGGAACTGGTGCGCCGTCGCTTTGAAGACCTCGTTCGTCGACGGGTCGTACGCCACCGCCATGGTGCCGGCGAGGACGTCGCGCTTCGCCTGCGCGAGGGAGTCGTAGGTGTGGAAGAGGTACTCGCCGGGGAGCGCCTTCTGCATGGCGGCGACGAGGGTCGGGTCGCTGCCGACCAGGGCGATGGGGACGTCGTGCGGGTGCGGGGCGTGGAACGCGAAGACGTAGCAGAGGCAGAAGCCGACGATGAAGAAGAGCGGCATCCAGAGCTGCAGGCCGATCAGCTGGAGCGACGGGTGGAGCGTGCCGAACCAGCGCCGGTAGCGGCTGATGCGCTGCGGCTCCGGGACGGGCGCCTGTCGGACACGTGCGTTGCCGCCGCCGCCGTTGCCGGTGCGGCTCGGGCGGGTGCCGGCGACCGGGGCGCCGCGGCGGGGTCTCGATCCGCCACGGGTGGAGGGACGCGTCGCGCGCTGCTTCGGAGCGGAGTTCTGCCTCGGCCCACCGTCACGATCCGGGAGGTCGTTGTTCCTGGGGACGTCGTTCCGCGGCGTGCTCACTCGGCGTTGCGCTCCTGTTCTGGGTCGGGCCGCCAGGATACGCCCGGAGGGCTGCTCACGCGCTGGGGCGTCGCCGCGGCCGGCCGCCGCCGGCCGCCGCTGGTCGTCGCGGCCGCCGCGACGTTCAGGAGCGGCTGCGGGAAGCCTGGGCCGAGTCCATCGCGAGCTCTTCCGCGTCGAGCGTCACGAGCACCCGGCGCATGACCTCCTCGTCGAGGTTCCCCTTCTCGCGTTCCTCGAGCACGATCTCCCGACGTCGGTCGAGCAGCTCCCGACGGATGTCCTGGATCTGCGAGCCCCGGAGGCGGACCGGGGCGTTGCGCTCCTCGTCCTCCTCTTCCTCGGCGTCGCGGCGGAAGGTCTCGGCCTGCCGTTCGAGTCGGGCCTTCAGCCGGTTCACCACGGAGTCGACGGCTTCGGTGCCGAACTGTTGCGCCCAGTCGGGGCGACGTTTCTCGAGCAGCTCGATCGCGGCCTCGGTCGTGCGCTGGTTGAGCCGCATCTCGCTGCGGATGTCCTCGTCGTCCTCGGCCGGGTCCTGCACCTTGAGGGACCGGATGACGAACGGGAGGGTCAGCCCCTGGAGCAGCAGGGTGCCGACGGTCACGATGAACGCGATGACGAAGATGGTGTCCTGCGCCGGGATCTTCGTCGGACTGGCGACGACGGACACCGCGGCCGCCAGGGTGACCACGCCGCGCATGCCCGTCCACGAGATGACCGTGAGCTCGCGCCAGTTGAGCTTCGGTTCGGCCGAGCCGCGCATCCACCGCAGTGAGGGGTGCCCGCGGGACAGGCGGATGCGCAGTGGTCGGAGCCATCGGCCGTTGAACCGGTTCCGGACGTACGACTCGAAGATGAACAGCGGCCGCACCAGGATCACCACGACGAGCACCACGCCGGCGGCTGTCAACGTCTGCGTCAGACTGCGCTCGCTCTCGACGAGGTCCTGCACGACGGTGTTGAGCTGCAGGCCGATGAGGGCGAAGACGAACCCCTCGAGGATGACGTCGATGCTGGTCCACAGCGGACGCTCCTGCAGGCGGGTCGCGTAGCCCTCCTTCGGCGAGTTGTAGCCGATGTACAGGCCGGCGGTGACGACCGCGATGACCCCGGAGCCGGACAGGTCCTCCGCCAGGATGTACGCCACGAACGGCAGCAGGATGCTCATGATCGTCTCGACCACCGGGTCGTTGATCCGCATCCGGATCCAGTGCACGAGCACACCGAGCACGATGCCGACCGCGAGGCCGACGCCGATCGCGAGCCCGAAGATCCCGAGGTCCTGCCACACCGTGAGCGAGGTGCCGGCGATGATCAAGGTGAACACCCGCACCAGGGTCAGCGAGGCCGCGTCGTTGATCAGGCTCTCGCCGGACAGCACCGTCATCACCCGCCGGGGGAGCCCGAGCTTGCGGCCGATCGCGGCGGCCGACACGGCGTCCGGCGGGGCCACGATCGCACCGAGCAGGATCGCGGCCGGCAGGGTCATGTCGGGGATGAGGAAGTACGCGACCACGCCGACCGCCAGCGCCGTGATGATCACGAGGAAGATGCCGAGTCGGCGGATCTGCTTGATGGACTGCCGGAAGCTCTGCCACGACACGTCGAGTGCCGCCGAGTAGAGCAGCGGCGGCAGGATCAGGGTGAGGATGACCTCGGAGTCGATCTCGATCGGCGGGAGCCCCGGCAGGAACGACGCCGCGAGTGCGACCGCGGTCACGAGCAGTGGAGCGGGCAGCCCCTTCGCGCGAGCGAACCCGGTCACCGCGAGCGATCCGACCAACAGGATGAGGAGCTCGACGGTGTCCATGCCGTCCATTCTCCCATCGGAATGGTTCCGAATCTGAACGAGTCCGAAGGCGACATGAACGGCAGGTGTCCGGGAGGGTTTGCCCTGGAGGTGCCTGATGGGGAACACTGGCCCGCGGTGGACATCACACTCATAGTCGTCCTGGTCATCGCGTTGGCCCTCTTCTTCGACTTCACAAACGGTTTTCACGACACCGCCAACGCGATGGCGACACCGATCGCCACCGGGGCCATGAAGCCCAAGGTGGCGGTCACGGTCGCCGCGGTGCTCAACCTCGTCGGTGCGTTCCTCAGCACCGCCGTCGCGACGTCGATCTCGCACGGCCTCATCAACGAGGGGCCCGGTGGTGTGGCGATCTCGCCCGAGATGATCTTCGCGGGCCTCATCGGCGCGGTCGTCTGGAACATGATCACGTGGCTCCGCGGGCTGCCGTCGTCGTCCTCGCACGCGCTGTTCGGCGGGCTCATCGGTGCCGCGATCGTGGGTGCCGGGTTCAACGCCGTCAACTACGCGGCCCTGCTGACCGTGGTGATCATCCCCGCCTTCCTGTCGCCGGTCATCGCCGCGCTCGTGTCCTTCCTGTCGACGCGCATCGCCTACCGGATCACGAAGCGCCCGGTGTTCCCGAACGAGCGCGGCGGCTTCCGGATCGGGCAGATCTTCACGAGCTCGATGGTGTCGCTCGCGCACGGCACGAACGACGCGCAGAAGACGATGGGCGTCATCACGCTCACCCTGATCGCCTCGGGAGCGCAGTCGTCGAACCAGGGCGTGCAGTTCTGGGTCGTCGTCGCCTGTGCGCTCGCGATCGCCCTCGGCACCTACACCGGTGGCTGGCGCATCATCCGGACCCTCGGTTCGGGCATCACCGAGATCCGGGCGACGCAGGGCTTCGCGGCCGAGGCGTCCACCGCCGCGACGATCCTGGCGTCGAGCCACCTCGGCTTCGCGCTCTCGACCACGCAGGTGTCCTCCGGCTCGATCATCGGTGCCGGGCTCGGTCGCCGCGGTTCGAAGATCCAGTGGTCGACCGCCGGCAAGATCGTCATCGCCTGGTTCATCACCCTGCCGGCGTCGGCAGCGGTCGGCGCGGTCGCCTCGGGCATCGCGCGCCTCGGGGTGACCGGTCTGGTCATCGACGCGCTCGTCGGTGCCGCCGTGATCCTCGGCCTGTACCTCTGGTCGCTCCGGAAGCCGCACGAGCAGGCCGCCGCGATCGAGGTCGACGTCGCCGCGAACGCGGTCTTCACCCGCAAGGAGCTCCGCGACCTGCAGCGCAAGAAGCGCGCCGAGAACGTCGCCGCACGCCGTGCCGAGCTGAGCCGGGAGCGCACGCTCCGCCGGATGGCCGGCCGCAAGGGAGGTCGTCGCTGATGGGAATCGACTGGTTCGCATTCCTGACCGTCGCGATCGTGTCGCTGATCGGCGCGTGCTTCGTGGTCACCGTGTACTCGATCGGCCTGCGCTTCTGGAGCGCCGCCGACACCCGCGCCGGCAAGTTCACCGTGAAGGACGACGGCACGATCGGTCCGGCCACCGTCGGGTTCCCGCACCCGTCGAACGTCACGGCCGCGGTGCGCTGGTTCCGGGCGCTCTCCGTCGCCTGTTTCGTCGTGTGCGGCGCAGCCGTGCTCTACGGCATCTACCTGATCGTCCCGCAGTTCCACTGATCGCGGTGCGCGCCCTGGGCGCGACCCCCTGACGGCCTGGAGCCGCGGTGCCGGCCCGCACCGCGCCTCCCGTCCGTCACTGCGCGCATCCACGGCGCGACCCGCGTCGTCCACGCAGGTCGCGACGCGCCCGCGCACGCCGGGGCTCGGACCCGACCGGCTGGACGGGCTACCCTCGTGGGCGTGACCGGCAACGAAGCAGCACAGACCCACGAACGCGCCCAGACCCGCACCGAGACCGACTCGCTCGGCTCGCGAGAGGTCCCGGCGGACGCGTACTGGGGCATCAACACCCTCCGTGCGCTGGAGAACTTCCCGATCACCTCGGTGCCGATCGCGGTGTACCCGGACCTCATCGAGGCCCTCGCCACCGTGAAGCAGGCCGCCGCCCGGGCGAACAAGGCGATCGGGGTGCTCGACGCCGAGCGTGCCGACGCCATCGACCGCGCTGCGCAGGAGGTCCGCGACGGCCGTCTCCGCGACCAGTTCGTCGTCGACGTGGTGCAGGGCGGGGCTGGTACCAGCACGAACATGAACACGAACGAGGTGCTGGCGAACCGCGCCCTCGAGCTCCTCGGCCGCGAGAAGGGCGACTACGGGTACCTGCACCCGATCGACCACGTCAACCGCAGCCAGTCCACGAACGACACGTACCCGACGAGCGTGAAGCTCGCGATGATCTTCGGCGTGCAGCGGCTCACGGAGCAGCTGTCGCTCCTGTCCGACGCGTTCGCCGAGCGGGGGCGCGCCTTCGCCGACGTCCTGAAGATCGGCCGCACACAGCTGCAGGACGCCGTGCCGATGACCCTCGGCCAGGAGTTCACCGGCTTCTCGCACACCATCCAGGAGGACGTCCTCCTGCTCCGCACGGTGATGCCGCTGCTGGCGGAGACGAACCTCGGTGCGACGGCGATCGGCACGGGCATCACGGCGGACCCGCAGTACCGCGACGAGGTCCGGCGGCAGCTCCAGGTCGCGAGCGGCCTCGACATCGTCACGGCGCCAGACCTCATCGAGGCCACGAGCGACGCCGGCGCCTTCATGACCCTGTCCGGCACCGTGAAGCGCAGCGCCGCGAAGCTCTCGAAGATCTGCAACGACCTGCGGCTCCTCGCATCGGGGCCGCAGGCGGGGCTCGGCGAGATCACCCTGCCGGCCCGCCAGGCGGGTTCGTCGATCATGCCCGGCAAGGTCAACCCGGTGATCCCCGAGGTGGTGAACCAGATCGCGTTCGCCGTCGCCGGTGCCGACACCACCGTGACCATGGCGGCCGAGGGCGGGCAGCTGCAGCTCAACGCCTTCGAGCCGATCATCGCGCACTCGATCATGCAGTCCCTGCAGTGGATGGCGAACGGCTGCGCGACGCTCCGGGACCACTGCGTCGTCGGCATCGAGGCGAACGAGGCGAAGCTCGCGGCGCAGGTCGACACGAACGTCGGCGTCGTGACGGCCCTCACGCCGTACATCGGGTACGCGGCGGCGGCGTCGATCGCACACACGGCGTTGACGACCTCGACGCCGATCGCCACGCTCGTCATCGCGGCGGGGCTGATGGAGGAGGACCAGGTGCAGCGGGTGCTCAGCCCGGCGCGGCTGTCGGGCATCGAGCTCGCGACGGGGGCGATCCCGGTGGTCACCGAGGAGATGCTCGACGCCGCGGCGCGGGAGACCCGGCGCGACTGACGGCGCGCGCCTCGCACCGTGCGGCGCGGCGCGCTACGGCAGCGGGGACTCGCCGGCCCGCACCTGCTCGGACATCGCCCGCAGGTGCTCCCGCTGCTCGTCCGGTTGCGGGGACTCGCCCTCGTCGATGCGCTGCATGGCGGCGGTCCGGACGTGGTGGGCGGCCGCGATGTCCGCGTCCCGCCACCGTGCGAGCGTGAAGTTCCGCGTGACGTCGCGGAGCGGCAGCCGGATCGACTCGTCGGCCTCGATGCCGGCGAGCAGTTGGCGCATCCGGATCACCTCGGAGTCGAGCTCCCCACCGACGACGAGCACGAAGTTCGAGATGTACAGGTACACGAGCAGCAGGATCGCGCCACCGAGCCAGCCGTAGGCCTTGTTGCCGCCGCCGATCGTCTCGACGTAGATCGAGAACCCGAGCGTCGCCATCGCCCAGGTCACGATCGCGAACCCGGCACCGGCGGACACCCAGCGCAGCTGCGGCGTCTTCACGTTCGGCGTCGCGTAGTAGAGCACGGCGACCATCACGACGAGGTCGACCGCGAGGACGGGCCACTTCACCACGTTCCAGACGTCGTCGATCCACGGCGCCCAGCCCAGCTGCCGGATGACCGCGGCGGAGATCGTCGGCGTGCCGAGCAGGATGACGATCGCGATCGCGCCGCCGGCCATGACGAGCAGCGTGACGAGGAGCATCATGCTGCGGAACTTCCAGATCCGGCGGCCCTCCTCCACCTCGTACGCCGTGTTCATCGCCCGGCCGAACGCCGTGGCGTACCCGGACAGCGACCACAGCGTCAGGACGACCCCGGTGGAGAACCCGAGCCAGGGGTTGTCGAGCGTCAGCAGCTGTCGGAGCGGGGTCTCGAGGTGCTCCGCGGTCTCGGGTCGCACGATGAAGCCGAGCACCTCGATGATGTCCGACAGGCTGTCGCCCTGCCGATCGACCACCGACAAGGCGGACACCACCGTGAGCGCGGTGGGGAACACCGTCAGCAGGGCGAAGAACGTCAGGGACGCGGCCGCGTCGACGACGCGGTGCCGGATCACCGAGTGGTAGGTGCGCCGGACGACGGCGCGGACTCCCGTCCGCTGGAGGTCGCGCGATGCGCTGTCCGGCATGCGTTGTACGGTACCCGACACGTGACGGACTGGAGGCGCGGGGCGGCGCCGCCACGCGCCTCCAGGCCGGTGGGTGGTCCGGTCCGGCGGCCGCTGCCGAGACTCGGCCTGGGCGACGGATCACGCGCTCCGAGGCCCGAGGACGGTCGCTGCGGCCGAGTCTCGGCGGAGTGGACCCGAGACTCGGGCGTCAGTTGGCGTGGGGGTGCAGCGCGTCGTAGCGACGGAAGCTCGGCACCAGGCGGAGGAGCAGCGCGACGAGGCCGATGATGAGCACACCGCCGATGATCGGCGGGTACGCGATGCCCGCCGCGACGACGAGCCCGGCGTAGAGGTCACCGAGCCGCGGGCCACCCGTGACCACCACGATGAAGATGCCCTGCAGGCGTCCGCGCATCCCGTCCGGGGACGCCGCCTGCAGGATCGTGTTGCGGAACACCGAGCTGACGTTGTCCGCGCCGCCGGCCGCTGCGAGGAACAGTGCGGCGAGTCCGAGCGCGGGCAGGATGCCGACCGAGAACGCCTCGCCGGACCGACCACCGAGCACGCCCGCGAGGGCGATGACCACGCCGAAGGCCGCGATCGCCCCGCCGTACGCCGTGATGGCCCAGCCGACGGCCTCGCCCTGGCGTCGAACGTGGCCGAGCGGGCCGGAGAACACGCTCGAGAGCAGCGCCCCGATCGCGTACGCGGCGGTCAGCGTGCCGACCGTGATCGACCCGCCACCGATCACCAGGGCGCCGATCGCGGGGAACAGGACGCGCGGCTGCCCGAAGGTCATCGCGCAGATGTCGAGGACGAACGTCATGGTGATGTTGCGGGACCGGCGGAGGAACCGTGCGCCCTCGATCAGGGAGCTGAGCCCTGGCCGGAGTGCACCGTGGTCAGCGGGCATCCGGGGCAGGGTGAAGACGCCGAGGAAGGCGAACGTGAACAGGACGACGTCGATCGTGTAGGTCGGCGCGAACCCGACCGCGGCGATGAGCACACCGGCGACCGCCGGACCGACGGTGACCTGGAACCCGGCCGCGATCCCGCCGAGGGCGCTCGCCGCGGGCAGCAGGTCGGTGCCGACCAGACGCGGCACGATCGCCGAGCGTGCGGCGTTGCTGACGGTCGCGGCCACCGCGTTCACGGTCGCGAGCACGTAGAGGAGCGCAACGCTGTGCAGCCCGAGCCAGGCGTGCGTGGCGATCAACGCGACCGCGGCCCAGGCGATGATCGACGAGACGACCGCGACGGTGCGCCGGTCGAAGGCGTCCGCGAGCATCCCGCCGTACAGCCCGGCGACGATCATCGGCAGCAGGGCGATGACGCCGACGAGCGCCACGGCGAAGGTCGAGTGCGTGATCTCGTAGACCTCGAGGCCGACTGCCACGGTGGTCATCTGCGTGCCGATGCCGGCGATGGCGGTGCCGGCCCAGAGCCGGGCGAAGGCGGGGGACCGGCGGAGCGGGGTGAGGTCGGCGAGGATGCGGCGTCGCGGTTCGGTTCGTGTCACGGTGGAACCATTCTGGGGGCTGTCCGCCGTCTCTGGTTGACTTGCGGCATGACTGACCTGAACAGCAAGCCCGAGTTCGACGCACCCGAGGGCCCGGCCCCCACCGAGCTCGTCGTCACCGACATCGTCGAGGGCTCCGGCGACGTGGCGTCCGCCGGCTCGACCGTCAAGGTCCACTACGCCGGCGTCGAGTACGAGACGGGCGAGGAGTTCGACAGCTCCTGGAACCGCGGCGAGCCGATCGACTTCCCCCTCGCGGCCCTGGTGCGCGGCTGGCAGGAGGGCATCCCCGGCATGAAGGTCGGCGGGCGCCGCAAGCTCGTCGTCCCGCCGGAGCTCGCCTACGGCCCGGCCGGCGGCGGACACTTCCTCTCCGGCAAGACCCTGATCTTCGTGATCGACCTGCTCGGGGTCCGCTGATGCAGGTCGGTGCCCCGACGATCGAGCTGAACGACGGCCACCGGTTCCCCGAGCTCGGTCTCGGTACCTACGGCCTGAACGGCGACGTGGGCGCCGCGGCGATCGGTACCGCGATCTCGGGCGGCTACCGACTGCTCGACACGGCGCTGAACTACGGCAACGAGGACGCCGTCGGCCGGGCCGTCCGCGAGTCCGAGGTGGCGCGTGAGGACCTCGTCGTCACGTCGAAGCTCCCGGGCCGCCACCACGGCTACGACGAGGCGCACCGGTCGATCGACGAGACCCTCGGGAACCTCGGCCTCGACCACGTCGACCTGTACCTCATCCACTGGCCGAACCCGTCGGTGGACAAGTTCGTCGACACCTGGAAGGCGTTCGTCGACCTCCGTGACAGCGGCAAGGTCCGCTCGATCGGCGTCTCGAACTTCACGCCGGAGCACCTCCGTCGCATCGTCGACGCCACCGGGGTCGCGCCGGCCGTGAACCAGGTCGAGCTGCACCCGTACTTCCCGCAGGCCGCACTGCGGAAGGTGCACCAGGAGCTCGGGATCGTCACCGAGAGCTGGAGCCCCCTCGCGAAGCGGTCGGAGCTCCTCACGGAGCAGCCGATCGTCGACGCGGCCGCCGCCCACGGGGTCGCCCCTGGGCAGGTCGTGCTCCGTTGGCACGTCCAGATCGGTGCCGTCCCGGTGCCGAAGTCGGGCGATGCGGCTCGGCAGCGCGAGAACCTCGACGTGTTCGGCTTCGAGCTGACCGACGCCGAGGTCGCGGCGATCTCCGCGCTCGAGCGCGGCCGCCTCTGGGACGGCGACCCGGACACGCACGAAGAGATGTAGACGCCTCGCGTCTGACGGACAGGAGGCACGTGGCGGACCCGACACGTGCCTCCTGTCCGTTCTCCCTGTCGGTCCGGCGGGACTACACTGGACACCCCTCTTTCCCGAAGGGTTGTGTGTGTCCGAACCGACCGAGATCGACCGCGAGCGTGGCTACGTGGACGGGCTCTTCGCCCGACTCGACGAGCTGACCGCCGAGGCCGAACAGCGACTCGCCGAGACCCGCCGTCAGGCGGTCGGCGGGAACCACCAGAGCCGCAGCGAGCGTGATGCCTACGCGCGGCTCTACGAGGACACCATGGCGACGCTCGAGCGCGTGGGGGACCGGCTGGTCTTCGGTCGGCTCGACGTCTCCGAGCCCGACAGCGACGAGGACGCCTTCCGGTACATCGGCCGCGTCGGGCTGCGCGATCGCGAGCACCGTCCGCTCCTGCTCGATTGGCGTGTCCCGGGTGCCAGCGCCTTCTACCAGGCCACCGCCGCGCACCCGATGGGCATGCGCGCGCGCCGGCACCTGACCCTCGACGGGCGCAGCGTGGTCGGCATCGAGGACGAGGTCTTCGACGCCACCCTGTACGACGACGAACGCACGCACCTGCAGGGCGAGGGCGCACTGCTCGCGGCCGTCACCGCCGAGCGCACCGGTCGGATGACGGACATCGTCGCGACCATCCAGGGCGAACAGGACCGGATCATCCGCTCCCCGCTCGAGGGCGTCCTCATCGTGCAGGGCGGACCCGGCACCGGCAAGACCGCCGTCGCGCTGCACCGGGCCGCGTACCTGCTGTACTCCTACCGCGAGCGGCTCCGGGGCTCCGGCGTGCTCATGGTCGGCCCGTCCCCGGCCTTCCTGACCTACATCGAGCAGGTGCTGCCGTCCCTCGGCGAGACCGGTGTCGTGATGGCGTCCCTCGGGTCGCTGTACCCGGGTGTGCACGCGACGAAGCACGACCAGCGCGACGTCGCCGCGGTGAAGGGTTCGGCCGAGATGGCCCAGCTGTTCCGCCGTGCGGTGCGGTCCCGGCAGGTCGTCCCCACCGAGTCCGTCACGCTCGACGTCGAGGGCGAACGGCTCGTGGTGCCGCCCGAGCTCGTCGCCGAGGCCATGAAGCGCGCGCAGGACCGCGGCAAGCCCCACAACGTCGCCCGGGTCACCTTCAACAAGATCGCGCTCGACTCGATGACCCGCCTGCTCGCCGACCAGCTCCGCGCCCGCGGCACCGCGGTCGACGAGGCGGACGAGAAGGTCCTGCGCGAGGACATCCGCTCGTCGTACGACGCCCGTGTGCTGCTCAACACCGCGTGGCTGCCGCTGCCGCCGGACAAGTTCCTCGAGGACCTCTACGCCCGGCCGAACTGGCTCGCGTCGCTCACCCCGCACTGGACCCCGGAGCGCCGCGCCCTGCTGCTGCGCGCTCGTGGGACCGCGTTCACGGTGGAGGACGTCCCGCTCCTCGACGAGGCCGCCGAACTCCTCGGGCCGTTCGACCCGACCGGTGGTGCGGCGAAGCGTGCGGCGAAGGCGAGCCGGAACCGCGACATCGAGAACGCCCGTCAGGCCATCGAGAACATGGGCGTCGAGGGCATCGTCACCGCCGAGCAGGTCGCCGGGTCCTTCGCCGAGGGCGGGGACGCCCGGAGCACCGCCGAGCGTGCCGCCGAGGACCGCGAGTGGACCTACGGGCACATCGTCGTCGACGAGGCACAGGAGCTCTCCCCGATGCAGTGGCGGGTGCTGGCCCGTCGGAACCCGCTGCGGTCGTTCACGATCGTCGGCGACATGGCGCAGGGCTCGTCGCCCGGTGCCGCCCGCACGTGGGACGACGTCATCGGTGCCCTCGCCCGTCGACGCCGGGGCCGCGCGCCGCAGGTGCCGATCGCGCACCGCGTCGAGGAACTGACGGTGAACTACCGCACGCCGCGCTCGATCGTGCAGGCCGCGGGGGAGTTCGCCGACGCGGCCGGGCTCTCGGTCACCCGGAACGAGGCCGTGCGCGACGGCGACCCCGTGGTGCGGCTGCAGGCGTCCCGGGCCGAGGTGCTCGACACCGTCGCGTCGGTCGTCGACACCGAGCGGGACCACATCGGCTCCGGCACCATCGGCGTCATCGTGCCCGAGGCGGACGTCGACGCCGTGCGGCAGCGCCTCGCCCGGACCGAGGCGGACGTCCGGTCGCTCGGGTCGCCGCGGGCCGGGTCGGTGACGGTGCTGACCGGTGCCGATGCCAAGGGCCTCGAGTTCGACGGCGTGCTGCTCGTCGACCCGGAGCGGGTCGGTGCCGACGCGGCCCGGGCGGCCGCGGCGGTCTACGTCGCGATGACACGCCCGACGCGGCGCCTGACGGTCATCGACGTGGCCTGAGTGCGGTCTGCCGTCACTTCGTGAGCAGAAATGGTCGGGTGCGCGCGGGCGACCCGACCATTTCTGCTCACGAAGCGAGCCGCGCGGACGGGAGGCGCGGGGCGCGTCCGTCAGGTCGGGGTGCCCTCGGCGCGCACGCGCGTGACCAGTGCCGCCCACGGGCCGTCGAGGCGGGTGCCGGGGATCGTGACCGTCGTCCGTTCGACGGTGATCGTCCACGTGTAGTCGTCGCGGACGCCCGGCGCCGGAGAGCTCGGGGCGTCGCGGGGCAGCGCACCGACGAGGTCCGACCACCCCGACGGGTCGTCGCAGGCGTCGGTGTCGACCCACCAGCCCCGTGAGAGGCCCGCGAGCCCCCCGGTGCGGCGGACGTCGATGTGCATGCCCCGACCGTACGCCCGGCGTCCGGGTCAGTCGAGCACGCCCACCGACCGCCAGGCGTCCTGCACCGCGGTGTGCTGCGTCGAGCCCGTGCCGAACCGGGCAGCGGCGGCGTCGATCGTCACGGTCGCGAACCCGGCGAAGTCGATCGACGCGGTGACGGCGTCGGAGGTCAGGGCGTCCCACCAGACGGCTCCGGCCCCTTCCCACGCGTTGCCGCCGATCGCGGTCGCGGCCAGGTAGAACGCGTGGTTCGGGATGCCCGAGTTCGTGTGCACTCCGCCGGCGTCCTCGGTGGTGTCGACGTACCCGGCCATCGTCGCGGGCTGCGGGTCCTTGCCGAGCACCGGGTCGTCGTAGGCGGTGCCGGGGGCGCGCATCGAGCGCAGGGCGACCCCGTGCACGGCGGACGTGAAGAGCCCTTCGCCGATGAGCCACGAGGCCTGCTCGGCGGTCTGTCGTGCGGCGTACTGGGCCACGAGGGAGCCGAAGACGTCGCTGATCGACTCGTTCAGCGCGCCCGACTGCCCCTGGTAGGTCAGGTCCGCCGTGTACTGCGTGACACCGTGGGCGAGTTCGTGGCCGATGACGTCGACGGCGATCGTGAAGCGGTTGAAGACCTCGCCGTCGCCGTCGCCGAACACCATGCGGCTGCCGTCCCAGTAGGCGTTGTCGTAGTCCTGCCCGTAGTGCACCGTGGCGTCGAGCGGGAGACCTGCGCCGTCGATCGACACCCGGCCGAACACCTCGAGCCAGAACGCGTGCGTCGCTCCGAGGCCGGTGTACGCCTCGTCCACCGCGGCGTCGCCGGAGTCCGGGTCGCCCTCGTGCCGGACGGGGGTGCCGGGCAGCGTCGTGCTGCCGTGCGCATCGGAGATCGTCCGCTGCGGTGACCGGTCGACCGTGCCGCTGACGCCCTGTGGCCGGGCGCGGTGCTCGTGCTTCGGGCGCTGCACGGTGTCGAGCGACGCGAGGGCGGTCCGGGCAGCCGAGGCCGCGCGGGGGAAGGCCGCGGCGTCGGCGACGGCGCGGAGCAGGTACGGCGGGACGACGGATCGGAGGCGGTCGGTCGGGGTCATGGCGTCATGCAACCACCGGGCACCGACAGGGACGGTCAGCGCTTGCGGTTCTCCACGAGCCCGAGCGCGTACGACTCCCACCACTGGCCGGCAGCGGGTCCGCCGTTGCACGTGCCGTCGCTGAGCCCGGGGGTCTTCACCCAGAGCAGCGCGTCCAGCCGGGTGGAGCCCCGCGTGACGTGCGGGGCCTGCCCGAGCCCCGCGCCGTCCGGGTTGCACCACGTGCCGCGCCAGCCCTGGCCGTTGCGCGAGACGTCGATCACGAAGTGCGGGTCGTCGCCGATCGCGTCGGCGAGCCGGTCGGCGTAGGCGCGTTCCTGGTCGACGCGGTAGAAGTTCGACACGTTCGTGAAGAAGCCCTGCGTCCGGTCGACCCCGGCCGCCCGGAGCCACTTCGCCATCGTGGCGGTCGGCACCCGGTTCTCGTTGCCGCCGTCCAGGTACACGGTGAGGCCGTGCCCGGTGAGTTCATCGACGGCCTTCCGGAGCAGGGGCAGCCGGTCCTGCTCGAGGCGCTTGCACACCTGGATCTGGGCGATGGCGTCGGGTTCCACGAGGACGACCGCCCTGGAGCCCGCCATCGCCCGCACCGCGGACCGGACCCACGGCAGGTACTCGTCGGCCTGCGTCCCGCCCTTCGAGTAACTGCCGCAGTCGCGGTCGGGCACGTTGTAGAGGACGAACACCGGGGTCTTCCGCTGGGCCTCGGCACTCCGCACCACGTCGCGGATGGTCTGCCGGGTCTCCGTGACCGAGGTGTTCGTGAGCCAGGTCGCGATCGGCTGGTCGGCGATGACGGCGATCTTGGCGGCCGTCGCGTCGTCCCCGTCGGCCCGCGCCTGGGACTCACGCTTGCCGGGTTGGTTCTCGTCCGCCGGTTGCCGGGCGAGACCCCCGGGGAACGCCCCCGAGGCGGACTTCCGTTCGGCGACGTGCCGGCCGTCGCTGCCGGATCCGCGGGGCAGGACGAGCACGAGCGTCGTGACGAGGGCCGCCACGACCACCGCCGCGATCCCGATCCACGTCCACTGACGACGGGCGGAGCTGCGACGTGCACGGGTTCCCTCGACACTCGGCATGCGCCCATGCTCGCAGGTGGGGAGGGGCAACGCCCAGCCACGCCGGGCGTTCCCCCAGGCGTGGCGCTGGTTCCTGTCAGGACCATCCCGCAGACTGACGGGATGTTCCGGAAGCTCCTCCTCCTCGCCCTGACCGCGGCGTACGCCTGGGTGATCTGGCGGATGACGCTGACACCGCAGGTCTTCACGTCGGCGCAGAACTCCCTCGTGCTGCACGCGATCGCCTGGGTCCAGCAGCTCCCGCACGGCACGTGGTTCACCTACGAGCGCACCGAGTTCCTCGCGAACATCGCCATGTTCGTCCCCGTCGGGATGCTCGCCGCGCTGTGGATCCCGCGTCGCTGGTGGATCCTCGGCGCCGTCGTCGCGGTCGTGCTCTCCACCGGAATCGAGTTCGCGCAGGCGACCTACCTGCCGTACCGCGTGGCCGACCCGCGCGACGTGCTCTCGAACGGCCTCGGTGGTCTGCTCGGTGCGACGCTCGTCGGACTCTTCCGCAGCCTGTTGCCCGCGCCGCGACGCCGCCGACTGCGTGCTCGGACCGCCTGACACTCTGGTAGTCTTGGGCGGTTGCCGTCGAACGGCCGCGGACAAAGAGCGCTCGTGCATTCGGTACGGGCACCGCGCAACGGACAGGAAGGGGATCATCCATGGCACTTGACGCGAAGGTCAAGCAGGAGATCATCGAAGAGTACGCGACCCACCCGGGCGACACCGGATCCCCCGAGGTCCAGGTCGCCGTTCTGACTCGTCGCATCAACGACCTGAACGAGCACCTCAAGGAGCACAAGCACGACCACCACTCGCGTCGTGGTCTGCTGCTCATGGTCGGTCAGCGTCGCCGTCTCCTCGGCTACCTCTCCGACGTCGACATCGCCCGCTACCGTGCGCTCATCGAGCGCCTCGGCCTGCGTCGCTAGTCGACCGACCCACGCTTGACCGGACGCCCCGGTCCTCCTCGTGAGGACCGGGGCGTTCTTCCGTTCCGGGCGCGATCGCGCGGGAATGGTTGCACCCGGACCTCGGTTGGGTACGATGTTCATGCAAACGCATCGAAAGTCGGGACTCACCATGACCACCATCGCCGTCGTCTCCGCCGGGCTCTCCGAGCCCAGCTCCACCCGCCTGCTCGCCGACCGCCTGGCCGAGGCGACCGTCGCGTCGCTCGCGACCCCCGGTCGCGACGGAGAGCCTGGAGGAGCGGTGAAGGTCCTGCACGTCGACCTGCGTCCGCTGGCGCACGAGATCACCGACGCGATGCTCACCCGGTTCGCAGCCCCGGCACTGTCCGCCGCCATGGCGACCGTCGTCGAGGCCGACGCGGTCGTGTTCGTCACACCCGTCTTCACCGCCGGGGTGAGCGGGCTGGCGAAGTCCTTCCTCGACGTGCTCGACAAGGACGCCCTCGCCGACATGCCCGTCCTCCTCGGAGCGACCGGCGGGACCGCACGGCACTCGCTCGCGATCGAGCACGGCCTGCGCCCGGTCTTCGCGTACCTCCGTGCCGCCGTGGTGCCGACCGGCGTCTTCGCCGCGACGGACGACTGGGGGAGCGCGGGCGACTCCGCCGCACTGGACGGACGCATCCGCCGGGCGGGAGACGACCTGGCCTGGGCGATCCGCGCCTCCAGGCGGACCCCGCAGGAAGCCGACGCCCTCCCCGCGACGGCGGACTTCGCGTCCCTGCTCGGTGGCCTCGGCCACTGACCCCGGTCTCTTAGACGGCCCACAGGGGTCGCCGGGGCGGGGTGCAGCCCGCACCCGGGTCGTTCATCGGCCCGCTCGGGAACGTCGTCATGACGACGAGGAGGACCGATGGACACCAGAGGGAACGGCAGGCGATCCGCCCGGATCACGAGTGCGCTCGTCAGCGCGGGTGGGCTGCTCGTCGCAGCGGTCACCGGCGTGGGGCTGTGGTTCGGGCACGAGCAGGCCTCGACGACCGAGGGCTCCACGTCCGGCACGCAGACGTCGACCGAGACGCAGTCGTCGACGGACACCGGGACGTCCACCGACACCGGGACCTCGACCGACACCGGGACCTCGACCGACCAGGGCGTGACGCAGGGCGGCAGCAGCAGCACCGGCGACTCCGACGCCACGACGACGGGATCGTGAGCGTGCGCGCCGCCGCCGAGTGGGAGCTCTGGACCACCACCGCCCGCGTCGTCCTGGACCACCGGGACCGACGACACCTCGCTGCCGCCGAGGCCTGCGTCCGCGAGGTCACCGCCGCCGTGGACGCCGCGTGCAGCCGCTTCCGGCACGACTCCGAACTGGTCTCCCGCGCCGCCGAGCTCGTCCGCGGCGCCGAGGTCTCGCCGCTCCTGGCCTCGCTCGTGCACCAGGCGCTCGACGCAGCCCGGGTCTCCGACGGCGACGTCGACCCGACGCTCGGTGCCCGCATGGTCTCCCTCGGCTACGACGCCGCGTTCGCCGACGCACCGCCCGTGCCCACACCCGAGGCGGTCGCCCGCGAGCTCGACGGCCGCCCCGCCTGGCAGCGGGTGCTGCTCTCCGGCACCTTCCTCCGTGTGCCCGAGGGCGTCACGCTCGACCTCGGTGCCACCGCGAAGGCCGCGGCGGCCGACATGGCAGCGGCGAGCATCACCGCCCGGCTCGGCACCGGCGCGCTCGTCTCCCTCGGCGGTGACGTCGCCACCGCCGGCCCGGAGCCGTCTGGCGGGTGGCAGGTGCGCGTGCAGGACCTCGACGACGACCCGGCCGACCGCGTGCGGATCGCCGCCGGCTGGTCCGTCGCGACCTCGAGCACGCAGAAGCGCCGGTGGGACCAGGACGGGCACGCCCGGCACCACATCCTCGACCCGCGATGGGGGCTGCCGGCCGAACCGGTCTGGCGCTCGGTGACGGTCGTCGCGCCGTCGTGCGTGTCGGCGAACACCCTGACGACCGCGGCGGTGGTGCGCGGGCACGGTGCGGTCGCGATGCTCCGGCAGAGTGGCCGAGCGGCACGGTTGGTCGCGGCGGACGGCTCGGTCGTCCGGGTCGGCGGCTGGCCGGACGAGGACGCCCGCGCCGCCTGAGGTGCGCTGGTCAGTACCAGTGCGGGTTGACGCTCATCTCGTGGTTCCAGGCCCCGCACGGCGAGCCGTAGGCGTCGTGGATGTACGCGAGGCCCCAGTTGATCTGCGTCGCCGCGTTCGTCCGCCAGTCCGCACCGGCGACCGACATCTTGTTCGCCGGCAGCGACTGCGGGATGCCGTACGCCCCGCTCGACGCGTTCAGGGCGTTCGCACGCCAGCCGGACTCCTGCGTCCACAGCGAGACGAGGCACGAGAACTGGTCGGAGCCCCAGCCGTACGAGCCGATCGCGCTCCGGGCGTAGGCCTGTGCCGCGGCCGGGTCGACCACCACGCCGCTCGTGCTCGGGTAGGACGAGCCCGAGCCGCCACTCGTCACGGGGACGGCCGCGTTCGTCGCCGCTGCCGCGTCCGCCGCCGCCTGGCGCTTCCGCTGCTGCTCGGCCTTCTGCGCCGCCACCTGCACGCCGAGCTGGTAGCGCTGCTCCGTCGACGCGGTGGTGTTCTTCAGCGACGCGAGCTGCGCGTACAGCTCGTCGCTGTGCTCCTGCGTGTCGGCGACGGCGGCCTTCGCGACGGCCTCGGCCGACTTCGCGGCGCTCGCCTTCGTCTCGGCGGCGTCGGCCAGGTCAGCCCGTTCGTCCTCGGCCCGGGTCGCCTGGTCGTGCAGGGACGACGCGGTCCTCGCGGCGACGGACGCGTCGTCCATCACGCCGGCCCACGTCGACGACAGCTGGTCGAGCGCACCGAGCTGGTAGAGCAGCTGGTCCGGGTTCTTCGCCGTCGCGATGCGGGTGGTCATCTCGTTCGAGCTGCCGTCGCGGTACAGGTTGGCCGCCAGCTGACCGGCGCGCTGCTGCGCGCGGTCGGCGGTCTTCGCCGCCTGGTCGGCTTGGGCCTGGAGGCTCGTGGCGGCCTGGGTGGCGGAGGCCAGGTCCGCCTCGGCCCGGTCCGCCTTCTCGGAGGCGTCGAGCGCCGCCTGCGACTTCGCCGCCGCGGCGGCCTGCGCTGCCTCGAGCGCGGCCTGCACGCGGGAGACCTCGGCCTTCTTGGACTGCTCGTTGCCCTTCGCCCGCTCGACGTCCTGCCAGCTCGGGTACTCCGTCGCGTTCGCCGGGACAGCGGTGACGACGGGGGTGACGAGCGCGCCGACGACCACTGCGGCCGCGACGAACAAGCCCCGGGAGGGGGTGAGGCGCATGGCAGCAGGCTACCGAGGACACGCCCGTTCGCCGTGAGCCTCGCCGCCGATTCCCTGCGGACTGGTAAAGTCCATCACGTCCGGGGACCGTTTCCCCGGGCGTCAGACAAACACTGCGCAGGCCGGGCACGGAGCTGGTCATCGGTGGTGGCTCGCGGGCCGGACGGTTTCCCGAGTGCTTCTACTGCTGGCCAGACATGCGTCCCGATCCCTTCGGCGCGCACGCACCATCGGGTGCCGTGGCCCCAGCCTGCCGAACACTTCAAGGAGGCACCCTTTTGGAGGGTCCCGAGATCAAGTTCGCCGAGGCCGTTCTCGACAACGGCAAGTACGGCAAGCGCACCGTCCGGTTCGAGACCGGTCGGCTCGCACAGCAGGCACAGGGCGCGGTCGCCGCGTACCTCGACGAGGACACGATGCTCCTCTCGGCCACCAGTGCCGGCAAGCACCCGCGTGAAGGCTTCGACTTCTTCCCGCTGACCGTCGACGTCGAGGAGCGTTCCTACGCCGCCGGCAAGATCCCCGGTTCGTTCTTCCGTCGCGAAGGCCGTCCCAGCACCGAGGCGATCCTCGTCTGCCGTCTCATCGACCGGCCGCTGCGCCCGTCGTTCGTCGACGGCCTCCGCAACGAGGTCCAGATCGTCATCACCGTCCTGAGCATCGCTCCGGACGAGTTCTACGACGCGCTGGCGATCAACGCCGCGTCCGCGTCGACGCAGATCTCCGGTCTGCCGTTCTCCGGCCCGATCGCCGGTGTGCGCCTCGCGCTCATCGGTGACCAGTGGGTCGCGTTCCCGAAGGCGTCTCAGCTCGCCGAGGCCGTCTTCGACCTCACCGTCGCGGGCCGTGTCGTCACGGACGAGGCCGGCAACGAGGACGTCGCGATCATGATGGTCGAGGCCGAGGCCACCGAGCACAGCTGGGACCTCATCCAGGGCGGCGCCACCAAGCCCGACGAGGCAGTCGTCGCGCAGGGCCTCGAGGCAGCGAAGCCGTTCCTCAAGCAGCTCGTCGAGGCGCAGGCGAAGATGGCCGCCCAGTCGGCCAAGGAGATCCAGGACTACCCGGTCTTCCCGCCGTACGCCCCCGAGGTCTACGACGCGGTCGAGGCCATCGCGCTGTCCGAGCTCGGCGACGTCTACAAGATCGCCGGCAAGCTCGAGCGTCAGGACGCCGACGACGCCCTGAAGGCCCGCGTCAAGGAGGCCATCGCCGCCAAGGTGACGGCCGGCGAGCTCCCCGAGAGCGCCAACGGCCAGGTCAGCGGTGCCTACAAGTCGGTCACGAAGAAGGTCGTCCGCGGCCGCATCCTGACCGAGCAGGTCCGCATGGACGGTCGCGGCCTCGCCGACATCCGTCCGCTCGACGCCGAGGTCGCCGTGATCCCGCGCGTCCACGGTTCGGCGATCTTCCAGCGCGGCGAGACCCAGATCCTGGGCGTCACCACGCTGAACATGCTCAAGATGGAGCAGCAGATCGACTCGCTGTCGCCCGTCACCAAGAAGCGCTACCTGCACCACTACAACTTCCCGCCGTACTCGACGGGTGAGACCGGTCGTGTCGGTTCGCCGAAGCGTCGCGAGATCGGGCACGGCTTCCTCGCCGAGCGCGCCCTCGTGCCGGTGCTGCCGTCGCGCGAGGAGTTCCCCTACGCCATCCGTCAGGTGTCCGAGGCCCTCGGCTCCAACGGTTCGACGTCGATGGGTTCCGTCTGCGCCTCGACCCTGTCGCTCCTCAACGCCGGTGTGCCCCTCAAGGCCCCGGTCGCGGGCATCGCGATGGGCCTCGTCTCCGACACCGTCGACGGCCAGACCCGCTACGCGGCGCTGACCGACATCCTCGGTGCGGAAGACGCGCTCGGCGACATGGACTTCAAGGTCGCCGGCACCTCGGACTTCGTGACGGCCATCCAGCTGGACACGAAGCTCGACGGCATCCCCTCGTCGGTCCTCGACGCCGCCCTCAAGCAGGCCAAGGAAGCGCGCTCCGCGATCCTCGGTGTGCTGAACGAGGCGATCGACGCCCCCGACGAGATGGCCGACACCGCGCCGCGCGTCATCTCCGTGCAGATCCCCGTCGACAAGATCGGCGAGCTGATCGGCCCGAAGGGCAAGACGATCAACGGCATCCAGGACGAGACCGGTGCCGACATCTCGATCGAGGACGACGGCACCGTCTACATCGGCGCCGTCGACGGTCCGTCGGCCGAGGCCGCCCGTGCGCAGGTCAACGCGATCGCGAACCCGACGAACCCGGAGATCGGGGACCAGTTCCTCGGCACGGTCGTCAAGATCGCGACCTTCGGTGCCTTCGTGTCGCTGCTCCCGGGTCGCGACGGTCTGCTCCACGTCTCCGAGGTGCGCAAGCTCGCCGGTGGCAAGCGTGTGGAGAACGTCGAGGACGTCCTCGGCGTCGGCCAGAAGATCCTGGTCGAGGTCACGAAGGTGGACGACCGCGGCAAGCTCTCGCTCGCGCCGGTCGTGGCCGAGGAGTCGGACACCGACTCCAGCGGTGCCCGCGAGGAGTCGACGGACGCCACCGTCTGATCCACCCCTGGCACACGAACGGCCGCCGTCCCTTCCGGGGCGGCGGCCGTTCGCCGTTTCGACGCGGTGCCGGGCGCGCCGGTCAGGCGGCGGGGGTCTCCTGCGTGCCGACGAGCTGCGCACGGCCGAGCAGGTGCTCCCGCAGCAGGAACCCCACGACGGCGGGTGTGGCGTCCGCGGGGGCCTCGAGCACGGGGACGTCGAGTGCGCTCAGCGTGAAGAAGTACCGGTGCGGTCCGTGTCCGGCGGGCGGGGCAGCACCGAGGAAGGTGTCGGTACCGAACTCGTTCCGACGGCGGAGTGCCTCGGCGGGGAGCAGCGCGTCGTCGGTGCCGGCACCGGCGGGCAGCCCGGTCGCGCTCGCCGGGATGTCCGTCAGGCTCCAGTGCCAGAAGCCCGAACCGGTCGGGGCGTCGGGGTCGTAGACGGTGAGCACGAAGCTCTGCGTGCCCTCGGGCGCACCGGACCACTCGAGCGCGGGGGAGCGGTCCTCGCCGCCGGCGTCCCCGCCACGGGCGGACGTCGGGAGGACCTCGCCGTCGCCGAAGTCGGGGCTGGTCACGGTGAAGGACGGGACCTCGGGGAGGTTCCAGTTGGGGTCGTTGGCCATGCATCCAGCCAACACCCGCCGCCTCGGCTCATGCTTGGTGCGCGAGAGCGACACTCGGCCGCGAAGCTGCGCGGTCCCAGCCGGCAGCGCGACAGATGCACGCGGAGGTCCGGCGGCAGGCTGTCGCTTTCGCGGAAGGCCGGCGCGGGCAGGCCGGCGCGGTGGCGGTGCGGACAGGCGGACGTGCGGACTGGAGGCGCGGGGCGGGGCCGACCCGTGCCTCCAGTCCGTCAGCCGGTCGCCTTCGCGGACGCGACCCGCGTCAGGCTGCGAGCACGCGTTCGACGACGCGGCCGAGGGCCGCCGTCGCGGCGATCGCGTCACCGGCGTACGCGCCGGACATGGCGCCGTCGCGCGCGAGCATCAGCTCGTCCGCGCCGTCGCCGGGCAGGGCGTGCCCGGCGTCCTGCAGCAGGTCGGCCAGGCGCTCGGTGTACCAGTCGCGGTGCATCGCGACGACCTCGCGCACGGGGTCACGGGGGTCGTGGTACTCGGCGGCGGCGTTGAGGAACGCGCAGCCGCGGAAGTCGGGGTCGTTCACCTCGTCGGCGAGGGCAGCGACCCACGCGCGGACGGCCCGCTCGGGGGAGCCGGCGTCGGCGATGAGCTGCTCCATCCGCTGCTGCACGCGCTCGTGCTGCGTCCGGATGTAGGCGAGGATCAGGTTGTCCTTCGACCCGTAGTGCTTGTAGAACGTCGCCTTCGTGACGCTCGCCTCGGAGATGAGACGGTCGACGCCGACGCTGTGGATGCCCTCTTCGTAGAAGAGTCGCGTGGCGGTCTCGAGGACACGGACCTTCGCGCCGCCGGAGCGGGGAGTCGGGGGGACGCTCGACCCGTCCGACGACGCGAGGTTCGTGCTCGGGCCAAGGAGACGCTGGACGGCCGGTTGGGGGGAATCGACCGTCACAGCGTGGCTCCTTGGGCTCATCGGCTTCGCGACTGAGTGGGGGGACTCGTACGTCGCGCAGGACTGATGTCCCGAGCCACCGGATCGAAATCTAGGGGGGCTTTCGATCCGGTAGCAGAACTGTACCACAAGGAGGACAGACAGACGAGTCTTTCTATCCTCCATGGATGTACCCCACTTCGAGTGACACGGTGTGCACCTGGGGAAACTGGGCGGCGCGCACTCCGGGGTCAGTAGGCTCGTCTGCGATGAACCACCCAGTGCCGTTGCCGCTCGAGGCCCCGGACACGTCGTTCCTGACGTCCGGGGGCGCCTTCGTCCGCCGATCCGTCCTGCCCTCGGGCGTCCGGGTCCTGACCGAGGCCATGCCCGGAGCGAGTTCGACGAGCCTCGGGTTCTGGGTCGGGGTCGGCTCCCGCGACGAACGGGCCGGTCAGTACGGCTCGACCCACTTCCTCGAGCACCTGCTGTTCAAGGGGACCGCCAAGCGTTCGGCCCTCGACATCGCGATCTCGTTCGACTCGGTCGGCGGTGAGCACAACGCCGCCACCGCGAAGGAGTACACCTGCTACTACTCGCGGGTCCGGGACGCCGACGTCCCGATGGCGGTCGAGGTCATCGGCGACATGGTCACCGGCTCCGTGCTCGAGTCCGCGGCGTTCGACGTCGAGCGCGGCGTGATCCTCGAAGAGCTCGCGATGGCCGCGGACGACCCGGCCGACGTCGCGGGCGAGGCCTTCTTCGCCGCGGCGTTCGACGGGCACGCCCTCGGTCGACCGATCGGCGGCACCCCGGAGAGCATCCGCGCAGTCGGGCGTGACGAGGTCCTGGCGCACTACCGCGAGCACTACGCCCCGAACGGCATCGTCGTGACCGCTGCCGGAGCGATCGACCACGACCGCTTCTGCGAACTGGTCGAGGCCGTGTTCCAGGGTTCCCCGAAGGCCTCCCCGCTCGCGCGACGGACCCCGCAGCCCGTGGCCGACCCGGCGATCCCGAAGCTCTCGGTCGTGCACCGTCCGACCGAACAGGTGAGCATGCTGCGCGGCTCGCAGGGGCTCGACCTCCGCGACGAGCGACGGCCGGTCCTCAGCGTGCTCAACGCCGTGCTCGGCGGCGGCATGAGCTCCCGCCTCTTCCAGGAGGTCCGGGAGCGCCGCGGCCTCGCCTACGCGGTGAGCTCGTTCGCGCCCGCCTACCTCGACAACGGTGCGTTCGGCGTCTACGCCGGGTGCGCCCCCGACAACGTCGCCGGGGTCATCGAGATCGTCGACGCCGAGTTCCGCCGGATGGTCGACGACGGCATCACCACCGACGAACTCCGCCGTGCGAAGGGGCAGATCGAGGGGGCGCTCACGCTCTCGCTCGAGGACTCCGACGCCCGGATGACCCGCCTCGGCCGGTCCGAGCTCGGCACGGGGGAGTTCACCGACCTCGCCACCGCCCTCGAGCGGGTGGACCGGGTGACCACGGGCGACGTCCTCGAACTGGCGCGCGACCTCCTGACCCGCCCGACGATCACCTCCGTGGTCGGTGCGGTGCAGCAGGACGAGCTCGCGGCCGCGATCGGGATCGGCGGTTGAGCACCGACATGTCGCACTACCTCTACCTCGTCCGGCACGGCGAGCACCAGGACGCGGAACACGGGCTGCGTGACGGCAAGCTCTCGGAGCGCGGCAAGCGGCAGGCGATGCTCGTCGCCGACCGCCTCGGTGGCGTGCCGTTCGACGGCGTCTACCACTCGCCGCTCGAGGCCCCGAGCGAGACCGCCTCGTTCCTGTCGCAGCGGCTCCCGGCGATCCAGCCCGAGCCCTCGACGCTGCTGTTCGACTGCATCCCGTCCGGGCCGACGCCGGACATGCCGCACGCCTACCAGGGCTGGTACGGCGGGATCACCGAAGAGGAGATCGTCGCCGGGCAGGCCCAGATGGGCGACGCCGTGGCCGAGTGGTTCACCCCCGCCCGCGACGACCGGCACGACCTGCTCATCACGCACAACGCCGTGATCGGCTGGTTCGTGCGCGAGGCGTTCCAGGCTCCGGAGTGGCGGTGGATGGGGACGAACGTCGCCCACACCGCGCTGACGATCATCCGGATCCGGTCGGCCAAGCCCGCCGAGGTGGTGGCGCTGAACGACCTGGCGCACCTCCCCGTGGAGCTGCGCACCGGCCTGCCCGTCGGCCAGCCGGTCTAGCGCCGGACGGGCTTGCGGTACCAGGCCGTCGCGTTCGGGTTGTCGTTGAACGGCTGCACGCGCTCGTAGCCCCGGCCCCGGTACATCGCGCCGGCGGCGACGAGCGAGTCGTTCGTGTCGAGCACGATCGCGGTCGCCCCGAGCTCGGCGGCAGCGGCCTCGAGCGTGTCCATCAGTACCGTCGCGACCCCCTTGCCACGGCCCGCCGGTGTCACGAACACGTGCTTGACCTCGAACCGGACGTCCGGGCGGTCCCCGGTCGTGTCGTCCGCGATGCGCCGGAGCCCGCCGCACCCGACCGCGTGGCCGTCGTCGTAGGCGACGGCGAACACCCCGTTCGGCGGCGTGAACTCGGCCGCCGGGGTGCGCTTCCGCGAGTAGGTGCCCTGCGCGCTCGGGAACGTCGCCTCGCGCTCGTCGAGGTAGGCGTCGAGCAGCTCGTCGACCTCGGGGATGTCTGCCGGCACGGTCCTGACCTCGAGCGTCATGCGTCGATCCTAGGATGGTGGACATGGTCACTCCCGTCGCCGTCGTCGGCGCCACCGGTCGTCTCGGGGGCCTCGTGGCCGCCGTGGTCGAGGAACTGCCCGAGTTCGAGCTCGTCGCGAGCCTGTCGTCGAAGGACGGCGCACACGAAGCGGGTCCGTCGGTGTTCGGGGGAGCGGCCATCGTCGTCGACGTGACCGTCCCCGCGCTCAGCCCCGCCATCGTGGACACCGCCCTCGCGAGCGGCGCGAACGTGCTGGTCGGCACTTCCGGCTGGTCGGGGGATCGGCTCGCGAAGCTCCGCGCCGGACTCGAGGCGCGTCCCGACCAGGGCGTCTTCGTGGTGCCGAACTTCTCGATCGGCTCCGTGCTCGGCACGCACCTCGCCACGATCGCGGCGCCGTGGTTCCCCTCGGTCGAGATCGTCGAGACCCACCACGCCGGCAAGATCGACTCCCCGTCCGGCACCGCGGTGCGCACCGCCGAGCTCATCGCCGACGCCCGGCGCGAGGTCGGTCCGGTCGAAGCACCGCACGTCGACCAGCGCGCTCGCGGGCAGCAGGTCGCGAGCATCCCGATCCACTCGCTGCGACTGCCCAGTGTGAAGGCCGTGCAGGACGTCCTGCTGAGCGGTCCCGGCGAGACCCTGACGATCCGGCACGACACGAACGACGACGTCGCCTACGTGGCCGGCATCCGCGCGGCGCTGTCCGCCGTCGGCGCGATGCGCGGCCTGACGGTCGGCCTCGGCAGCGTCCTCGGCATCGGCTGATCCGCCGTGCGCCTGACCCGGTCGCTCCGTTCGCCGTTCTGGGGTGCCGCCCTGATGGCGGTGCTGCTGGCGCTCTACATCGTGCTCGTGGGGCAGCGCGCGGTGGCCTTCATCGCGACCGGGATCCCGATCGGCATCGGCATCGGCGTGGCCCTGTTCGTCGTCGCGGCGATCGGCGCGCTGCTGCTCGTCCTGGAGTTCCGCTTCGGACTCCGCATCACCCGGCTCGGCGCACGCCTCGAACGCGAGGGTGCGGCGCCGGCGGACGTGGTCCCGGTGCGACCCTCCGGGCGACCGACGCGCGAGGCCGCCGACGAGCTCTTCCCCGCGTACAAGGCCGCCGTCGAGACCGACCCGACGGACTGGCGCGGGTGGTACCGCCTCGGCGTCGTCTACGACGCCGCCGGTGACCGCAAGCGGGCGCGTGCCGCGATGCGCGAAGCGCTCACCAGGGCACGCGGTTGACGTACTGAAGGCGCGGTGCCAGCTGGCACCGCGCCTCCAGGCCGGTCTCTGGGTGCGTCAGAACGCGGCGTCGACCGCGTCCTCGGCACGCGCGTAGCGGAACGCGTAGCCGGACTCGAGGAGCTTCGTCGGCACCATCTGCTGGCTCGACAGGAGCATCTCGTCCGCCGCCTGCTGCAGGAGCAGCCGCAGCGCGAACTCCGGGATCCGGAACAGGTAGGGCCGGTGCAGGTCCTCGGCGACGCGCTTCGTGATGCGGTCGGCCACGGCGGCCTCGGGTCCGGCGAGGTTCACCGGCCCGGTGACGGCGGCGGCGTCCGGGCTCGTCGCGAGGTGCACGATCGCGCCGACCTCGTCCTCGAGTGCGATCCACGGCCAGTGCTGCCCGCCGGTGCCGAGGCGTCCGCCGAGCCCCGCCTTCGTGAGCGGGACGAGGGGAGCGAGCGCGCCGCCGCCCTTGCCGACGACGATGCCGGTGCGCAGGGTGACGACGCGGACACCCTCTGGTGCGGCGTTCGCGGCGGCCTCCCACGCGGTGCAGACGTCGGCGAGGAACCCGGAGCCGGCAGCGGCGTCGTCCTGCAGGACATCGGCGGGACGGTCGCCGTAGACGCCCGAGGCCGAACCGGACAGGAACAGCGGCGGCGGGGTCGCAGCGTGGCGCATGGCGTCGACCAGGGTCTCGGTGGCGGTGACCCGCGAGCGGAGGATCTCCTGCTTGTACGTCTCGGTCCAGGGGAGCTTGCCGATGTTCGCCCCGGCGAGGTTGATCACCACGTCGGCGCCGTCGAGGATCGCCGGGTCGAGCTTGCGGCTGCCGGGGGACCAGCGGAACTCCGTCGCCGTGTGCGGCTCACGCCGGACCAGGGTCGTCACGTGGTGTCCCGCCTCGCGCAGCGCGCGGACGAGCGGGGTCCCGATGAAGCCGGACGCACCGGCGACCAGGATCGAGAGCGGCTCTGTCGTCATGTCGCTCACGCTACTCATCTGTCCGTGGATCACCTGCCCGTGGATGTCCCCGGCTCGTCGTAGGCTCTTCACGTGACCGAGACCGTGCTGCCCGACGCCTCCGTTCCCACCCCGTACGAGGACCTGCTCCGTCGCGTCCTCACCGAGGGGACCCCGAAGGGCGACCGCACCGGTACCGGTACCCGCAGCCTGTTCGGCGCACAGCTCCGCTACGACCTGGCGAAGGGCTTCCCGCTCGTCACGACGAAGCGCGTGCACTTCAAGTCGGTGGCGTACGAGCTGCTCTGGTTCCTCCGTGGCGACGGCAACGCCCGCTGGCTGCAGGAGCACGGCGTCCGGATCTGGAACGAGTGGGCGGACGAGGACGGCGACCTCGGCCCGGTCTACGGCGTGCAGTGGCGCTCGTGGCCGACGCCGTCGGGGGAGCACGTCGACCAGATCGCCCAGGTCATCGAGCAGATCAAGACCAACCCGGACTCCCGCCGTCTGATCGTCTCGGCGTGGAACGTCGCGGACATCCCGGAGATGGCGCTCGCCCCGTGCCACGCGTTCTTCCAGTTCTACGTGGTGGACGGCAAGCTCTCGTGCCAGCTCTACCAGCGCAGTGCGGACATGTTCCTCGGCGTCCCGTTCAACATCGCCTCGTACGCGCTGCTCACCCACATGATCGCGGCGCAGACCGGGCTCGAGGTCGGCGAGTTCGTGTGGACCGGCGGCGACTGCCACGTCTACGACAACCACGTCGAGCAGGTCGAGGAGCAGCTGTCCCGCACCGGGTACGCGCTCCCGACGCTCGAGCTCGCCCCGCGCGACTCGATCGACGACTACGAGTACGAGGACTTCACCGTCGTCGGCTACCACCACCACCCGGCGATCAAGGCCGCGGTCGCCGTCTGATGTCGGACAGTTGGACCGAGCCCGTGCGCGGGATCGGCATGGTCTGGGCGCGCTCGACGAACGGCGTGATCGGTGCCGACGGCGGGATGCCGTGGCACGTGCCGGAGGACTTCGCGCACTTCCGGCAGGTGACCGGCGACGCGACTGTCGTGATGGGCCGCCGGACCTGGGACTCGCTGCCGGAGCGCTTCCGTCCCCTGCCCGGGCGCCGGAACGTCGTGCTCACCCGTGACGAGTCGTGGGCCGGGACCGACGAGGCCGCGGGTGCCGAGGTGGTGCACGACCTCGCGACCGCGCTCGACACCGACGAACCCGTCTGGATCATCGGCGGCGGGCAGGTGTACGCCGCGGGTGTGCCCTTCGCCGACCGGGTCTCCGAGACGGTGATCGACGTCGAGGTCCCCGGGGACACGGTCGCGCCGGCGCTCGCCGAGGCTGACGGCTGGTCCCTCGTCGACGAGGGCCCGTGGCAGGAGTCCCGCGCCGACGGCACCCGCTACCGATTCCTCGAGTGGCGCCGCCGCGCGTAGCGCCTGCGTTGGATCGCGCCCCCGTTCGAGCACTGCGCCCCGTCACGCCGGGGCGCAGTGTTCGAACGGGGGCGCGGTGCGCTGTGGACGCGACCGGCGGCCGGACCGCAGCCGGCGGGGCGGGGCTGATCCGCGCCTCCAGGCGGGTGACCGTCCGGGCGGACGGCCGCCCTCGCCCGCATCCCCGGTACGCTGGTGCCCGTGTCCCCGCGTGAGAATCCCTTCGGCCAGGTCCTCGTCGCCCTCGTGACCCCGTTCACGGCTGACGGCGAGGTCGACTGGCCCGGCGTCGAGCAGCACATCGACGACTGCATCACCGCCGGTGCCGACGGCATCGTCGTGACAGGCACGACCGGCGAGACGTCGACCCTCACCGACCCGGAGAAGCTCCGACTGGTCGAGGTCGGCAAGTCCGTCGCCGCGGGCCGGGCGAAGATCATCACGGGCGGTGGCTCGAACGAGACCGCGCACGCCATCCACCTGTACAAGCAGAGCGAGAAGGCCGGCGCGGACGGCGTGATGATCGTCACGCCGTACTACAACAAGCCGACCCAGTCGGGTGTGCTCACGCACTTCCGGATGATCGCCGACGCGACCGACCTGCCGGTGATCCTGTACGACATCCCCGGCCGCACCGGCATCCCGATCACGTACGAGACGATCGTGCGGGCGTCGCACCACCCGAACATCCTCGCCGTGAAGGACGCCAAGGGCGACTTCGCCGAGGTCTCCCGGGTGCTCAACAACACCGACCTCATGTACTTCTCCGGCGACGACACGAACGTGCTCCCGCACCTGTCGATCGGCGCCACGGGACTCATCGGCGTGACCGCGAACATCACGAGCACGCCGTACCGCACCATCATCGACGCCGTGAACCGGGGGGACCTGGCGACCGCGACCGCCGAGCACAAGCGCGTCGAGCCGCTCGTCCGTGCCGTCATGACGCACGTGCCCGGCACCGTCGCGGCGAAGTACATCCTGCACGGGCTCGGCCGCATCGGCAGCCCGCGCGTCCGACTGCCGCTCGTCGGCCCCGAGGACTCCGAGGCGTACGCCATCGAGACCTCGCTCGAAGCCGTCCGGGACATCCCGGGCGCCGACTTCTCCAACTTCCGCCCCGACCGCAACGCAGCGGCCGGCGGTGCTCTTCCGAAGGTGCCAGGCACCACCCGCTAGCGAACACCGCGGCGCGCAGGACGCGCGTCGCCCGAATCCGTAGGACCGAATGCCCACACAGATCTCCGAACCGCAGCCCCTCGAAGCCGGCACCCTCCGCGTGATCCCCATCGGGGGACTCGGCGAGATCGGTCGCAACATGACCGTCTACGAGTACGAGGGCAAGCTCCTCGTCGTGGACGCCGGCGTGCTCTTCCCGGAAGAGCACCAGCCCGGGGTCGACCTGATCCTGCCGGACTTCGCGCCGATCCGGGACCGCCTCGACGACGTCCTCGGGGTCGTGCTCACGCACGGTCACGAGGACCACATCGGCGCCGTCCCGTACCTCCTGAAGCTCCGCGACGACATCCCGCTGATCGGCTCCACGCTGACGCTGGCCCTCGTCGAGGCGAAGCTCAAGGAACACCGGATCAAGCCGTACACGCTCGTCGTGGCCGAGGACCAGACCGAGCAGCTCGGTCCGTTCCACCTCGAGTTCGTCGCCGTGAACCACTCCATCCCGGACGCCCTCGCCGTCTCGATCACGACCCCCGCCGGTCGGGTCCTGCACACGGGCGACTTCAAGATGGACCAGCTCCCGCTCGACGACCGGATCACGGACCTCCGTGCCTTCGCCCGCCTCGGCGAGCAGGGCGTGGACCTGTTCCTGCCGGACTCGACGAATGCCGACGTGCCGGGCTTCACCGCTCCGGAGCGCGACATCGGCCCTGTTCTCGAGAACATCATCACGCGCGCCCGCAAGAAGGTCGTCGTGGCGAGCTTCTCGTCGCACGTGCACCGCGTGCAGCAGGTCCTCGACGCCGCCGCCGCCGCGAACCGCAAGGTCGCGTTCATGGGCCGCTCGATGATCCGCAACATGACCATCGCCGCCGACCTCGGCTACCTCCGGGTGCCCGAGAACGTGCTCATCGACACGAAGAAGGCGAAGAACGTCCCCGACGACCAGATCGTCTACATGTCGACCGGGTCGCAGGGCGAGCCGATGGCCGTCCTGGCACGAATGGCGAACCTCGAGCACCAGATCGAGATCGGCGAGGGCGACACCGTCATCCTCGCGTCGTCGCTGATCCCCGGCAACGAGAACGCCGTCTACCGGGTCATCGACGGGCTGACGAAGCTCGGCGCGAAGGTCGTGCACAAGGGCAACGCGAAGGTGCACGTCTCCGGGCACGCGTCCGCCGGCGAGCTCCTCTACTGCTACAACATCCTGCGTCCGCGGAACGTCCTGCCGGTCCACGGCGAGCACCGCCACCTGTACGCGAGCGCCGACCTGGCGATCCAGACGGGTGTGCCGCCGCGCAACGTGATCCTCGGGCAGGACGGCATCGTCGTCGACCTGAAGGACGGCGTCGCCACGGTGGCCGGACAGCTCGACATCGGGTACGTGTACGTCGACGGGTCGACCGTGGGCGAGATCACCGACGCCGACCTCAAGGACCGCCGCGTCCTGGCCGAAGAGGGCTTCATCTCCATCTTCACCGCCGTGGACTTCACCACGGGCCAGTGCGTCGTCGGTCCGGAGATCCAGTCGCGGGGCTTCGCCGAGGACGAGTCCGTCTTCGACGAGGTCCGCCCGCAGATCGCCAAGGCCCTCGCCGAGGCTGCTGCGAACGGCACGCGTGACGGCCACGCCTTCCAGCAGGTCGTGCGCCGGACCGTGGGGCGCTGGGTGAACACGAAGCACCGTCGCCGACCGATGATCGTCCCGGTGGTCATCGAGGCGTAGGGCGGCGCGCCTGCTGCACTGCGGCAGTGGACCGGACTGGAGGCCCGGTGCACGTTCCTGACGGACGTGCACCGGGCCTCCAGTCGCGTTCCGGGCACGTGGCGCGTCCGTCACGGACGCGGCGGGCCTCCCTTGGTTTGTCCTGGGAGGGGAATAGGGTGCTGCCCATGGCCGGAGGCACCAAGTCGACCACGCGCTCGCGCGCGTCCTCGTCGTCCCGTGGAAGCGGGACGCGCGGTACGTCGCGCACCCAGGCCACGACGAAGAAGCTCCCGCAGGCGGCACCGACGCCGGTCTTCCGCGAGCAGAACCCGCTCGTGACCTTCTGGCTCGCGATGGCGCACGGCGTCGGGGCGATGTTCCGTCTGCTCGGCAAGGAGACCCTCGAGAAGGACCAGCGCCGCGACGGGTTCCCGTTCCTGCTGTTCGTCCTGGCGATCGCCGGCGCGGTCGTCGAGTGGCTCAACCCGACGAACTCCGTCTCGGTGGCGCTCGACGCCTACACGTTCGGCGGCCTGTTCGGACGGCTGGCCTTCGCGCTCCCCGTCATCATGGTCGTCTTCGCCGGCTGGCTCTTCCGGCACCCGGCGTCGGTGCACGACAACACCCGCATCGGGATCGGGCTCGGGCTGCTGCTCGTGTCGATCGCCTCGCTCTGCCACGTCTTCGGCGGCCAGCCGAGCGCGACGGACGGCATGCCCGCGCTCGCCGCGGCCGGTGGGGTGATCGGCTGGGTCGTCATCGGGTGGCTCGTCACCATCGCGACCGCCTGGGTCGCGGTCCCGGTCGCGATCGTCCTGCTCGTCCTCTCGCTCTTCATCATCACGAAGACGCCGCCGAACAAGCTCGGCCGACGACTGCACGAGCTCTACGCGTACCTGTTCGGCGCGCCAGCCCCCGCTGCCGAGCCCGAGGAAGCCGTCGCCGAGACCCCTGCGCCGCGTGCGAAGACGTCCAAGCGCGGGAAGAAGGGCGACACCGACTTCCAGCTGTTCGACGATCTCGGCTTCGACGAGGACCGGGCTGCCACCGACGGCGACGAGACCGAGGGCGGCACCATCCCCTGGTGGCGCCGCAACAAGTCCGGGCGCGAGGAAGACCCCGCCTACGACAGCCCGGTGATCACCGGCGCGACGTCGACCGTTCCCGACGTACCCGCGTCGGCCGCCGCGAGCCCGAACGCCGGTGCCGCGGCCGGGCTCATCGACCACACGCCCGCCGAGCCCGCGTCCGTGAACCTCAACGACTCGGTCGAGCAGGACCTGCAGGACGCCGAGCAGGCGCTCCGCGACTTCGGGACACCCGTCCCGGAGCGTCCCGCGGCGGCCGAGGCGGTGCGTCCGGACGCGGCCGTGTCCCCGGTGGTCTCCCCGTCCCTCCCGGCCGACGACGTCCCCGAGGCCGCCGACGACGGTCTCCCGCCCGTCGCCGCTGCCGACGAGGACCCGTCCGCGCCGTACCGACTGCCGGCCGCAACCACCCTGAGTTCGGGCTCGCCGTCGGTCGCGCGCAGCCAGGCCAACGACGACATCGTCGCCGCGATCACCGGCGTCCTCACCGAGTTCAAGGTCGACGCGAAGGTCACCGGCTTCTCGCGTGGCCCGACCGTCACCCGGTACGAGATCGAGCTCGGCCCCGGCGTGAAGGTCGAGCGCGTCACGGCGCTGTCGAAGAACCTGTCGTACGCGGTCGCCTCGAACGAGGTCCGCATCCTGTCGCCGATCCCGGGCAAGAGCGCCATCGGCGTCGAGATCCCGAACTCCGATCGCGAGACGGTGTCGCTCGGCGACGTGCTCCGGTCGAACGCGGCACGCAAGTCGAAGCACCCGATGACGATCGGCGTCGGCAAGGACGTCGAGGGCGGGTTCGTCGTGGCGAACCTGGCGAAGATGCCGCACCTGCTCGTCGCCGGCTCCACCGGTTCCGGCAAGTCGGTGTTCATCAACTCGATGATCACGTCCCTCCTGATGCGCGCCAAGCCGTCCGAGGTCCGCATGGTCCTGGTCGACCCGAAGCGCGTGGAGCTCTCGATCTACGCGGGCGTCCCGCACCTCATCACGCCCATCATCACGAACCCGAAGAAGGCAGCCGAGGCGCTGCAGTGGGTCGTGAAGGAGATGGACATGCGGTACGACGACCTCGCGTCGTTCGGGTTCCGTCACGTCGACGACTTCAACAAGGCGATCGAGAACAACGAGATCGTGCTGCCGGCCGGCAGCGAGCGGAAGCTCAAGCCGTACCCGTACCTGCTCGTCGTGGTGGACGAGCTCGCCGACCTCATGCTCGTCGCCCCGCGCGACGTCGAGGAGTCGATCGTCCGCATCACCCAGCTCGCGCGTGCGGCCGGCATCCACCTCGTCCTCGCGACGCAGCGCCCCTCGGTCGACGTCATCACCGGTCTGATCAAGGCCAACGTCCCGTCGCGCATCGCGTTCGCCGTCACGAGCGTCACCGACTCCCGCGTCATCCTCGACCAGCCCGGTGCCGACAAGCTCATCGGGCAGGGCGACGCGCTCTTCCTGCCGATGGGGTCGTCGAAGTCGCTCCGCGTGCAGGGTGCCTGGGTGAACGAGAGCGAGGTCGCCGAGGTCGTCCAGCACGTCACGCGCCAGGCTCGCCCGGAGTACCGCCAGGACGTCCAGGCCGTGGTCGAGCGCAAGGAGATCGACGCGGACATCGGCGACGACCTCGAGCTGCTGCTCGCCGCCGTCGAACAGGTCGTGTCGACGCAGTTCGGCTCCACCTCGATGCTCCAGCGCAAGCTCCGCGTGGGCTTCGCCAAGGCCGGTCGCCTCATGGACCTGATGGAGTCGCGCGACATCGTCGGGCCGTCCGAGGGGTCGAAGGCCCGTGACGTGCTCGTGACGGCCGACCAGCTGCCGTCGGTGCTCGCGAAGCTCCGGGGCGAGGAACCGCCCGCCGCGGCAGCGCCCGCCGCCGGTGCCGGGCTCGTCGGCACGACCGCTGTGCCGAGTGCGCCGGCGTCCGCGCCGTCCGACGACGGCGACCGCTACGGAGCCGACCCGGTGGGGGACATGACGCGCGGGTACGATGAAGCCGACGACGAGCCCGATGAGGACGCGTGGGGACTGACGGGCAGGGAGTGACGGCGATGACCGCCTCGAACGGTACGGACACCACGAACGGCGCGAAGTTCCCGTGGCGCGGACGACTCATCCGCAAGGGCCCCGGCCCGGCGTCGACGGGCAACGTCGCGAACATCATCACGGTCATCCGGATCCTGATGGCCCCGCTGTTCTTCGTGCTGCTCCTCACGGACGCCGGAGCCGACGGGCCGCTGCGGATCTGGGCGGCGATCACGTTCGTCGTGGCGATCGTCACGGACAGCGCCGACGGCATAATCGCCCGACGCCAGAACCTCGTCACGGACTTCGGCAAGCTGGTCGACCCGATCGCCGACAAGGTGCTCATCGGCGGTGCCCTCGTGGCCCTGTCGATCCTGGGCGAACTGCCCTGGTACGTGACCGTGCTCATCATGGTGCGCGAGATCGGCATCACGGTCTTCCGTTTCGCAGTGCTCTCCGACCGGGTGATCCCGGCGAGCCGAGGCGGCAAGATCAAGACCGTGCTGCAGGCCGTGGCGCTCACTGCAGCGCTGTTCCCGTGGTGGAACCTCGTCGGGGACTGGGCGCACTGGGTCAACGGCATCCTCACGACGGCGGCGTTCCTCGCGACCGTCCTGAGTGGCATCGACTACCTCTGGCAGGCGTGGAAGCACAACCGGACCGCGGCGTGACCGACGGGTCCGCCGCGGCGGCCCTGATCGCCGAGCTGACTTCCCGCGGTGAGACCGTCGCGGTCGCCGAGTCCCTGACCGGGGGACTCGTGGTGGCCACACTGGTCGGCGTCCCCGGGGCGAGTGCGGTCGTCCGCGGCGGCGTCGTGGCCTACGCGACCCCCGTCAAGCACACCGTCCTCGGTGTCTCGGACGCACTGCTCGCCAGCAACGGCGCCGTCGATCCCGAGGTCGCCCGGCAGATGGCGACGGGCGTCCGGACGGCCCTGGCGGTCGACGGGGTAGCCGCGACCTGGGGGATCAGCACCACCGGCGTCGCGGGCCCTGATCCGCAGGACGGCAAGCCCGTCGGCACGGTGTTCGTCGGGATCGCCTCCGAGGACGGCGCCACGGCGTACGAACTGCACCTCGACGGCGACCGTGAGGCAATCCGCCAGGCGACCGTCTCCGAACTCCTGGCACGGATGTCGTCCACGATCCGGGGCCGGGAATAGGTCCCGTTTCCACTGGGTTACATCTCACGCAATCTCCAGCGGTACAGCAGCCGGCCTCGCTAGCATGCTGCAACCGGCAACGCTACAGTTGCTCAACCCGAACTCGGCCATCCGGACCGAGCGGGCGCGGAGACGACAGAGAGGAGGAGTTCTCATGGTTCTCGTTCGTCAGGAAATCGGCGACGTTCTGCGGGACTTCCGCTTGCAGAAGGGCCGGACCCTCCGTCAGGTCGCGTCCAAGGCCAGCGTGGCTCTCGGGTACCTCAGTGAGGTCGAGCGCGGTCAGAAAGAGGCCAGCTCAGAGATCCTCGCATCCGTCGCGGATGCGCTGGACACCCCCATCTCCACGATCATGCGCGAGGTGGGCGACCGCCTCGCGATCGTCGAGGGGCTCACCCCCGTGCCGGACACGCTCCCGGACGACCTCGTCGCCGAGTTCGACAACGACCTCGCGGTGCGCTGACGCGCATCGCCCCACGACGCCCCCGCTGGTCCGCCAGCGGGGGCGTTCGTGCGTCCGGTGGTCCCGTGCCGTCTACGCTGGAACGATGCGCGTGAGTGAGTTCTGGCGGGCCGTCGACCAGGTGTTCGGCGATGCCTACGGCTCCGTCGTCAGCCGAGACGTCGTACTCGAGGAGCTCGGCGGGCGGTCCGCGGTGGACGCCCTCGCCGCGGGGACCGACGCGCGCCGGGTGTGGGAAGCGCTCTGCGACTCGCAGGACGTCCCGCTCGACAAGCGGCACGGCAAGGGCCTCGCCGAACCGCGGGACTGATCCGAACACCTGTTCGGCGTGTTGCTCGAACGGATGTTCGATCGGTGGTACTTTCCTCCACATCGGCGCTGTACGAGGACTTCGTCCACAGATCGCGCGGCCGACGGCAGTGATGTCGGTGGCCCGCCCTAGGTTCGAGGTCATCGGGAACAGCCCGAAGCCTTGTCGCTGAGACACCGGCCCTGCACCACCGGCCGGGGTGGACGCGACAGCCTACAGGCGGCCGACACCGAGCACGAAGGAGCATCCCATGCCATCACCCCAGGACCGCGAGAAGGCCCTCGAGACCGCCCTCGCACAGATCGACCGGCAGTTCGGCAAGGGCACGGTCATGCGCCTCGGCTCGGACGAGCGCGCTCCCGTCGCCACCATCCCGACCGGTTCGGTCGCGCTCGACGTCGCGCTCGGGATCGGTGGCCTGCCGCGTGGCCGCATCATCGAGATCTACGGCCCGGAGTCGTCGGGTAAGACCACCCTGACGCTGCACGCCATCGCCAACGCCCAGCGCGCCGGCGGCATCGCGGCGTTCATCGACGCGGAGCACGCGCTCGACCCCGAGTACGCCAAGAAGCTCGGCGTCGACATCGACGCCCTCCTCGTCTCCCAGCCCGACACCGGTGAGCAGGCGCTCGAGATCGCCGACATGCTCGTCCGCTCCGGCTCCATCGACCTCGTCGTCATCGACTCCGTCGCGGCGCTCGTGCCCCGTGCCGAGATCGAGGGCGAGATGGGTGACTCGCACGTCGGTCTCCAGGCGCGCCTCATGTCGCAGGCGCTCCGCAAGCTCGCCGGTGGGCTCAACCAGACCCAGACCACGATGATCTTCATCAACCAGCTGCGCGAGAAGATCGGTGTGTTCTTCGGCAGCCCCGAGACCACGGCCGGCGGTAAGGCGCTCAAGTTCTACGCCTCGGTCCGCCTCGACATCCGACGCATCGAGACGCTCAAGAGCGGCACCGACGCGGTCGGCAACCGCACGCGCGTCAAGGTCGTCAAGAACAAGATGGCGCCGCCCTTCAAGCAGGCCGAGTTCGACATCCTGTACGGCACGGGCATCTCGCGCGAGGGCTCGTTGCTCGACTTCGGTGTCGACCACGGCATCGTCAAGAAGTCGGGTGCCTGGTACACGTACGACGGCGACCAGCTCGGGCAGGGCAAGGAGAACTCGCGGTCGTTCCTCATCCAGAACCCGGAGATCGCTGCCGAGATCGAAGGCAAGATCCTCGCCAAGCTCGGTGTCGGCGGCGCGTCCGTCGAAGCAGCTGAGGCACCGGTCGAGTCGATCGCGCCGAAGATCGCGGAGCGCAAGGGCGCGTGACGACCGACCACGACGACGACGCGGACCTCGCACCGGTCACCGACCTGTTCGGTGCGCGGTCCCGTCGCGCCGCTCCCGCTCCGGCTGCACAGACGGACGCTCCCGATCCAGACACGGACGCTCCCGATGAGGAGAGCGACATCGGTGCGGACGCGGACGCCCCCGTCCCACTCCCGATCCAAGGGGCGCGGGCGCAGGCCGAATGGCTCCAGCCCGTGGTGGGGGACGGCTCCGGACGCAGTGCCCGTGCCGAACAGGACGGGTACGACGACGACCACACCGCCGACGCCGCCACCGCCTCGGTGTTCGCGATCGACGGCGGCGCCGAGATCGACCCCGCCGACGCACCGCGTCCCGTCGACGAGCAGCGCGCCGATGCCGAGCGGCTCAGCATGCGGGCACTCGGGCGCAAGGGTGTGAGCGAGTCCGAGCTCCGGACGATGCTGACGAAGAACGACCTCGACCCCGAGGTCGTCGAGCACGAGGTCGAGCGGCTCACCCGCGTGGGCCTGCTGGACGACGTCGCGCTGGCGACCGACCTCGTCGACCGGCTGCACGATCGGAAGGGCCTCGGCCGTCAGGGCGTCGTGGCGGAACTCCGTCGCCGCGGGATCGACCAGGCAGCGATCGACGCTGCGCTCGAGGCAGCGGCCGACGATGACGACGACGAGTTCGTCCGCGCGATCGAGCTCGCCGAGAAGCGCGCGGGACAGCTCCGCGGGTTGGACCGTGCAACAGCGGAACGTCGGCTCTCGGGTTTCCTGATGCGCAAGGGCTACAACGGCGGTGTCGTCCGCATCGCCGTGGAGCGTGCACTCGACGGCGGTGGCAGGGGTCCCCGCGGCCCGCGCGGCTCGGTCCGCTTCGAGTAGCCGAAGCGCGCTCCGGCGGATTTACACTGGGACGACCATGGCCACCGTCGCAGCGCGCCCCCGCACCTACGAAGTCCGCACCTACGGGTGCCAGATGAACGTGCACGACTCCGAGCGTCTGAGCGGCTCGCTCCAGGCAGCCGGTTACGTCGCCGCCGATGGTGACCAGGCCGACGTGGTCGTCATCAACACGTGTGCGGTGCGCGAGAACGCCGACAACCGGCTGTACGGCAACCTCGGGCAGCTCGCGGGCATCAAACGCCAGCACCCCGGCATGCAGATCGCGGTCGGCGGGTGCCTGGCGCAGAAGGACAAGAACGTCATCCTCGAGAAGGCCCCGTGGGTCGACGTCGTGTTCGGCACGCACAACATGGGGTCGCTGCCGACCCTCCTCGAGCGGGCGCGGCACAACGACGAGGCGCAGATCGAGATCCTCGAGGCGCTCGACGTCTTCCCGTCGACCCTCCCGACCAAGCGTGACTCGACGCACAGCGGATGGGTGTCCATCTCGGTCGGGTGCAACAACACCTGCACGTTCTGCATCGTCCCGTCGCTCCGCGGCAAGGAGAAGGACCGCCGTCCCGGTGACGTCCTCGCCGAGATCCAGGCGCTCGTCGACGACGGCGCGATCGAGGTCACCCTGCTCGGCCAGAACGTCAACTCGTACGGCGTCGAGTTCGGCGACCGGCAGGCGTTCGGCAAGCTGCTGCGGGCCACCGGCCAGATCGAGGGCCTCGAGCGCGTGCGATTCACCAGCCCGCACCCCGCGGCCTTCACCGACGACGTCATCGAGGCGATGGCCGAGACCCCGAACGTGATGCCGCAGCTGCACATGCCGCTGCAGTCCGGGTCGGACCGGGTGCTCAAGGCGATGCGTCGGAGCTACCGGAGCGAGCGGTTCCTCGGCATCCTCGACCGGGTGCGCGCGAGGATCCCGCACGCGGCGATCTCCACGGACATCATCGTCGGCTTCCCCGGCGAGACCGAGCAGGACTTCGCGGACACCCTGCGCGTCGTCGAGCAGGCCCGGTTCGCCTCGGCCTTCACGTTCCAGTACTCCATCCGCCCCGGCACGCCCGCGGCGACGATGGACGACCAGCTCCCGAAGCAGGTCGTGCAGGAGCGCTACGAACGCCTCGTGGCCCTGCAGGAGCGCATCACGGCAGAGGAGAACGCCGCCCAGGTCGGCCGGAGCATCGAGGTGCTCGTCGCGACCGGCGAGGGCAAGAAGGACGACTCGACGCACCGGCTGTCCGGCCGCGCCGAGGACTCGCGCCTCGTCCACTTCGCCGTGCCGGAGGGGTCCGCCGTGCCGCGCCCCGGCGACGTCGTCACGGTCGAGGTGACCCGGTCCGCACCGCACTTCCTCATCGCCGACAACGACGGGCCCCTGTCGATCCGCCGCACCCGCGCGGGCGACGCCTGGGACCGCGCGCAGGCGGAGAGCTGCGGCGTGCCCACACCGGCCGCGCCCGCCGACGGCCCGCGCGCGGTGTCGCTCGGCCTGCCCACGCTCCGTGTCGGCCGCTGACCCCGAGCTCGTCGGCGCCGACCTGATCGCCGTCGTCGGCGCCACGGGTACCGGCAAGTCCGACCTCGGCATCGCCCTCGCAGAGCGGCTGTGGGCATCCGGACGCCCGGCGGAGATCGTCAACGCCGATGCCATGCAGCTGTACCGCGGCATGGACATCGGCACCGCGAAGCTCACCGTCGAGGAACGCCGGGGCATCCCGCACCACCAGCTCGACGTGCTCGACGTCACCGACGAGGCGAGCGTCGCCGCGTACCAACGAGACGCCCGAGCCGAGATCGACGCGATCCACGGGCGCGGCGGCGTCGCGATCCTCGTCGGCGGGAGTGGGCTGTACGTGTCGGCAGTCCTCTTCGACCTCGCGTTCCCCGGCACGGATCCGGAAGTCCGCGCGCAGCTCGAACGGGAGCACGACGAGCTCGGCCCCGGCATCCTGCTCGAGCGGCTCCGGACACTCGACCCGACTGCCGCAGCGACGATCGACGCACGCAACCCACGGCGGTTGATCCGGGCACTGGAGATCGCGAGCCGATCCGAGGTCGTCACCCCGAGCCTCCCGTCCGCGCCCCGCGCCTGGCGACCAGCACGGATCCTGCACCTGCACCGCGATCGCGCGCAGCTCGTCGAGGCACTGCACGAGCGCGCCGCACGCATGTTCGCGGAGGGCCTGGTGGACGAGGTCGACGCGTTGCGCGAGCGAGGCCTGGAACGCGGGAAGACCGCGCGGGCCGCGATCGGGTACTCCCAGGCGCTCGAGGTGCTGCGGGGGGAGTCGACCGTCGAGCAGGCCGTCGAGGCCACGGGCATCGCCACGCGCAAGTACGCCAGGCGCCAGGTGTCGTGGTTCCGCCGCTACGCCGACGCCGAGGTGCTCGACGTCACCGGGGCCGACCGGACGGCGCTCACCGAGACGGCCCGTAGGATCGTCCCGTGACCGAGCTGCACTTCACCAAGGGCCAGGGGACCGGCAACGACTTCGTCCTGTTCGCCGACCCCGACGCCACGGTCGACCTGACCCCCGAGCGGATCCGTGCGATCGCGGACCGGCGCTTCGGTGTTGGCGGCGACGGCGTCATCCGTGCGGTCCGGTCCGAGTCGCTTCCGGAGGGGCAGGCGCTCCTCGCCGAGGATCCCGCCGCGGCTTGGTTCATGGACTACCACAACGCCGACGGCACCATCGCGGAGATGTGCGGCAACGGGATCCGCGTGTTCGCGCGGTACCTCACCGAGTCCGGGCTCGTCGACCTCGCGCCGGGGGAGACCCTGACGGTCGGCAGCCGCAAGGGCCTGGTCGACATCCAGCGCACGACCAACGGCTTCGCCGCCGACCTCGGTCGCTGGGGCCTCGGCATCGAGGGCGGCGGGTCGGACGACGTCCTCGTCCGCGCGAAGAACCTCGACCGCGCGCGCCCCGGCCTCGGCATCGACGTGGGCAACCCGCACGTCGTCGTGGCACTCGCGACGGACGACGAACTCGCGGACGTCGACCTCACCTACGTGCCGGTGCTCGACCCGGCGCCGGCCGCGGGCGCGAACGTCGAGTTCGTCCTGCCCGGCGACCCGCTCGTCCAGGACGGCGTCGGCCAGATCACGATGCGTGTGCACGAACGCGGCAGCGGCGAGACCCTGTCCTGCGGCACCGGAGCGGTCGCCGCGGCGCTCGCCACGCGGTACTGGGCCGGCAACGGCGCGCCCGACACGTGGCGCGTGCGCGTCCCCGGCGGCGTCGTCACGGTGCGCATGTTCGCGGCTGAGGACGGCGAGCACGTCTCGCTGTCCGGTCCGGCGGAACTCGTCTTCTCGGGTGACCTGACGGTCTGACCCGACCACGGTCGTCGGACTGGAGGCACGGATCACCGTGCCGACGTCGGTGACGCTGGTCGTGCCTCCAGTCCGGATCCCGGCCCTGGCGGGTGGTCAGTCCATGGTCGGGGCCTCGGCGGTGCGGTGCACCCGCAGCACGCGGAAGCCCTTGTCCGTCGTCGCCCGCGCCACGTGGAAGCCGGCGTCGAGGGTGTCGTGGAGCCAGCGCTGCAGCGAGTCGCCGCCGAGGTCCTTCGACACGACGAGCCAGGCGTCCCCGCCGACCTCGAGCCGCGGCAACCACGTCAGCAGGATCTGGTGCAGCTCGTCCTTGCCGACGCGGATCGGGGGGTTCGACCAGATCGTCCGGAAGCGCAGGCCGGCCGGGACGTCGTCGGGCAGCGCGACGGAGACGTTCTCGGTGCCGGCAGCGGCCGCGTTCGCGCGCGCCAGCCCGAGCACCCGCTCGTTGACGTCGACACCCCAGACCTGTGCTTCGGGCGACTCGAGGGCCATCGTGATCGCGATCGGACCCCAGCCGCAGCCGACGTCGAGCAGCGCGCCGTCGTGGGAGGGCGGCGGCACGGAACCGAGCAGGACCCGGGTGCCGCGGTCGAGGCCGTCCGGGCTGAAGACCCCTGCCGCGGTGGTGAGTGTGAGGGCCCGACCGGCGAGCGTGACCTGGATCTGACGTTCACGGGCGTCCGACGTGGGGCTCGCGGAGAAGTAGTGGTCGTTCGCCATGGATGAACCGTACCGGGAACCCCGTGTGTCCCGGGCCGTGCGGAGGTACCCTGTGCACAGGATGACGGATACCCACCAGAACGACCAGATCAACGACGACAGCGCTGCCGGTGTCGTCGAACGGGTCCTGCGCAACGCGGACTCCCGTGCGGCCTCGTCCGTGTTCGCACCGGCGCAGGCGATCCAGACCCGATCGGTCGACGACCGCGGCTGGAACGGCGACGGCGAGCAGTACGACCGCGAGGACCGTGCGGCCCTCCGACGCGTCGCCGGTCTCTCCACCGAACTCGAGGACGTCACCGAGGTCGAGTACCGGCAACTCCGGCTCGAGCAGGTCGTCCTGATCGGCGTCTACCCGCACGGCGACGCCTCCGACGCCGAAAACTCCCTGCGCGAACTCGCCGCCCTCGCCGAGACCGCGGGTGCCGTGGTGCTCGACGGGCTGCTGCAGCGCCGACCCAACCCCGACCCGTCGACGTACCTCGGCAAGGGCAAGGCCGAGGAGCTGGCGATGGTCGTCAAGGCCACCGGCGCCGACACGGTCATCGCCGACACCGAGCTCGCACCGTCCCAGCGTCGTGCGCTCGAGGACGTGGTGAAGGTCAAGGTGATCGACCGCACGGCCGTGATCCTCGACATCTTCAGCCAGCACGCCAAGAGCCGCGAGGGCAAGGCGCAGGTCGAACTGGCCCAGCTCGAGTACCTCCTGCCGCGACTCCGCGGTTGGGGTGAGTCGATGTCCCGCCAGGCCGGTGGCCAGGTCTCCGGCGGTGCCGGCATGGGCTCCCGTGGTCCCGGTGAGACGAAGATCGAGCTCGACCGACGCCGCATCCACACCCGGATGTCGAAGCTCCGTCGGCAGATCGCCGGCTTCCGTCCCGCACGAGAGGCCAAGCGGGCCGACCGGCACCGCAACGACGTGCCGAGCGTCGCGATCGCCGGCTACACGAACGCCGGGAAGTCCTCGTTGCTGAACCGGCTGACGAGCGCGGGCGTGCTCGTCCAGAACCAGCTCTTCGCGACGCTGGACGCCACGGTGCGCCGCACCGAGAGCGCCAAGGGCCGCGAGTTCACCTTCGTCGACACCGTCGGTTTCGTGCGCAACCTGCCGCACCAGCTCGTCGAGGCCTTCCGCTCCACGCTGGAGGAAGTGGGCGAGGCGGACGTCATCGTGCACGTCGTCGACGGCTCGCACCCGGACCCGGCCGCGCAGCTGGCGACCGTGCGCGAGGTCATCGGTGACGTCGGTGCCCGCGAGATCCCGGAGATCGTCGCGTTCAACAAGGCGGACCTCATCGACGAGTCGCAGCGGCTCGTGCTGGTCGGTCTCGTGCCCGACGCCGTGTTCGTCTCGGCACGCACCGGCGAGGGCATCCAGGACCTGCTCGAGGCGATCGAGTCCCGCCTGCCCGAGCCCGACGTGTCCCTGACCGTGGTGATCCCGTACGACCGGGGCGACCTCGTGTCGTCCCTGCACGACGCCGGAGCGGTGGAGTCGGTCGACTACGTCGAGGACGGCACCCGGCTCGACGTCCGGGTGTTCCAGCGCCAGGTCGCGGAGCTCGACCCGTTCGTGGTCGCGCCCGTCGCGTCCGCCTAGCGGCCGGTCACGACCCGGACAGGAGGCGCGGCTGGCGTCCGTCTCGCCCGCGCGATGCGCAGCGTGCGAGGTTCCGAGCCCGGTGCTGGCCAGAAGACCTGTCACGGTGGTCGGGACCTCGCACACTGAGAACACGCCCTCGCACGGTGCGAGGGGCATTCGGCGCCAGGTCGCGGAGCCCGACCCGTTCGTGGTCGCGCCCGTCGCGTCCGCCTAGGCCTGGAGGCACGGCGCGGCTCCGTCCCGCCGCGCGCGATGCGCAGCGTGCGAGGTTCCGAGCACGGTGCGGGTCAGAAGACCTGTCACGGTGGTCGAGACCTCGCACACTGAGAACGCCCCGTCGCACGGTGCGAGGGGGCGTTCGGGCGTGCCTGCCGGCACCGCCGGTCAGATGGAGCGGAGGACCGCCACGACCTTGCCGAGGACGGTGGCCGCGTCGCCGAGGATCGGTTCGAACGCGGTGTTGCGGGGGAGCAGCCACGTGTGGCCGTCGCGCTGCCGGAAGACCTTGACGGTCGCTTCCTCGTCGAGCATCGCGGCGACGATGTCCCCGTTCTCGGCGGTCTGCTGCGAGCGGACGACGACCCAGTCGCCGTCGCAGATCGCGGCGTCGATCATCGACTCGCCCACGACCTTGAGCATGAAGAGGTCGCCCGTCCCGACGAGCTGACGGGGGAGCGGCACGATCTCGTCGACGTGCTGCTCGGCGGTGATCGGGACACCGGCGGCGATGCGGCCGACGAGTGGCACGAGCGTGGTGGCGTCGACGTCGGGGCCGTCGACGTCCGGCGTGGGCTCGTCGACCAGGACCTCGAGCGCACGGGGGCGGTTCGGGTCGCGGCGGATCCAGCCGCCGAGCTCGAGCTGCCCGAGCTGGTGGGAGACGCTGGAGAGTGAGGACAGACCGGCGGCGTCGCCGATCTCACGCATGCTCGGCGGGTACCCCCGGCTGGCGATCGACGCTCGGATCGCGTCGAGGATCGCCTGCTGCTTCGCCGTCAGCGGCTTCTGGACCCGCAGTTCGTCCGCCACGTCGTCTCGCCCTTCGTCGGTGCTGGGACGGCGCCCGCGGGAATGTCGGTGGTCCCCGTTTGACTTGTCCCAGTCGATCGAAACAGTATCCGACCGGCCCACGCCGAACAAACACCTGTTCGAGCGTGTCGGCAGAAATCTCTCCAGAAATCTCCGAACAGGACTTGTGTGACCTCGCATTCGAAACTATGTTCGGTACAGGACTTCGGTTCACCCGAACGGGAAGGCAAGAACGACATGAGCACCATCGCCATCGCTGACATCCAGCGCCCCACGGCGCCCGCCGTGCGTACGCGCCTGCGCCTCACGCGCCGCGGGCGGTTCGTCATCACGACGCTCGCCGCGATCCCGCTCCTCCTGGTCGTCGCCCTCGCGGTGCTGAACGGCGGGCAGGCGTCCGCCGGCAACACGCAGGCGAACGTCCACTTCGACACCGTCACCATCCAGCCGGGCGAGACGCTCTGGCAGTTGGCGGAGGAGACCGCACCGAACGCCGACCCGCGCGACTTCGTGCAGGACGTCATCAGCCTGAACGCGCTCGACGGAGCGGGTCTGCAGGCCGGCGAGCAGATCGCCATCCCGGCGCAGTACACCTCCGCGAAGTAGCGAGCGGTCGTCGCGAGCCTGCGCACCGTCCGGACGGCCGGTCTCCGTACTGGCCGTGCGGCCTACGATGGATCGGTGGCATTCACGCTCGAAGACCTCCCGATCCGAGACGACCTGCGCGGGCAGAGCCCGTACGGCGCTCCGCAGAAGCACGTCCGCGTGCAGCTCAACGTCAACGAGAACACGCATCCCGTGCCGGCTGACGTCGCCGAGGACATCGTCGAGTCGATCCGGCAGGCCCTCACAACCGTGAACCGCTACCCCGACCGAGAGTTCACGGATCTCCGACAGTCCCTGGCGGACTACCTCCAGCGGGGGCTCGGGTCTGGCCAGACCATCAGCGCAGAGCAGATCTGGGCGGCGAACGGCTCGAACGAGGTCCTGCAGCAGCTGCTCCAGGCGTTCGGCGGCCCCGGGCGCACGGTGCTCGGGTTCCCGCCCACGTACTCGATGCACTCGATCCTCGCTTCCGGGACCGGGACGACGTGGATCCCGGCGCAGCGTGACGACGAGTTCCGCATCTCGCCCGAGACCGTCGTGGCCGCGATCCGTGAGCACCAGCCCGACATCGTGTTCCTGTGCGGGCCGAACAACCCCACGGGCACGCCGCTGCCGATCGAGACGATCGAGGCCGCTTACGCCGCCACCGACGGCATCGTGATGGTCGACGAGGCCTACGCCGAGTTCATGCCGGCCGACGTGCCGAGCGCCCTCACGCTGCTGCCCGGTCGGGAGCGCCTCGTCGTGTCCCGCACCATGAGCAAGGCGTTCGCGTTCGCCGGTGCCCGCGTCGGGTACATGGCTGCACACCCCGCCGTGATCGACGCGATCCGGTTGGTCCGACTGCCGTACCACCTGTCCGCACTCACCCAGGCGGCCGCGGTCGCAGCGCTCCGGCACGCCCCGGAGATGCTCGCGATGGTCGACGACATCAAGCAGCAGCGCGACCGGATGGTGACCGAACTGCAGGCGATGGGGTACCGCACCTACGAGACCTGGTCGAACTTCGTCCTCTTCGGGGGTGTGGCGGACCCGCACGCGGCGTTCGAGGCACTGCTCGACCAGGACGTCATCGTGCGCGACCTCGGCATCCCGAACCACCTGCGCGTGAGCGCTGGTACCGAAGAGGAGACGACCGCGTTCCTCGACGCCATGCGCCGCGTCGCCGCCGATCAGCCGCCGGTTAGGGTTGCAGCATGACCGCGCGCACCGCCACGATCAGCCGGAGCACGAGCGAATCGAGCATCGAGCTCGAGCTCGACCTCGACGGCACCGGCACGTCCGACATCTCGACGAGCGTGCCGTTCTTCGATCACATGCTGACGGCGTTCAGCAAGCACTCCCTCATCGACCTCCGCGTGCGGTCGACGGGGGACACCCACATCGACGTGCACCACACCGTCGAGGACACCGGCATCGTGCTCGGCCAGGCGCTCAAGCAGGCCCTGGGCGACCGTTCCGGAATCGGCCGCTACGGCGACGCCCTCGTGCCCCTCGACGAGGCACTGGCGCAGGCGGTCGTCGACGTCTCGGGCCGCCCGTTCCTCGTGCACACGGGGGAGCCCGCCGGCTTCGAGTTCCACCGCATCGGCGGCCACTTCACCGGGTCGATGGTCCGCCACGTGTTCGAGGCGATCACCTTCAACGCCGGGATCACCGTGCACGTGCGGCTCCTCGAGGGCCGTGACCCGCACCACATCGCCGAGGCCGAGTTCAAGGCGTTCGCCCGTGCGATGCGCAAGGCGGTCGAGCTCGACCCGCGCGTCGACGGCATCCCGTCCACCAAGGGAAAGCTGTGACGGGCGCGCGGCCGAACGTCGTCGTGCTGGACTACGGGTCCGGCAACGTCCACTCCGCGGCCAAGGCCCTCGAGCGCGCGGGTGCCGACGTCACGCTCACGTCCGACAAGCAGGCGGCGCTCGCGGCCGACGGACTGCTCGTCCCCGGTGTCGGTGCGTTCGCCGCCGTGATCGACCAGCTCGAGAGCGTGCGTGGCGGCGAGATCGTCGACCACCGGCTCGCGGGTGGTCGTCCGGTGCTCGGCATCTGCGTCGGCATGCAGGTGCTGTTCTCGCGCGGCATCGAACGCGGGGTCGACGTCGAGGGGCTCGGTCAGTGGCCGGGCACGGTCGAGGAGATCCAGGCCGAGGTGCTGCCGCACATGGGCTGGAACACGGTCGAGGCCCCCGCGGACTCGGTGCTGTTCGACGGCCTCCACGACGAGCGCTTCTACTTCGTGCACTCCTACGGCGTCACCGACTTCCCACTCGAGGCGTACGGGCCGTTCCGGGCACCGCGCCTGACCTGGGCCGAGCACGGCCAGCGGTTCGTCGCCGCGGTCGAGAACGGCCCGCTCACCGCGACCCAGTTCCACCCCGAGAAGTCGGGGGAACCGGGCATCCGGCTGCTCCGCAACTGGGTCGACTCGCTCTGAACCCGGGCGCCGACGCGCCGAAGACGCGACCGCAACCAAGTAGCCGCAGACGCGACCGCAACCAAGAAGCCGCAGACGCCACCGCAACCAAGAACAGGACCATGACCGACCTCATCGCCACCCCGCCCCTCGTCCTGCTGCCCGCCGTGGACGTCGTCGACGGCCAGGCGGTGCGCCTCACCCAGGGGGAGGCCGGCAGTGAGACCTCGTACGGCGACCCGGTGTCTGCCGCTCGCACGTGGCGCGACCAGGGCGCCGAGTGGATCCACCTCGTCGACCTCGACGCCGCGTTCGGCCGGGGTGACAACCGCAAGGTGATCGCCCACGCCATCCGCGAGGTCGACGGAGTCGCCGTCGAGCTCTCCGGCGGCATCCGCGACGACGCCTCGCTCGAGGCCGCCCTCGCGACCGGCGCCGCACGCGTCAACCTCGGTACGGCCGCGCTCGAGAACCCCGAGTGGGCCGCCCGCGTGATCCGGACGTACGGCGAGCAGATCGCCGTCGGCCTCGACGTCCGCGGCACCACGCTCGCGAGCCGCGGGTGGACCGAGGACGCCGGTGACCTGTGGGAGGTCCTCGACCGACTCGAGGAAGCCGGCTGCGCCCGCTACGTCGTGACCGACGTGACGAAGGACGGCACGCTGCAGGGCCCCAACGTCGACCTGCTCCGCGAGGTCTGCGACCGCACCGACCAGCCCGTCGTCGCCTCCGGCGGCATCTCCACCCTCGACGATCTGCGGGCGCTGCGCGAGCTCGTGCCGCACGGCCTCGAGGGCGCGATCATCGGCAAGGCGCTCTACTCGGGGGCCTTCACGCTCCCGGCCGCCCTCGACATCGCCTCGGAGTAGCCGCGTGGCGGGCATCTCGAACGGCCGCGGCACCGGACCCGACGCACCGGCCGACGAAGCACACCCGGACGACGCGCACACCCCGGGCGGTGCCGCCGACTCCGCGGGTGTCGCGTGGGCCGGCCGGACGTTCGAACAGCACGACACGACGTTCGACGACGACGACGGTCTCGCCGACCCGACGCTCGTCGCGGCGATCACGGCGCTGCCCGACGGCGGCTCCCAGCGGGCGATCGTCGACGCCCTGCGCACCGCACGCCTGCTCATCCCGCTCGTCGCCGAGGCCGGGGACGTCGGACACACCGACGCCGGGAAGCTCGTCGACAAGACCCAGGAACTCTCGATCGTCACGGTCGCCGGGCCGGACGGGCGCAGCGTGATGCCGGCGTTCACCTCGGTGGCGGCGATGCACGCGTGGGACGCCGACGCCCGGCCGGTGCCGGTCGAGTCGCGCCGGGTCGCGATGGCCGCGGCGAGCGAGGAGACCCAGCTCGTCGTGCTCGACCCGACCTCGCCGACCGAGTTCGTCCTCCGTCGTCCGGCCGTCTGGGCGCTCGGGCAGGACCTCCCGTGGACGCCCTGCTTCGAGGACCCGGAGGTCGGCCAGGCCTTCGCGGACTCCGTCGTGGGCGAGGGTGCGGTGGCGCGGGTCGAACTGGCACCGGGGGACCCCCTCGGGCGGTTCGCCGGGGCCGAGCTGACGGTGGGCCTCGCGCTCCACCCCGGGCTCGACCAGTCGCAGGTGCAGGAGCTCGTCGGCCGGCTGCAGCAGCGCTGGACGGCGGACGCCGTCATCGCGGAACGCGTGGACAGCATGCGGGTGGCGCTCCGCCCAGCCTGACCCGCGCCTCCAGTCCGACGAGCGGCCCGCCCACGGCGGTGCGGCCCGGCCCGGCGGCCGGTCGCCGGTACGATGGCCGGGTGAGCACGAACCCGACGACCACCCCCGGAACCGGCGAGACCACCTTCGGTCCGACCGGACGGCCCGTCCGGCAGTTCGCGGTGCCCGAGGAACTCGACGGTCACGGTCCCGCTCGCATCATCGCGCTCTGCAACCAGAAGGGCGGCGTCGGCAAGACCACGACGTCCATCAACCTCGGTGCGGCGCTGGCGGAGTACGGCCGCAAGGTCCTCGCCGTCGACTTCGACCCGCAGGGGGCGCTGTCCGCGGGCCTCGGCGTGCGGACCCACGACATCCCCACCGTGTACGACCTGCTGATGGGCTCGATCAAGGACCCGAACCAGGTCATCCAGCCGACGAACACGCCGTACCTCGACGTCATCCCCGCGAACATCGACCTGTCGGCGGCCGAGGTGCACCTCGTCAACGAGGTCGCTCGGGAGCAGATCCTCGCGAGCGTGCTGCGGAAGGTCGCGAACGACTACGACGTGATCCTGGTCGACTGCCAGCCGTCGCTCGGGCTGCTCACGGTGAACGCCCTCACGGCGGCGCACGGTGTGCTCATCCCGCTCGAGTGCGAGTTCTTCGCGCTGCGCGGGGTCGCCCTGCTCATCGAGACGATCGACAAGGTCCGCGACCGTCTCAACCCGGCGCTGACGCTCGACGGCATCCTCGCGACCATGTACGACTCGCGCACCCTGCACTCGCGTGAGGTCATGGAGCGCGTCGTGGACACCTTCGACGACCGCGTGCTCGACACCGTCATCGGCCGCACGGTGAAGTTCCCGGACGCCACGGTCTCCGCCCGTCCGATCACGCAGACCGCTCCGGACCACGCCGCCGCGCACGCGTACCGGCAGCTCGCCAGGGAGCTCGTCGAGCGTGGCGCCGTCGCCTGACGACGCCGTCGTCCAGCAGCCGGCCGACCCGGCTGCGGCCCCCGCCGGCACGCAGACCGCGCCCGGCTTCCGGGTCCGGCTCCGCAACTTCGACGGCCCGTTCGACCTGCTCCTGTCGCTCATCACGAAGCACGAACTCGACATTACCGAGGTCTCGCTCGGCGCGGTGACGGGGGAGTTCATCGAGTACGTCCGGCTGGCCGAGTCGGCGGACGAGCTCGACGAGGCCAGCGAGTTCCTCGTCGTCGCGGCGACCCTGCTCGACCTGAAGATCGCCGGGCTCCTGCCGCAGGGCGAGCTCGTCGACGCCGAGGACGTCGCCCTGCTCGAGGCCCGCGACCTGCTGTTCGCCCGGCTGCTGCAGTACCGGGCGTTCAAGCAGGCCGCCGACTGGTTCGGTTCCCGCTGGCTGACCGAGTCCCGCCGGCACGTCCGGAGCGTCCGACTCGAGGAACGGTTCCGCGCCCGGACCCCGGAACTCGTGTGGACCCTGTCGGTGCAGGACTTCGCCGCGCTCGCGACCCTGGCGTTCGCGCCGCGGGAGCTCCCCACCGTCGGACTCGACCACCTGCACGCCCCGCTCGTGAGCATCCGCGAGCAGGCCGCCATCGTCGTCTCGATCCTCCGGACCCGCGCCGACGAGGACGTCTCGTTCCGCGAACTGGTCGCCGGCGTCTCGGAGACGGGTATCGTGGTGGCTCGCTTCCTCGCGATCCTGGAGCTGTACCGGAACGCGTCCATCTCGTTCGAACAGTTCGAACCGCTCGGGGAGCTGACGCTGCGGTGGACCGCCGAGGACTGGTCCGACGAGAGCCTCGCCAACCTGGGAGCCGACTATGACGGATGACGTGCACGACACGTCCAGCGCCGAACCCGGCGGCGCCGACGAGATGGCCGACGCGCGCGCGATCGAGCAGGAGATCCACGCTCGCGCTGCGCACGCCGTGCCGATCGACCGGCAGCTCGAGGCGATCCTGATGATCGCCGACGAACCCCAGTCGCTCGTGTCGCTCGGTGCGGCCGTGGGTGCACCCGTCCCCGCCGTCCGGCAGGCGATCGAGCGCCTGGTGGCGGACTTCGACGGCGTCGACGGCACGATCCGCCGCGGGTTCGAACTCCGCGAGGTCGGCGGCGGCTGGCGCTTCTACGTCCGGCAGGACCTCGACGACGTCGTCGAGCAGTTCGTCGAGGCCGAGCGTCCCTCCCGCCTGTCGCAGGCCGCCCTCGAGACCCTTGCCGTCGTCGCCTACAAGCAGCCGATCACCCGGTCGCAGATCGCCTCGATCCGCGCGGTGAACGTCGACGGCGTCGTCCGGACCCTCGTCGCCCGCGGGCTCATCGAGGAGTCCTTCACCGACGCCGAGACCGGCGCCATCAACTACGTCACGTCCGACCTGCTCCTGCAGCAGCTCGGCATCAACTCGCTCGACGAGCTGCCGCTCATCTCGCCCCTCCTGGACGACGGTGCCGCTGGCTTCGAGCAGAACGAAGGGATCCCCGATGGCCGCGTATGAGGAAGAACGACGAGGCGGCCCGCGGGGCGGTTCGGGCCGGCCCGGAGGCGCGTCACGCGACCGCAACGCCGGCTCCGGCCGTGCGGGTGGCCGGTCTGGTGACTCGGGGCGCGACGACCGCGGTGGGTACCGTGGCCGGGACGAGCGTCCGTCGAGCGGCGGCGGGTACCGCGGCCGTGACGACCGTGCGGGCTCCGGTCGCCGGGACGACGACCGTGGTGGGTACCGCGGTCGTGACGAGCGTCCCGCCTCCCGCGGGGGGTACCAGGGTCGCGACGACCGCCGTGACGCCCCGCGCCGTGACGACGACCGCGGTGGGTACCGGGGTCGCGACGACCGTCCGTCGACCGGTGGGTACCGCGGCCGTGACGACCGTCCCTCGACCGGTGGCGGGTACCGCGGCCGTGACGACCGCGGGGGAGACCGTGGCCGTTTCGTCGGCCGTGACGACGACCGCCGTGGTGGCGACCGCGGCGGGTTCAACCGCCGCGAGGACGACCGCGGTGGGTACCGCGGCCGTGAGGACCGCCCCGCCTCCGGTGGGTACCGGGGGCGCGACGACCGTCCCTCGACCGGTGGGTACCGCGGTCGTGACGACCGCCGTGACGAGCGTCCGTCGAGCGGTGGGGGGTACCGGGGTCGTGACGACCGTCGTGACGCCCCGCGCCGCGACGACGACCGCGGTGGGTACCGTGGCCGTGACGATCGCCGTGACGACCGGCGCCCTGCCCCGCGCCGCGACGACGACCGCCGCCGTGACCCGGCCCGCGAGGACCGCCGCGCTCCCGACGGCCGACCGAGCACGGTGTGGCACAACGGCCGCCGCTACGTCGGTGGCACCACGACGGCGCGCAACGGCGACCGTCCCCGGAACACCGGCCCCCGTGGCACCGACCGCCGCACCACCCCGCGGCCCGAGGGCACCCGCGACCAGCAGGGCCAGCCGCTCGAGGGCACGCCCGAGCGCCCGATCATCCCGGACTGGGACGCGGCGGACGGGACGGCGACCGCCGGGGCCGCACCGCGCCTCCAGGCTGAGGGCGAGCGCCTGCAGAAGGTGATCGCCGCTGCGGGCGTGGCGTCTCGCCGCGTCGCGGAGAACCTGATCGTCGAGGGCCGCGTGACGGTCAACGGCGAGGTCGTCGACGCACTCGGCCGCCGCGTCGACCCCGAGACCGACCAGATCGCCGTGGACGGCGTTCCGGTGCAGATCGACAGCTCGCGCCGCTACGTCCTGCTGAACAAGCCGACCGGCATGGTCTCGAGCCTGCAGGACGAGCGCGGTCGCCGTGACCTGTCCGAGTACGTCGACCGGTACGAGGAGCGCCTGTTCAACGTCGGCCGCCTCGACACCGAGACGTCCGGCCTGCTCGTGCTGACCAACGACGGCGACCTGGCGCACGTGCTCGCGCACCCGTCGTTCGGCGTGACGAAGACGTACATCGCGAAGGTGCGCGGCAACGTGAACCCCGCGACGGTCCAGCGCCTGCTCGACGGCGTGGAGCTCGAGGACGGGCCGATCGCCGCCGACAAGGTGCGACTGCTCGAGTCCTCGCGCGGGGAGTCGCTCATCGAGATCACGCTGCACTCCGGACGCAACCGGATCGTCCGCCGCATGCTCGACGAGGTCGACCACCCCGTGCTCGAACTCGTCCGGCGGTCGTTCGGGCCGCTGCACCTCGGGTCGCTGCCGATCGGCAAGACCCGGGAGCTCTCGACCGTCGAGCTCGGCAAGCTCCTCCGCATCGCACGCGAAGCGAAGGGTTCTGCACAGGGCACCGACGACGGGGAGTCCTCGGACTGACGATCGGTAGGCTTGCCGGGTGACCGACGCCCCCGCCCCGCACGACGCCCCGGACATCGACCGGCGGCTGCGCGGACCCGTGCGGATCGTCGGCGCCGGCCTGCTCGGTGCCTCGATCGGTCTGGCGCTCCGCGAGAAGGGCGTGGACGTGGTCCTCGACGACGTCTCCCCGGCTGCGTTGGCGCTCGCCGTGGACTACGGGGCCGGGCGGTCGCCCGCTCCCGGGGACCAGCCGGAGCTCGTCGTCGTCGCAGTGCCGCCGGACGTCGTCGCGACCGTGGTGGAGCGCGAACTCGCGGCGTACCCGGAGGCGATCGTCACCGACGTGGCGAGCGTGAAGTCCGGGCCGCTCGCTTCGCTCAGGGCAGCCGGCGCCGACGTCTCGCGGTACATCGGGTCGCACCCGATGGCGGGTCGCGAGCGGAGCGGTCCGACCGCGGCTCGTGCCGACCTGTTCCTCGGGCAGCCGTGGGTGATCGCCGGGCACGACGACATCTCGTACCAGCGTGCCGCCGTGGTGGAGGACCTGGCGCTCGACGTCGGTGCGACGGTCGTCCCCATGGACCCGGAGTCGCACGACCTCGCCGTCGCCTACGTCTCGCACACCCCGCAGCTGGTGTCCACGTTGATGGCCTCTCGGTTGCGCGACGCCCCCGATGGCTCGCTCGGCCTCGCCGGTGGTGGTGTCCGCGACGTCACGCGCATCGCCGCGAGCGACCCGGGCCTGTGGGTGCAGATCATCGGCGCGAACGCGTCGCGCATCCGGCCGGTGCTCGCGGACCTCCGCGACGACCTCGACCGAGTCCTCACGGCGCTCGACGACCCGGCCGGGTCCGGTTCGCCGCGTGCCATCGCCGAGACCATCGCCGCGGGCAACCGCGGTGTCGAACGGCTGCCGGGCAAGCACGGCACCACCAAGCGCTTCGCCCAGGTGGTCGTCCTCGTCGACGACACCCCCGGGCAGATCGCCGCGCTCCTCACGTTCATCGGGGAGATCGGCATCAACCTCGAGGACATGCGCCTCGAGCACTCACCGGGCGCGCAGATCGGCATCGTCGAGGTGTCGGTCGTGCCCGAGCAGGAACAGCGACTCGTCGAGGAACTCGAGGGGCGCGGATGGAGGATCGCAGCAGCATGGGCCTGAACGAAACGCACGCAGCCGCCGAGTCCGGTGTGACCGGCGGACCGGACGGACCCGACACGGGGCTGCCCACGCCCGACGACCAGCCCGGCCCGATCGGCGGAGCCGGTGGCGGGCTCGACGGGCAGGGCGGTGGCGAGCCGGGCTCGACGAGTGCACCGATCCCCGCAGGGCTGCCGGACGGTGCCTTCGTCGCGAAGTTCGTCATCGCCGTCGACGGCCCGGCGGGCAGCGGCAAGTCGAGCGTGTCCCGGGCCGCGGCCCGCGCGCTCGGGTTCGGCTACCAGGACACCGGCGCCGCCTACCGGGCGCTGGCGTGGCACGCCCTGCAGGAACAGGTCGACCTCGACGACGCCGCGGCGATCCTGGCGAGCTGGGACACCTTCGACTACGCGATCGGCACCGACCCCGACGCCTACTTCGTCCGGGTGAACGGCACCGACGTCACCGAGGCGATCCGCACCCCGGAGGTCACGGGTGCGGTGGCCCACATCGCGAAGCTGCCCGAGGTCCGTCAGCGGCTCGTGCAGCTCTTCCGGAACGTGATGCGCAAGGCCGAGGGGCGGGGCATCATCACCGAGGGCCGGGACATCACGACGGTCGTCGCACCCGACGCCGAGGTCCGGATCCTGCTGACGGCCGACGAGTCCGTTAGAATGGCCCGGCGCTCGGCTGAGGTCACCACCCAGTCGGCCGCCGAGACCTCCGCCGCACTCGCTCGTCGCGACGCGGCGGACGCGAAGGTCGTCGACTTCATGAACGCCGCCGACGGCGTCACGACGCTCGACTCCACCGACCTCGACTTCGACCAGACCGTGCAAGCGGTCGTCGACCTGGCCCGCGCGGCCGGGCACTGACCACCAGGGCCACGCGCGGCCACGCACTGACAACACGCGGCCGAACGGTCGCCGGCAAGGACACCCACATGGCGCAGCTGGACAACCCAGACCACGACGACTTCCCCGAGTACGACGACGCGCTCGGCGAGCGGCTCGCCGGGCTCGACGAGGCCGAGGCCGAGCAGCGGGCGACCGCACTCCGTGCCGGGCTCGAGGACTACGAGCTCGACGAGGAAGACGTCGCCCTGCTCGAGGCCGGGCAGCTCGGCGAGGACGGCATCACCTACCTGCCGGCGTACCCGGTGCTCGCGATCGTCGGACGCCCGAACGTCGGCAAGTCGGCGCTCGTGAACCGCATCCTCGGCCGTCGAGAGGCCGTCGTGCAGGACGTCCCCGGCGTCACGCGCGACCGCGTCTCGTACAAGGCTGAGTGGAACGACAAGCGGTTCACCCTCGTCGACACCGGCGGCTGGGAGCCCGACGCGCAGGGCATCAACGCCTCCGTCGCCGCCCAGGCCGAGGTCGCGATCGACCTCGCCGACGCCGTGCTCTTCGTCGTGGACGTCACGGTCGGCATCACCGCCACCGACGAGCACGTCGTGAAGATGCTCCGCGGCACCGATCGCCCGGTCATCGTCGTCGCGAACAAGTCGGACGACGACCGCCGCGACCTCGACGCCTACGAGCTCTGGAACCTCGGTCTGGGCGAGCCGCACCCGGTGTCGGCCCTGCACGGGCGTGGCGTCGCTGATCTCCTCGACCTCATCATCAAGACCCTCCCCGACACCTCGGCCGTCGCCAAGCAAGAGGTCGGCGGCCCCCGTCGCGTCGCGATCCTCGGTCGTCCGAACGTCGGCAAGAGCTCGCTCCTCAACAAGGCCGCCGGTGAAGAGCGCGTCGTCGTGAACGACCTCGCCGGCACCACCCGCGACCCGGTGGACGAGCAGATCGAGCTCGGCGGCCGGGTGTGGCGCTTCGTCGACACCGCCGGCATCCGGAAGCGCGTGCACCTGCAGCAGGGCGCGGACTTCTACGCCTCGCTCCGCACCACGGCCGCGCTCGAGAAGGCCGAGGTCGCCGTGGTCGTCCTCGACGTCACCGAGCCGATCTCCGTGCAGGACCTCCGCATCATCGACCTCGTCCTCGAGTCCGGCCGTGCCCTGGTCCTCGCGTACAACAAGTGGGACCTGCTCGACGACGACCGCCGCCGCTACCTCGAGCGCGAGATCGAGCAGGACCTCGCACACGTGTCGTGGGCGCCGCGCGTCAACATCTCGGCCCGCACCGGTCGTCACCTCGAGAAGCTCGTGCCGGCCCTCGAGACCGCGCTCGACTCGTGGGACACCCGCATCCCGACGGGCAAGGTCAACGCCTTCATCGCCGAACTCGTGCAGGAGCACCCGCACCCGGTCCGTGGTGGCAAGCAGCCGCGCATCCTGTTCGGCACGCAGGCCTCGAGCCAGCCGCCGACGTTCGTGCTGTTCACGACGGGCTTCCTCGACCCGCAGTACCGACGGTTCATCACCCGTCGTCTGCGCGAGGTCTGGGGCTTCTCGGGAACGCCGATCAACGTCAACATGCGCGTGCGCGAGCGCCGCAAGCGCTGAGGACCACCGGGGGATCGGGCATGACGGGGGCGAGACGACGATGGCTGTTCGCAGCGGTCGTCGTGCTCGCCCTCGTCGCGCTGGTGCTGGCCTGGACGACGCTGCAGACCGAGCGCCGGACCGAGGCCGCGCGACCCGTGACGACCTCGACCTCCGCTGCCGTCGACGGGCAGGGCGTCGTCGGCGGTGGACTCGCGACGCCCTCGAACACCCTCGGCGCGCCCGTCCCCGAGCCGGACTCCGGGTCGCAGTCGGACACCGACGGGTCACCGATCGCTCCGTGGTGGCAGCGGGTCCCGCCCGTGTCCGGCACGCTGCTCCCGATCAACCGGTACGCCGGGGGGACGGTCCGGATCGAGGACATCCCCGACGTCGGTCTGGTGATCACCTTCGACGACCTCGAAGTCGCGACTCCCGGCACGCCGCCGCGCACGCTCCGCGTGTTGCTGTCCTCGAAGCCCGTGATCGGTGCGAAGCGGGGTTTCTGGGCCGACGACGGCTCACCGGTCGTGGTCGGGGACATCCCGGCCGACACCCCGTCGCAGTCCCTCGTCCTCGCCGACCCGCACGTGCTGCCGCCCGAGGTCCGCTCGCTGATCCTGTTCGACGCCGACACCGGGGAACTGCTGGGCGGCGCATCGCTGATCCCGACGGACTGACCCGCCAGGAGGCGCGGTGCACGACCGCCCCCGTCGGATGCGGCACCATGGACTCGTGTCAATCCCCGCCCTCGTCGACCGCCTGTGGTGCCGTCTGCACCTCGACCGGTTGGCCGGCGGGCGTCAGGCGGGCTACGTCATCCGCGAGGACATGCTCGACCACCCCGAGACGGTGCGGTCGTTCCGGTGGATCCGGTGGCTGCTCGTCGCGGAGACGATCGTGGGACTCGCGGCGATCGTCGTCGCCGTGCTGCTGACGAACGCCGGGCAGACGATCCCGTGGGCTGTGTGGTTCCGCGCGACGGTCGTGCTGTTGATCACCCTGACGCTCTACGTGTTCGCGTGGCGGGCGCAGCTCGGCTACTACTGGGCGTACCAGCGACTGCGGTTGTTCAGTCGGATCTTCCCGGTCGTCACGCTGGTGATCGCGGCGATCCCGGGGCTCTACCCGTTCTGGATGGTCATCGAGCAGATCGTGTTCTCGCTACTGATGATCGGCATCGGGGACGTGCTGACGACGGACCACATGCGGGCGACGTTCCCGAAACCGGCGCGGCGGTAGCGGTCGGGCGCGGACTCGGAACGACTTCGTCGATGTCGTACGACGTCGACATCGTCGTTCCGAGTCGGACGCCACCGCCACCGCCGCACCCGACCTGATCCTGGCCCTCGTGGTCCCAGGGTCGGACGGGGCCTGCCTCACGACCGGCGACGGGAGCATCGTGGTGGACATGACCGACACGACACTCCCCGGCGGCACCTACCGCCTCGCCGACGACCTCGAGCTCACCCGCGTCGGGTACGGCGCGATGCAGCTCGCCGGCCCCGGCGTCTTCGGACCACCCACCGACCGCGCCGAGGCGATCCGCGTCCTCCGCACCGTGGTCGAACTCGGCATCACGCACATCGACACGGCGGACTTCTACGGCCCGCACGTCACGAACGAGGTCATCCGCGAGGCGCTGCACCCCTACGCCGACGGGCTCTACATCGTCACGAAGGTCGGTGCCCGCCGCGACGCCGAGGGTGGGTGGCCGCACGCCCGCGAGCCCCACGAGCTCGTCGCCCAGGTGCACGACAACCTGCGGAACCTCGGGCTCGAGCAGCTCGACGTCGTGAACCTCCGTGTGGGTGGCTTCGACGCACCGGAGCCGGGCAGTCTCGCGCCGCAGTTCGAGGCGCTCGCCGAACTCCAGCAGCAGGGGCTCATCAAGCACCTGGGCGTGTCGACCGTCAACGCCGAGCAGCTCGCCGAGGCCCAGGCGATCGCCCCGGTCGTCTGCGTGCAGAACCTGTACAACGTCGCCCGGCGAGAGGACGAGGCGCTCGTCGACCTCACGGCAGCGCAGGGCATCGCCTACGTACCGTACTTCCCGCTCGGCGGCTTCTCGCCGCTGCAGTCCGGCGCACTCGACGCCGTCGCCGAGCGCCTGGGGGCCTCCCGGCTCACGGTGGCGCTGTCGTGGCTCCTGCAGCGATCACCGAACATGCTGCTCATCCCGGGGACCTCGTCGGTGGCGCACCTCCGCGACAACGTCGCGTCGGCAGGCTTCGCCCTGCCCGCGGACGCGGTTGCCGAGCTCGACGCGATCGGCGCAGCGACCGAGTGATCCCGGGTCAGGCGACCGTTGCGAGCGCGAACGGCAGCACGGCCGACGCGCCGGCGCGCCGGAGTTCGCGTCCCGCCACGGTCATCGTCCACCGGCTGTCCACGAGGTCGTCGACGAGCAGCACCGGCCCCTCGTGCGACTGCAGCGCGGCGGCGAGCTCGGGGTCGACCACGAAGGTGTCCCACACGCCCGACAACCGGTAGGCGCTGTTCGTCGCACCGTCGCCTCGGGGCGTTCCGCCGTTCCGGCCGAGCGTCCCGAGGAACTGCAGCCGCCCGATCGAGGACAACGCCTGCGCCAACGACCCGACGAGCTCGGGCCGTGACCGCGACGACATCGCAACGACCCCGGTCGGCCGGGTCTCCCACGGCCAGTCCTTGAGCGCTCGGACGCAGCCGTCGACGAGCTCGCGGGAGATCGGGGCGTCGGCGGTGGTCGATGCGAAGAGCGCCCGCAGGGGGCCGCCCCACCCGAGGTCGGTCAGACGGGCGACGGCGCGGCCGGGCTGCACGAGCTCGTCGAGGCCGATCTTCCCGCGGACGGGGACGCCGAGCGCCGACATGCCCGAGGGCCACTGCGCACGCGGAGAGATCTCGACGCCCACCTTGTCCAGGGCAGCGGCCGCCCCGGACGAGTCCGAGTCGGAGACGGCGGTCGGGAACCACGCACCCGCGCAGTTGTCGCACCGACCGCAGGGTTCGGCCGACGGGTCGTCGAGGTCCTGCTGCAGGAGCTGCATGCGGCACTGCGAGGTCGTCTCGTAGTCGAGCATCGAGGCCGCCTCGGCGGCACGGGCAGCGGCGACGCGCTCGTAGCGGGGCGCGTCGTACTCCCACGGCTGCCCGGTCGACACCCAGCCGCCGGTGACGCGGCGCACCGCACCGTCGACGTCGAGCACCTTGAGCAGGAGCTCGAGGGTGGACCGCTTGATGTCGACGAGACCCTCGAGCGCGACGGTGGACATGGCCGTGTCGGTGGACAGGGCGCCGAGCACGGCGGAGGCCCGGGCCTCGGTCGGCATCGAGGCGCTGGCGAAGTACTGCCAGATCTCGCGGTCCTCACGCCCGGGCAGCAGGAGTACGTCGGCGTTGTCGGTGGCACGCCCCGCACGGCCGATCTGCTGGTAGTACGCGACGGGGGAGGACGGCGCTCCGACGTGCACGACGAACCCGAGGTCGGGCTTGTCGAACCCCATCCCGAGCGCACTCGTCGCGACGAGCGCCTTCAGCTCGTTGCCCTTCAGCTGCTGTTCGAGTTGCTCGCGTTCCTCGGTGTCGGTGCGCCCGGTGTAGGCGCGGACGGCGTACCCGTTCTCGCGCAGGAGCCGGGCGATGTCCTCGGCCGCCGAGACGGTGAGCGTGTAGATGATGCCGCTGCCGGGCAGGTCACCGAGGTGCGCCAGCAACCACCCGAGGCGCTGCCGGGCGTCGGGCAACGTGAGGACGCCGAGCCGGAGCGACGCCCGTGCCAGCGAGCCGCGGATCGTGAAGACCGGGTCGGCCGGGCCTGCGGTGAGCTGCTCGGCGACGTCCTCGACCACGCGTTCGTTCGCCGTCGCGGTGGTCGCCAGCACGGGCACGCCGTGGGGGAGGGACCGGATGAGTTCGGCGAGCCGACGGTAGTCCGGCCGGAAGTCGTGGCCCCAGTCGGAGATGCAGTGTGCCTCGTCGACGACGAGCATCCCCATCCGGGCGATCAGCGTCGGCATCTGCTCGTCGCGGAACTTCGGGTTGTTGAGTCGTTCGGGGGAGACGAGCAGCACGTCGACCTCGTCACGGGCGAGTGCCGCCTGGGTCTCACCCCACTCGTGTGCGTTCGCGGAGTTGATCGACACCGCGCGGACGCCGGCACGCGCCGCCGCCGCGACCTGGTCGCGCATGAGGGCGAGCAGCGGGGACACGAGCACCGTCGGGCCGCCCCCACGCCGGCGCAGCAGCAGCGTCGCGAGGAAGTACACGGCGGACTTGCCCCATCCGGTGCGCTGCACGACGAGGGCACGCTGCCGGTGTTCGACGAGGGCGGAGATCGCCTCGAGCTGACCGGGGTGGAAGACCGCGTCGGGCCGCCCCGTGAGCGCAGCGAGCGCCTGCTGTGCCTCGGCGGCGATGTCTGCAGAAGGCAGGGCGGTGGTTTCCATGCCCCCATGCTGTCAGCACCGACCGACGAAACGCGGGGCGCGCCTCCAGGCTGTGGAAAACCCCTACTGGTACGTGATCAGCGACGGCGTCGGCGACACGTCCGCCATCGTCTGCTGTGGCGACAGCATCGGCTGGTCTTCGTCGTAGAAGTTCTTCCAGCCCCAGTGCACGCCCTCCGGCGCACCGTCGTGCAGTGCCTTCCACGTCGCCTGCTTGTCGGGCTGCGACCCCTGCCCGTCGACGTGGATCAGCATGTCCAGCTCGGGGTGCGACTCGAGCGCCGAACGGTCCTGGACCATCGACAGCCGGAACTGGTGCAGCACCAACGCCTTCGGCGGCAGCCCCTTCGACCGCACGAGCGACGCCAGCCACGAGGAGACCTCGTTCACCTCGGACGCCGTGACGCTGCCGATCTGCTTGAGGGGGACCTGGTCCTTCGTGAGTCGCCACTCCGGGTCGAGCGCGAGCCACACCCCGGGCTTCGCGAGCAGGGACTCGTACCGCTTCGCCTGCGACAGGAAGTCGGAGCGCCCCGGCTGCAGGTCGAGGATCACGGGCATCCCGGCGTCGTGCGCGGCATCGACGTACGGCTCGAGGGTCTTCACCGGCAGCTCGGTGGAGTAGTCCCCGTCCGCGCCGGCGTCCCCGGCCGCGACGGTCGCGATGACCTCCATCGCGGGCGTGATCGGCGTGCTGCTCACCCCGCGGTACCCGGCCGCGACGGACTTCGCCCGCGCCACGGTCGCCGCCGGGTCCTGCTCCCCGAGCACACCCAGTGCCGGTGCTCCGGGTGCGCCGTACAGGGCCACGTACCGGTGCCCGTCGAACGGCCGCTGCCCGCCGTTCGGCAGCTGCCAGCCGTTCTCCGCCGCACGGACGGCCCACTCCGGGTCACCGAGCGCGTCGAACGCGGCACCGGCGAGCACCGTCGGGTGGTCGCGCTCCTCGTGCAGCGCACGGACCACGCCGGACGCCGCCGCCGGGTCGGTCACCCCGTCCGGCATCACCACGACGCGGGCCCCGGCCGCCTTCGCCGTCGCCACGATGGCGGCGTCGGCACTCGCGTCCGCCACGACGACGGTGGCCTGCCTGGAGGCGCGGCTCGACTCCGGCGCGTCGCCCCGGTCCGGTGCGTCCTGCTCCGGCACGTCGGTGTCGACCGACACGTCGCCCTCGGCCTGGTACCAGTCGGCGCCGAGCCGCTGCAGCTCGCGGCCGACGGGAGCGTCGTCCTTCCCGGCGAGCAGGACCGGGACGTGCGCGGCCTCGGCGGCGCTCGCCGCGGCGCGGACCGCAGACGCGTCGTCGGCCGGCGCGACGACGGCCCCCGGCGCGGTCGCGAACAGGGCACGGCTGACCCGGACGGAGCGTTCTGCGGCGTCGGACTGCGCGGCCACCGTCACGGTGTCGGCGGATGCCTTCGCCAGGGTCGGGCGCGCCGGCGTGTGCTGGTCCGCCGTGCAGCCGGCGGCCCCGAGCAGCAGTCCGGTGGCGGCGAGTGCGAGGAGGACACGGGAGGTGGGACCGGAACGCATCGGGCCACCCTACGAGCCGTCCGGGGAGGTCCCTGGGAATCCGACGGGTGTCGTCTCGTAGAAGGGAGCATGCCCGACGACGACCGCCCGCTCATCGGCGCGGTGCAGCCGCCCGACGTGCACTGCATGACGCTCAACGTCCGCCGTCGCGTGCCGCGCCCGGCCGGGCACCCCGACGCGTGGGAACGGCGGCGGGACGCGGTGGTCGCGCTCGTCACCTCCGAAGCACCCACCGTCCTCGCCGTCCAGGAGGCACTGCCCGCGCAGTCGGCGGACCTCACGGCCGCCCTCGGGTCGCGTTGGGAACCCGTCCTGGTCGGGCGCGGACCGCGCGGGGGCGGGGAGCAGGTGGGACTGTTCCTGGACCGGTCGCGCCTCGAGGTCGTCGAGCGACGGTCGTGGGCGCTGTCCCGGACGCCGCACCGACCCGGCTCCCGGAGCTGGGCCTCTGCGTTCCCGAGACACGTCGTCGGTGCCGTCGTCCGTGACCGCGCCACGGGCGTGTCCTTCACCGCCCTCGCCACCCACCTCGACGTCGTCTCACCGTGGGCCAGGCTGCGGTCCGCCGAACTGCTCGGGCGGCTCGTCCGGGAACGCGACCTGCCCGCCGTCGTGATGGCGGACTGGAACTGCGGGGTGGGCTCCGCCCCCTGGCGAGCACTGGCGGAGGCGGGTGTCGTCGACAGCTGGGGGCGCGCCTCCAGGCCGGTGACCGAGCCGTACGGGACGTACCCGCACTACGCGACGCCGCGTGTCGGGAGCCGGCGCATCGACGGCGTCCTCGTGACGGCGGAGGCGACCGTCGAGCGCGTCGCAGTGTCGGACCGGAAGCCGGGTGGGGTGTGGCCGACCGACCACGCGGCCGTGCACGCGGTCGTGCGGTGGGCGTCGTGATCGGCACGCTCGGGCCGACGTTCCTGCGGCCGCGGTTCTTCGTCGCCGACGTGGTGCGCGGGCTGACGCTCGTGAGCCTCGTCGTCGCGACCATCGGGTGGGGCGGGACCGCGTTCCCGGTGATGGCGCTGTGCCTGCTCGGCGTCGTCGTGCCGCGGATGCTCGGGCTGCGGCCGGCGTTCGACGTGCTCGTGTGCGTGCTCGTCCTCGTCGCCGGGTGGTCGAGCGTGCTGGAGTGGTACACCTCCGTGTTCCTGTGGGACAAGGTCGTGCACGTGCTGCTGACCGGGCTGCTCGCGGCGGTCGCGTCCGTGATCGCCGCCGACCTGCGGGTCGTGCGTCCCGCGACGGACTCGCCGCTCGGGGTCGTCGTCGTGGTGACGACGGTCGCCGCGTTCGGCATCGGAGCCGTGTGGGAGATCGGGGAGTGGGCGGGGCACACCTACGTGGACTCGGCGATCTTCGTCGGGTACGTCGACACGATCGGGGACCTGGCGGCGGACGGGCTCGGGGGAGTGCTCGCCGGGTTCGGGTTGCCGTGGTTGGCGGCGGAGCGGACGGTGGTCCGGCCGACTCGCCGTGGCGCGGACACGGTCTGACGTCCGCTATGCTGGTCGGGTTGCTCCGCGCTCCGGTCGGACGCGGGCGACGTGAGCTCCTCGGGGCTCGCGGGCTGTGGCGCAGCTTGGTAGCGCACTTGACTGGGGGTCAAGGGGTCGCAGGTTCAAATCCTGTCAGCCCGACCGAAAAGCCCCGATGGAACACAGGTTCTGTCGGGGCTTTTACCGTTGCCCGGCAAGCAACCCCTCCGAAACCCCTCCTCTGGTGGGAACCGCCGCTGGTTCTGCATGATCGAGACGTGCGCAGGCGAGTGTCGAATGATCCCTCAGGGACGACCGGCGCGCCTCCCGCTTCAGGCCCCCTGCCTCCCCGGCCCCGGCCCCGAGTCGCCCTGAGCCTCAAGAACTCGTACGCGCCCTTCGGCTGGAAGTTTGCATGACTGCCGCTCGTCGGTGGCGGTCATGCTGCGTGCCGCTGCCCGCGCAGCCGCTGGGAGATGAAGAGTGCGGCGCGGTCGATGGCCTCGTCGGCTTCGTCGATCATGCCGACGAACGCGGGGAAGACGTGCGGCACGTTCGCGACGACGTCGAGGATCACGTCGACATCGGCATTCCGGGCGCGGTCGGCGAGGCGGACGGAGTCGTCGAGGAGCAGCTCGTTCGTCCCGACCTGCAGCAGCAGCGGCGGGAACCCTGCCAGGTCGGCGTACACCGCCGGAGCGAGCAACGGCTGCGCCGGGTCTTGCCCGTCGAGGTACAGCGCGCCCGTACGGCCCATGCCCTCCAGGGTGAACAGCGGGTCGACACCGTCCTTGCTCGTCATCGACGCACCCGTCCGGGTGTGGTCCAGCCCGGGTGAGAACGCGACGATCCCCGCTGGCAGCGGAAGCCCCGCCTCGCGAGCTCGGAGCGTCGTCGTCACCGTCAGTCCACCACCCGCCGAGTCGCCGGCGAACACGATCGAGTCGGCCGCCACGCCGTCATCGAGGAGCTGCCGGTACGCGGCGACGCAGTCGTCGAGGCCAGCAGGGAACGGGTGCTCCGGCGCGAGGCGGTAGTCGAGTGAGATCGCGCGGTACCCGGTGCGCTCGACCAGGTGCGCCGTCAGCGCGATCGCGGTGTCCGGGGAACCGAGCGAGAACGAACCGCCGTGGAAGTACAGGATCGTGCCGCGGCGGCGACCGTCCTTCGGCTCGACGAGCACCGCTGGCCGGCCGGCCAGCTCTGTCGACGTCCGCACCACGCCCGACGGGATCGGGAACTGGCTCATGAAGTGCGCGAACCCGGCGCGCATCGCCGCAACCGGCACGGGCCCGTTCGGCTGCGGCGCCTGACGCAGGGTCGCATCCAGCGTTCGACGTTGTTCGGCGCTCATCAGGTCTCCTCGGATCGTTTGTATGCCGCGGCATGTACTGGGTAGACTGTATGCCGTGGAAGACAAGTTCGCAAGCGACGTGGTGGTGCAGCTCTTCGACGATCTGGTGCGGTGCGAGACGCGCCTGTACAACCGCGTCGGTGAGGTCCTCCGTGACGAGCACGGGATCGCAGCGTCACAATTCGAGTACCTGCGGTTCTTCCGTGACCACCCGGGTTCTCGGATCGCCGAGGTCGCCGCGAACTTCGCGGCCGGAGTGGGCGCGATCAGCAAGGGCGTTGACCGGCTCGAGCAGCGCGGGTGGGTCGTGCGTCACCCGAACCCGGCCGATGGCCGCTCGTCTCTGGTCAGCCTCACGCCAGCAGGGCACGATCTCGTGCGGGACGCGGAACCGACCTTCCGCGTGCACCTGGCCGAGGTCCTCGACCGCGCGCTCGTCGCAGCCGATGTCGAAGCCGTGGGGGCCGCGTTCGCACGACTGCGCTCCCTCCTCGAGCAGGAACGCATCGGTCTCCCCATCGGATGAACGTCACCGACATCGGGGGGATGTCCTCGCTGTCGTTCCTGTCCTGTTCGTATCGATAGACGATCGTCTGCCGAACGATGCGCAGGGCCGGTGGTGCCCCGCTAGGTCCCAAGGATCGAGAGGATTCCGAGTACGACGAGGACCACGCTCCCGATACACCCGGCGACCCCGATGAGGGTGGCGGTCTGAGCGAACGTGCGAGCAGCCCCTTCGGCGTGGAACCGGTCCTGAGCCGCGGGGGCCAGGAGCGTTGCGGCGACGGCGACCGGAAGCGAGGTGATCCATGTGAGGCTCAGAAGCCCAGTGGCAGCCACGACTTCCGGGTCTCGGGCTCGGAGCACCCCTCGGCCGTCTGCTGGGAACGCGGCGTCCATTCGGACGAAGTGCAGGTACACGACCACACAGAACAAAGCGCACGTGGCCAAGAGCACGAGAGCAGCCACCGGCAGGGCCCAACCGAACACCCGCTCCCGCATCCCACCCCTCACACCTTCAGCCTCCCAGACCGGATAGGGCAAATCATGGCCGAGAGGGTGAGGAACTTCCTGCCGAGTGCGTCCGGTAGCCGATCCGCTACCGGACGGTGTGGAGGACTTCGAGCCTCATCGAGTCCTTCGACACCCGATAGCGCGCGAGTGCGACGGTGGCTCCCGCCATGTCGCCGAACTGCATGCGCCTGTGTTGCTGGACGTAGTCGGCCACGGACGGCTCGGGTACTGCTTGCCGGTGGACGCTGATGGAGATGTGCGAGGTGTCGCGGACGAACGCCATCGGCGGCGCGACACCGTCGTGCAGGTCCGCCGCCGCCGCACGCATCTGTCGCCGGATCGGTTCCAGCGTCCCGTCGTCACAGCCCTGCACGAACACGCCGGCGGGGGAGCCGCCGAGCCCGATCAACCGGACGTTGACGTGCAGCAAGTCGCGATGCCGCTCGATTGCGTCGACGTAGTGATCGATCGTCGTCTGCGCGATCTCGTCGCGGTAGGGCTCCAGGCTCGTGACTGTCAGGTGCAGACCGGCGGCACTGTAGACGTGGTGGGTTCCGTTGTAGAGGCTGCCGAGTTCCGCAGCGGCTGCGCACACAGGTGCAGCGACGTGCGCAGGTGGAAGCAGGACGAGGCTGAGGCCCCAGCGTGGGTCACCGTCGACGGGAGCGTGATCGACACGGAGGGTGCCCTCGTACAAGGAACGCCGCGCTTCGTCCCAGAGAACGTCGTACTTCCCACCGGTCGTCATCTCTCGACGTTATCGGCCCGTCGCGACGCGCTGGGTGTGCACCGATAGCCGGTCAGCTGCCGGACGGCGGCCATGTCCTGCCCGGCGGGCTCTGTGCGCAGTAGCGCGAGTTGTCCTAGTGCGAGCCTCGGGGACGGCACATCCCGCCGACGACTCCCACCATCATGCCGACCATCGAAACAGCGAGGCCGATGTGCCAAGACCCGGTGAGCTGGAGGACAAGCCCGACCACGAAGGCGAGCGCACCCAGGAGGAGTGCCGCGAGCCAGCCCGGAACCTTCATGAGCCGAGCTTGCCACTGTCGCCTCTTCGCGTCCGGCAGCCAATCCGCCATCGAACGCGCGATGGATGATGGAATGACGCTATGGCGCAATCGACAGTCCGTCCTGCGCGGGAGTCAGACGCCGCTGGGATTGCGGCCGTCCATATCCATGCGTGGCGCGAGGCATACGCGCACTTGATGCCTGCGGAGTTCCTGACGGCACTCGACGAGGGACGACGAGAGACTGGCTGGCGCACGATCATCGCTGACGAGGTCACCGACGTCCTCATTGCGCTCGACGGAGAGGAGATCATCGGCTGGGCATCTGCGGGATCCGTCAGGGATGAGTCTGCTCCCGCCCTCCGCGAGCTCGAGGGCATCTACGTCCTCGCGTCCGCCTACGGATCGGGCGCAGGCCAGCAGCTCCTGGATGCCGCAGTCGGCGACGATGCGGCGTTCTCGTGGATGGCCGACGACAATCCCCGCGCCGAGGCTTTCTACCGGCGCAACAGATTCGAGCGCGACGGAGCTGAGAAGACGGAGTCCTTTGGCGGGGCATCCGTCAGCGTCGTGCGTCTGTCTCGATAGCCGATCCGCTTCCGACCCCTGCGAGCTCGAGCGGGCTCGTGTCAGGATGGCTGCAAGGGCGATCAGCGCACGATCTTGCGCTGCAGGCTTCGAAGGCGACGCAGCGCGTCAGCATCGCAGATACCCGTGCTCGTCTCCCAGTCGGTTCCGGCACCGATGACGTCGGAGGCGAACACCAATTCTGTCGCAAGCAAGGTTCTGCGCCAGTCCACGGACGACATCGATGCGCCCTGTGTCAGACACGCTTCAATGCGCCGACTTTGAACGAAGAAGTCATCCACGTTCTCGAAGCCGATGGCTCCGGCCAAAGCTTCCGTGAGACTCGCGGGTCCGCCCCACTCCCGCAGGCCCGCGCGCAGGACATTCACCTCGTCGTCAGTGATCTCAAGATCCGGAGCGGTTGGCACGCAGAGCAGCGTCGCACACCAGGCCCAAGGACTGTCGTCGGGCACGCGGTGCTCCCTCGGCGCAACGCGCACGTTGAACCTCAGCTGACCCACGATGCCCCGATTGTCGTCGGCTCGATTGCCGACCGGCGCGCGGGACGGCGGCAGCAAGCGGCTCACCCGGTCCAAGCCGTTGCCTCCGGTCGCTCCGGATCTCGTCAGGGACCACGCCGGAGGAATGATCTGTCGGCAGAGCGACGTGACGGACGGCGCGGAGCAAGAACGCCTCGAACCGCTCATGAACCCGAATGGCGGTGAACAGGCCAGCACCCGGTAGGTCGAAGCACCGCGGGGCCGGACCGGAGCGCTGAAGATCGCGATCTCCGCGGAGGACCCGACGAGGTCGGCGGCGAAGAGCATGCCCGCCGGCTCCATCGGCACGCCGACCCGCCCGGAACGCCCGTCTGCGTGCGCGCGGTAGCGGGCCTCCTGCTCCGCGGTGTCGGTCGGGATGACGACCAGGCCCTGCGAGACCCGGGCGGTGGCGGTGGCGGTGGGTGAGGATGGGGCACATGGGCTTCGCCGACGTTCCCGACACCGTCCGGTCTCGGCGCGTGGTCTTCCGGCGCTTCGGCGGTCCGGAGGTCCTCGAGGTCGAGTCCCGTCCGGTGCCTGTCCCGGCTCCCGGCCAGGTGCGCGTGCGGGTCGCTGCGGCAGGTGTCAACCCGGTCGACTGGAAGCTCTTCAGCGGCCGGCCGATGCACGATGCCTACGAGCGGCACCTGCCGTCTGGGAACGGCTACGACTTCGCCGGCACCGTCGACGCGCTGGGGTCGGGCATCACCGGGTGGGAGGTCGGTGACCGGGTCTTCGGCGGGCTACGGTACGAGGCACAGGCCGATCACCTCGTGATCGATCCGGCCGGGTTGGTCGAGGTCCCGGCGGGCCTGTCGCTGACGGTCGCCGGGGCGCTCAACGTGGTCGGGCGGACGGCGTGGGCGTCGGTCTCATCGCAGGACGTCGGGCCGGGCACGACGGTGCTCGTCAGCGGAGCGTCCGGTGGCGTCGGGGTGCTGACCGCGGGACTCTGCCGACTCCGCGGGGCGCGGGTGATCGGGACGGCGTCGCCCGGGAGGCACGACGTCCTCCGCGCTCGAGGGATCGAGCCGGTCGCGTACGGTTCGGGACTCGTGGACCGGCTCCGGACGGTGGCACCAGGTGGGATCGACGTGGTCCTCGACACCGTCGGGCACGGGACCGTCGAGAGCGCGCTGGAGCTCGGCGTCCCGAGCGGACGGATCAACACCGTGGCGGACTACGCAGCGAGGGATGCCCACGGCGTGCGAGGAGTCGGGGGCGCCGACGCCGGTGTCGACGAACTCGGCCTGGTCGCGGGGTTGCTCGCGGCCGGCGACCTCGAGCTCCCGATCGATGCCGAGTACGACCTCGTCGATGTCCGGGCCGCGTACGCGCGGTCGATGGACGGGCACGCCGCCGGGAAGATCGTCCTCCGCACCGACCGTGGTTGACCCGAGCGTGCTCCCCGCGGCGGTCAGCGCTCGAGCCGGAAGACCGCGAGCATGCCGCCGGACGACGCCGGCTGGGTCTCCCGGGCGGGCTGCCGCACGAAGCCGAGCTGCTGGTAGAGCGCCTGGGAAGCGGTGTTCTGCGGCCCGGTGTCGAGGATCACGGCGTCGACGTCCCAAGTCCACGCCCGGTCGATCGCGGCGGTCGTCAGCGCTCGTGCGATGCCGGTCCGACGGGCCTCGGGGACGACGGCGAGCAGGCGGACCTCGGCCTCTCGGACCCGTGCCTGCCGGGTGAGCGACGCCCCGGGCGGCAGGAGCGTCGCGGTCCCGACGGGGTGGTCGGCCGCGTCGATGGCGACGAGCAGGTCACCGTCCGCGGCACGCGCTGTGGCGTCGAGCAGGAGCGCGCGACGCTCCGGGGTCGGTTGCCGTGCGCCGGGCAGGTCGTGCCCGAACCCGCGGAAGGTGACGAGTCCGACGGTGTCGTGCTCGTCCGGACGCGCGAGCCGGACCCGGTGCGTGTCGACGGCGCTCATGCCTGCTCGGAGCACCTCGGGCTGCCGGTGCGGGCGGTCACCGAGACGGTCGCCGCGTGAGCGGACGGGAGGCGCGGTGCAGGTCGACACCGTGCCTCCCAGCGGAACCACGGTCCCGACCGCGCTGCTCGGTGTCGCGCGGCAGACAATCTGCTCCGGGTGGAGCGCTGGCCGTCCGGCTCAGGCGCTCGAGCGGACCACGAGGCCGGGATGGAGCGGTGGTGTCGCCGGCGGCTCGTCCCCGTCGATGCCTGCCTGCAACACCCGGGCGAGGTGCGTCACGAGGACGTCCTGCTCGTGGTCGATGGTCGTCAGCGGCGGGTCGGCGAACGGTCCGAGCGGGATGTCGTCGGCGCCGATGACGGCGATGTCCACCGGGGCGGCCAGACCCTGCCCGCGCATCGCGCTGAGGAGGGCGAACGCGTAGTCGTCGCTGTAGGCGCACACCGCGGTGATCCGCTGCGCCGTCGGAACGTCCCACCACCGAAGCAGGGCGGCGGCGACGCCGGCGGCGGTGAGGTCGGTGTGCTGGACGACGGGGCGGTCGAGTCCGAGGTCGAGGCACGCTGCCTCTGCCCCCTCGATCCGCAGGCGGCTGAAGACCTGGTCGTGCTCGGCGACGGGCGCGAGGTAGCCGAGCCGTCGGTGTCCGCGAGCCGCGAGGTGCTCCACCTGGAGCGACCCGACGAGCGTGCCTCGCGCGAGCAGCGGGTTGTCGGTGTGTTCCGCGTCCCAGAGGAGCCCGTGGGCAACGAAGACGCCCGAGCGTTCCATGGCCTGCCGTTCTCCCTGGGCGACGCGGTCGAGCAGCAGGACCGCCGCCGGCATGATCGCCTTCCACAGTTCCTCGACAGGGACGCCCTGCTTGAGACGCCGGGTGACCGGCTGGAGGTCCATCTGCTCGAGCTGGTCGGTGAGGCCGTCGACGAAGCCCGACATCGCGTAGCCGAGCGGCCAGTCCGGCAGCACGATGAGGACGATGTTCGACCGGCCGAGGCGCAGGGCACGGGCCGCCGCGGACGGCGTGTAGTTCAGCTCACGCGCGGCTTCGAGCACGCGTTGCCGGGTCTCCTCGGGGATCCGCGTGTGTGACTTGTTGTTGAGGACGTAGCTCACGGTCGCCTGTGACACCTGTGCGGCCTTCGCCACCTGCGTCGCCGTGACCCGCTTGCCCGCCATCACTCGATCCTACCGACGGACGGCCAGCGCCCCGAGTTGCGATGCGGATCGGAACGATGGATGCTTATACGTATCACCACCCTTCACCACCCCACTCCCGATGGCGAGAGACCCGCGATGCCCCTGGACCCCACCACCCCCATCCCACCCGCCGCCGCGACGCGCACCGCAGCGCTGCCGGACGTGCGTGCCGGCTTCGTCCTGATCTACGCTCTGGCGTCGTTCGGCGCACTGCTGGTGCTCCTGACGCCGTCGCTCGAGAGTCTCGCGCTCCGCATCGACGCCACCGTGCCGGCTGCGGATGCGCCCGGCGCGCTGGGAACCGTGCTCACGTTCGGCTTGATCCTGCAGGTCCTCGCGCTCCCGACGATCGGCCGCCTCAGCGACCGAACCCGGTCGCGTCTCGGCCGCCGCCGCCCGTGGATCCTGGCCGGCGTCGCCGGTTTCCTGGTCGGTTCGGTCGTGATGGCCCTCGTGCCGACGATCACCGGACTGACGGTCGGCTACGCGATCCTGTCCGTCTCGGGAAGCTCTTGCGTCGCCGCGGTGCTCGCCGTGATGTCGGACCGGGTCCCGGTCCGCCAACGTGGCATCGTGTCGGCGTTCCTCGGCCTCGGGACCGTCGTCGCACTCATCGTCGGATCGGTCATCGTCGCCGCCGTCCCGGCGAACTCCGGGGGGATGTTCGTCGTGCCCGCGATCGTCGGTGCGGTGTTCCTCGTGCTCTTCGCGGTCCTCATGGGCGACCGGTCCAGTGCAGCCGACGAGCCGCTCCCCGAGCTCAGCCCGGCACTGCTGCTGTCGACGTTCTGGGTGAGCCCCCGCCGGTACCCGGACTTCGGATGGGCGTACCTGAGTCGGTTCCTCCTGCAGCTCGCCTACGCGTTCCTGACGACGTACCAGGCCTTCTACCTCATCAGCCACCTCGACGTCCCGGCGCGGGACGTACCCGGGAAGGTGCTCACCGGGACGCTGCTGCTGGGTGTCGCGACGATCGTCTCCAGCGTCGTCGCCGGGCGGTACTCCGACAAGCTCGGTCGCCGCAAGGTGTTCGTGATCACGGCGGCCTTCATCACCGCGGGGGCGCTCAGCGTCATCGCCGGCGCCGCGGACCTGCAGCTCTTCTACGTGGGCCTCGTGCTCGGCGGGATCGGGTACGGCGGGTACACGGCCGTCGACCTCGCGCTCGCCACGGACGTGCTGCCGAACCCGGACGACGCCGCCAACGACCTCGCCATCTTCAACACCGCCTCGACCCTGCCGCAGGCCCTCGCGCCCGCGATCGCGCCCGCGATCCTCGCCGTCGCCGGGCAGTCCTACCCCGTGCTGTACGTCGTCGCCGCAGTGGTCGCGGTCGTCGGTGGTTTCGTCGTGTTCCGCGTCAAGGCCGTGCGGTGAGCGGCACGGACGGACCGCGCTTCTCGCCGCCGAGTGGTCCCGTCACGGGCTGGCGGGACGGCCCTGTCACCCGTGCGACGGGCATCCCGTACGCCACCGCGGAGCGCTTCGCCGTACCGCGCCCGGTCGAGGACCGTACGGAGGAGTTCCTCGCCCAGCGGTGGTCCCCGCTCGCACCGCAGCCGGTGGACCCGATCGCGGACGACGTGTTCGGTGTCGACCCTCGCCCGCTCCGCACGGACGAGCACTGCCAGTACCTGTCCGTCACGGTGCCGGCGGCCCCGTCGTCGGCGTCGATGCCGGTCATGGTGTGGATCCACGGCGGTGGGTTCGTCACCGGCGGCGGCGACCAGTCCGCGATGGACCCCGCCGCGCTGGTCGCGGAGCAGGAGGTCGTCGTGGTCACCGTCGGCTACCGCCTGGGACTGCTCGGCTTCGTGCAGACCGAGCACGGGGGTCGGGCGAACCTCGGCCTCCTCGACCAGATCGAGGCATTCCGCTGGGTCAGACGGAACATCGCCGCGTTCGGAGGCGACCCCGACGACGTCACCGCGTTCGGGCAGTCGGCGGGCGCGGCGGCGATCGCGGACCTCATGGCGACCGAGGACCCGGCGTCGTTGTTCCGGCGCGCCATCCTGCAGAGCGCGCCGTTCGGGATCACGCGCCGGCGCGCGGCGATGGACCGGGAGCTCGCACCCCACGCCGCAGTGGTCGGTGCCGACACACCGCTCACCGAGGTGGCCGAGGCGCAGGCCGCCTACCTGCGGTCCGCAGCGCCGTTCGGCTTCCGCGGCGGGATGCCGATCGCGCCGCAGTACGGGTACGCGCCGCTGCCGGACGAACAGGGCCTCGAGGCGGCTCTGGACCGGTCGGCTCGTGCTGTCGACGTCCTGGTCGGGCACACGACGGAGGAGGCTCGGCTCTTCCTCCCGAGCCTCACCGGGTTGCACCCGTGGATGCGCCTCCCCGTGGTCGGACGGCTGATCGAACGTGCCGTCGTGTCGTACGCGACCCGCGCGGTCTACGGGCACGGTGCAAGAGTCTTCGCTCGGCGCCACCGGCGAGCGGGTGGACGGGCAGGGGAGTACGTCCTGTCCTGGTCGGCGCCGGGCAACCCGCTCGGCGCCGCGCACACGGTGGACCTGCCGCTGCTGTTCGGGGACGAGACCACGTGGCGGGACGCCGGACTCGTCGCGGGGTCGGCGTGGAGCGCGACGGATCGGGACGGCCGTCTCCTCCGTGAGGTCTGGGGGCGGTTCGCCAAGGGCGAGCAGCCGGTCGCGCACGGCCAGCTCCGGCGGTTCCTCCGCCTGCACTGGTGAGACGAGCCGACGGCGCTCTCAGACCCCGCGCTCCGGCGCCCACCCCAGCTCCGGCCCGAGCCGCTCCGCCATGTCCGTGATGATCTGCGCGTAGTCCTCCGGCTCGAACGCGAACGGCAGCGCGAAGGCGACCTCGGTGACCGCCTGGTACCCGGCATCGGCGCGCAGCCGGTCCGCGATCTCCGCGGAGGACCCGACGAGATCGGCGGCGAAGAGCATGCCCGCCGGGCCCATCGGCACACCGACCCGCCCGGAGCGCCCGTCGACGTACGCGCGGTAGCGGGCCTCCTGCTCCCGTGTCGCGGTGTCGGTCGGGATGACGACCAGACCCTGCGAGACCCGGGCGCTGGCGGGGTCGGGGTGGGCCGCGAGGTAGGCGTCGATCTGCGCCCGCTGGTTCGTGGCGAAGTCGGTGCCGTGCTCGCTGCGCGTGACACTCGAGGTCAGCAGGTGGAAGCCGTTCTCCCCGGCCCACACCGCTGATCTGGTGCTGCCGGTCCCGTACCAGATGCGGTCGACGAGGCCGGGGCTGTGCGGCTGGACGGTGCTCGCGAACTCCTCGAAGCCGCGCCGATCGACGGCGACGGTGACCGGGTCGCCGCGCACGAGGTCGCGGAACCGCAGCAGGCGGTCGTTCCCGAGGTCCTCCTGGTCGGCGGTGTCGGGGTAGAGCGCCTCGCGGTACAGGTCGTAGTGCATCGGGGTGCCGACCGAGAAGCCGGGGTTCAGCCGTCCGCCCAACAGGACGTCGACGGTGCTGAGGTCCTCGGCGAGCCGGAAGGGGTTCTCCGCTCCGATCGGCGTGACCGCGGTGCCGAGGTCGATCCGCGACGTCCGCTGCGAGGCAGCTGCCATCACCGCCACGGGGGAAGAGATGCCGTGCTGCAGGTGTCGGTGCCGGAGCCAGGCGCTGTCGAAGCCGAGTGCCTCGGCGCGCTCGATGACCCGCAGCGTGTCCTCGTGGCCCGCGGACGGCCGGGCGGGGTGGAAGGACCCGATGGTCAGGAAGCCGAGCCGTGCCAGGGGAGTTCCGGCGAGGGGCATGCCCCGATCGTGCCAGACCGGCAGCAGTCCGTCAGCAGACGGCGCGCGCGGGCGGCGCCGAGGTCCCCCGAACCGCGGACCGACGCAAACCGGACTGCCAGGCGAACACGCATCTTCGGCCCCTAGGGTCGCGACAAGCGCAGATGCGTGAACTCCCTCGTACCGGTTGAAGGACCGATCCGTAACGGAAGGTCGGTCCTGATGACCACCACTCCGCTCGCACCGGGTTACACCCGCACTCGTCCCGGATCGGGGAGCCGCAACGGCACCTCGACCTACTCCTCGCTCCTGGCGCAGGTGAAGGAGAACGGCCTCCTGCGCCGTCGCACCGGGTTCTACTGGTCGCTGTTCGGCAGCCTGATCGGGACCCTGGCGCTCGCCTGGGTCGCGTTCGCGTTCCTCGGCGACTCCTGGTTCCAGCTCATCGTCGCCGGAGCCCTCGGCGTCCTCTTCACGCAGTTCGCGTTCCTCTCGCACGAGGCCGCGCACCGACAGGTCTTCGCCTCGCAGCGCTGGAACGACCACGCCGGCCGCTACATCGGCACGTTCCTGGTGGGCCTCAGCTACTCGTGGTGGATGAACAAGCACACCCGCCACCACGGCAACCCGAACACCGTGGGCAAGGACCCTGACATCGCACCGGACGGCATCCGGTTCCTGCCGGAGGACGCCGCGGCCGTCAAGGGCCCGCTCATGACGACGTTCATGCGCTTCCAGGGGTGGCTGTTCTTCCCCCTGCTCACGCTCGAGGGCCTCAACCTGCACCGCTACGCGGTCATGTCGATCGTCACCGGCAACGGCACGAAGGCCGACGTCAAGCACCGCTTCATCGAGGCCGGTCTGCTCGTCGCCCGCTTCGGCATCTACCTGACGATCGTGTTCTGGTTCCTGCCGTTCGGCATGGCGTGCGCGTTCCTCGGTGTGCAGCTCGCCGTCTTCGGTGTGATGATGGGCGCCTCGTTCGCCCCGAACCACAAGGGCATGCCGACGATCGCGCACGACGCGAAGGTCGACTTCTTCTCCCGCCAGGTCCGCACCTCCCGCAACATCCGCGGTGGATGGTGGGTCTCGTTCCTGATGGGCGGCCTGAACTACCAGGTCGAGCACCACCTGTTCCCGTCGATGCCGCGTCCGGCGCTGAAGCAGGCGCGCCTGCTCGTCCGGGACCACTGCGACACGCTGGACGTGCCCTACACCGAGACCACGCTGCTGCGCTCCTACGGCATCGTCGTCCGGTACCTCAACCGCGTCGGACTCGCCGCACGTGACCCGTTCGCCTGCCCGATGGTCGCGCAACTGCGCATCCACTAGGGGGCGGGACACATGCCCACCGGAACCGTGAAGTGGTTCGACAGCAGCAAGGGGTTCGGCTTCATCACCCCGGACGACGGGTCCCAGGACCTGTTCGCCCACTTCTCCAGCATCGTCGTGACGACGGGGCTCCGCTCCCTCGAGGGCGCCGAGCACGTGCGTTACGAGGTCGGGCCCGGCAAGAAGGGTCCGCAAGCGGACAAGATCTCGGTGATCCGCGGCTGACGCAGGCCGACGGGTGACGGACGTCACCACGTGACGGACGGGAGGCACGGTGCCAGCTGGCACCGTGCCTCCCGTCCGTTCCTGGTCTGGTTCAGGGCGTCAGGACGATCCGTCCGAACACCTCGCCGTCGTCCATCCGGCGGTGCGCCGCCGCCGCGTCCGCGAGCGGCAGGACGTCGTCGACGACCGCCGTCAGCGTGCCGGCCGTGGCCGACCGGAACAGCTCGGCCCGCTCCGTGGCCAGCGCGTCGCGCGGCACGGAGTCGAGGCTGAAGGTCGCGAACGACCGCGACTGCTGGAACGCCGCGAGCAGGCGGCCGCCGAAGTCCGCGGGCGGCATCCCGCCCACCGCGCCCACGAGCACGAGCCGGCCGTTGGGGGCGAGCCGGTCGAGGAAGTCCGGCATCGCGGGCCCGCCGACGATGTCGAGCACGAGGTCGTACGACGACGGTCCGTCACCCTGCCCCTGCCGGTCGAGGACGTGGGTCGCGCCGAGTGCACGGAGCCGTTCCCCGCGGGCGGGCGATCCCGCCGTGACCGCGACGGCGGACGCCCCGAGCCGCGCCGCGAGCTCGACGGCGGCGATGCCGATGCTGCCGGCGGCGCCGCGCACCAGGACCCGCTCGCCGGCCACGAGGTGCCCGTGCGCGAGTGCGAACCGGGCCACGGGCGCGGCTGACCCGAGCGCGACGGCGTCGATCGCGCTGAACCCGTCCTCGAGCGGCGTGAGGTCGCCGACCGCCGCGACGACCAGCTCGGCGTACGCGCCGCCGACCCCGGTGAACGCCCACACCCGGCGGCCGAGCCACGCCCGGTCGACGTCGTCCGCGACGGCGACGACCGTCCCCGCTGCCTCGCTCCCGGGGACGTACCCGGGTTCGATGCCGGCGCGCCCGATGGTGCCGCGGCGGATCACGGCGTCGACGCCGCCGACGCCGATCGCCTCGGCCGCGATGACGACCTGGCCGGGGCCCGGGACGGGATCGGGGAGGTCGGTCGGGACGAGGCCCTCCGGGGGTCCGAACCGTTCGATCGTGACGGCGCGCATGACTGCTCCTTCGACGTCCTGGGGGTCGGACCAGGACGGAGCGACGCTAACGGACGCCTGCGTCCACTTGGCTAGAGTGAGAGTGATGAGCGACGATCTGTCTCACCTCCGCGCGGACGCACAGGAGAACCGCGATCGCCTGCTGCAGGCGGCGCGCGACCTGTTCGGTGCGCGCGGCCTCGACGTCACGATGCGTGAGGTCGCCCGGCACGCCGGGGTCGGACCCGCCACGCTCTACCGGCGCTTCCCGACCCGGCAGGACCTCGTCGACGCCGCCTTCGAGGACGAACTCGACCTGTGCCGCGCCATCGTCCTCGAGGGAGCCGGGCACCCCGACCCCTGGCACGGCCTGCGCTCCGTCGTCGAGCGGACCGTCGAGCTGAACGCCCGCAACCAGGGGTTCGTCGACGCGCTCGTCGCTGCGGGGCAGGTGTCCGACCGGCTCACCCGGCACCGTGCCGAGCTCCTGCACGCGATGGCAGGGCTCGCGGTCCGGGCGAAGGCGGCGGGGCAGCTCCGGGCGGACTTCGTCGTCGACGACCTGTTGCTCGTGCTGTTGGCCGCGCGGGGACTCCGCGGTGACGATCCGGGGGAGCGGCTCGTCGCCGCCCGGCGGTTCGCGGCGCTCGCGCTCGACTCGTTCCGGGCGTCGGCCACGAACGAGCGGCTGCCCGAGCCGGCGCGCGTCGCGGGCGCGGCGCTCCGCATCGAGGTCTGACGCGGGTGGCGCGTGGGGACCGGCCACGGGGTGGCCGCCGGCCCGGCGGAACCCCCTGACGGCCTGGAGGCGCGGTGCCGGCCCGCCCCGCGCCTCCAGGCCGGCGGTGGTGACGTTCCTTCCCACAGCGCGTGACATGGAAAGCGGAATCGCGCGTAGGAGGCCGGAAGATCCGGCCTTCTAGGCGCGGAACGGCCTCCCACGCGCGGAACGGCCCCCGACTCGCGGAACGGCCCCCGACGCGCGGAACGGCCCCGGCTACGCGGGACGAGCCAGGGGGACAGACCGCCCCGCACACCCTCGGACTGGGTACCGACGCACCCTCGTACTGGGGACGGAGCGGCCCGGATCAGCGTCCCCGCGCCGATTAGCGTTCACGGCGAACGGCCGACACCCGGCCGTTCCGGCGCCTCGGGACGGGCGCCGCGGGTCACCGAGGGAGTGACAGCGCATGCAGCAGCGCTCGACGGTGCGGGTGACGGTCGCGGCCGTCCTCCTCAGCGCCATGATCATCGCCGTACCGGTGGGGCAGGGCTCCACCGCCGAGGCCGCCGCCGGGGCACCCGTCGGCAACATCGGCAAGTTCAAGCAACGGGTCATCGAGAACTTCGGCACCACGGCCGTCGCGGCCAAGGGGAAGTTCGCGAAGACCTACGCGAAGAACTGGCAGCCGTACCCGGACGGCACGGGAGGGATGTACTTCTCCGGGTCGCAGATCAGCGGCCACGACGGCGTGATGGACGTCCTGCTCGACGGGAAGAAGGGCGCGGCCGGGACGTTCGGCACCGCGAAGGAGGCCTGGACGCACGTCGGCGGGAAGTTCACCGTCCGCGCCCGGGCGACCGGCGGCGACGGCAACGGTGCGGCGTTCATGCTCTGGCCGAACTCGAACCGGTGGGCGGACGGCGAGATCGACTACCCGGAGGGCAACTTCGAGGCGTCGCCGATGGTGTTCCAGCACTCGATGACCCCCGGCCGTGAGATGAACACCACCGAGCACTGGACGGGTGTCTCGTGGCGGGCCTGGCACACCTACTCGATCGAGTGGATCCCGGGGAAGTCGGTGACCTACCAGCTCGACGGCAAGGTCATCAAGACGATCACGCGGGACGTCCCGACGACCGGGCACCGCTACATGTTCCAGGTCGGGAACTGGGGCAAGAAGGGGCACCTCTACATCGACTGGTTCACGACGTACGACTACGTGAAGTGACCCGGGTCGACGGCGTCAGTTGATGATCTCGCCCCGCTCGTCGGCTCGCAGCACGGCGAGCCGGTCCCGCCACGCCTGCAGGGCCTCTGGCGTCAGCCGCGGCCAGTCGAGCACCTCGGCGACGACCCGCAGCGGCTCGGCACTGCGGTACGAGCGCGTCGGGTTGCCGGGGAACTTCTTGTCGGTGACGTTCGGGTCGTCCTCGTACGCGCCGGTCGGCTCGACCTCGTAGACGCGGGGGAGTCCCTCGCCCGCCGCGAGTTCAGCGGCGAGCCCGGCACCGTCACGGAGCGCGGTGAAGTACACGTGGTTCATCACGATCTCGGGCCGGTAGTTCGACCGGAACCCCGCGGTCAGCAGGTCACCCACACGGAGGTCCGCCTTCGTCCCGTGGAAGAAGGGCCCGTCGTCCAGCGCGTCGCTCACGGCGACAGGGTAGCGCTGCCGATCGCGTGCTGCACCGCGCGGATGTGCTCGCCGAGGTCGCCCCGCGCGAGCAGCCCCGGCCCCAGCGGTCCGGACGAGTCGGTGCCGAGCGTCGGCAGCAGGCGGAGCGCTGTGTGCACCGGGTCCGTCAGGTGGTCGAGCTGCCAGCGCAGCTCGCGGTCAGTGGACCGGTCGGCCGGGAGGCGCGGCTCGGCCAGTTCGGCAGCCCGCGCCGCGTAGGCGGCAGCGCCCAGGGCATGGGCCCCCATGTGTGCGACGCCCGAGGCCTGCGCCGCGGCTCGCGCTGCCGCGACGGCGGCCGGGGAGGTCACCGCGTGTGCTGCACGACCCGCTTCGAACCGGCGTCGGATCTGGCCGGCGGCATCGAGCTCCCCGCGGGCGAACCCGCGCGCGCGTGCGATGGCGTCGCGCGGACGGTCGTCGTCCGGCGCCTCGACCTCGAAGAGCGGCAGGACCCGCTCCGCACAGTCGGCCGCCCACGCCGCGACGATCCGGCGGTCGGACTCGCTGAGCGCTTGGGGGGACGGCATGCCGTCCACGCTCCCACACCCGTACTATGCCCGCATGACGTGGCAGACCGACCTCCTCGAGCGGATCCGCACGCAGGTGCCCGGCGGCAGCACGGTCGAGCCGTACGGTTCGGTGACCGAGCCCGGCACGCTCGACGGCTGGAGTGACGTGGACGTGGCGCTCACCCTCACGGCGGACATCGACGCCGAGAGGCTGCTCGACGGCATGCCGTGGGCGTGGCAGGAGCACGACACCGAGACCTCGCAGACCGTCCGACTCGTGCTCGTCGACGGGCGGCGGGTCGACCTGACCGTGCAGGGGGAGCGCGTCCTGCTGCCGACACCTCCGGCAGACAACAGCGTGCGGTTCGACGCCGCGCTCGCCGCCGTCCGGTTCGGCCGCGGGAACGACCTGATCGGGATGCACCTGGTGCTCGGCATCGTCCGGACGGCCCTGGTCGACGTGATGGTCGCGATCGACCGCGCGACCGGCACGGACCACCACCGATCCGGATCGCCCCTGGACGCCCGGGCGTCGGAGGCCCAGGCGCTGCTCGCGGAGTCGCTCGGTCCCGATCTGGCGCTCGGGGCAGCCGAGTTCGCGGGACGCTGCCGAACGGAGATCGACCCCGACCACCGCGCGGACTGGGCCGGTCTCCGTGCCGTGATCGCACTGGGCGCGGGCGGCTGACGGGCCGGACGGATCGGGTCCGTCGCGGGGTGCACGGCATCTCCCCCTCAGGGCGGACGCGGCCGGCGGTGCCGCTCCCGTAGCGTGGCCGCCGTGATCGAAGTCGAGCACCTCACCAAACAGTACGGTCCGAAGACCGCCGTCGACGACGTCTCGTTCGTCGTGCGGCCGGGCAGCGTGACCGGCTTCCTGGGCCCGAACGGCGCCGGGAAGTCCACGACGATGCGCATGATCATGGGGCTCGACCGTCCCACCGCGGGACGGGCGACGGTGAACGGTCAGCCGTACCGGAGCTTCCGCGACCCGCTCCGGCAGGTCGGCGCGCTGCTCGAGGCGAAGGCGGTGCACCCGGGGCGGAGCGCCTACAACCACCTGCTCTCCCTCGCTGCGACCCACGGCATCCCGAAGTCCCGCGTCCACGAGGTCATCGACATGACCGGCCTGGAGTCGGTCGCCAAGAAGCGCGTCGGCGGGTTCTCCCTCGGCATGGGCCAGCGGCTCGGCATCGCGGCGGCACTCCTCGGCGACCCGAAGACCCTCATCCTCGACGAGCCGGTGAACGGCCTCGACCCGGACGGCGTGCTCTGGGTCCGGCAGCTCGCCCGGCGGATGGCCGCCGACGGTCGCACCGTCTTCCTGTCGAGCCATCTCATGAGCGAGATGGCACAGACGGCGGACCGCGTGGTCGTCCTCGGCCGTGGCCGGGTGCTCGCGGACGCCCCGATCCAGGAGTTCGTGGCCGGTGGCGCGGCGAACGGCGGCGGCAGTCGAGTCGTCGTCCGCACGCCCGCGCCGGACCAGTTGTTCCAGGCGATCGGCCCGAACGCGTCGATCACCCCGCGCGAGGACGGCACCTTCCTGGTCGTCGGTCCGGACGCCGTGACGGTCGGGAACATCGCCGCGCAGGTCGGTGTCCCGCTGCACGAGCTCACCCCGGTGGGTGCCAGCCTCGAGGAGGCCTACATGGCACTCACCCGCGACGACGTCGAGTACCGATCGGAGGGCACCCGATGACCGCCACCGCCACCGCCCTGCCGGACACCGTCCGCCTCGGGTTCGGCCGCCTGATCCGCAGCGAGTGGATCAAGCTCCGCAGCATCCGGTCCACCTGGTGGTGCTACGCCATCCTCGTCGTCGTGACGGTCGGGATGGCAGCACTGCTCGGCGGTGCCGTCGGCGCTCCGGGCAGTGACGTCCCGGAGGACGCCCTGAAGGGCAGCTTCGTGAGCATCAACACCGCGAGCGTCAGCCTGACCGCGCTCGTGGTCGGCGTGCTCGGCGTGCTGATCATCACGGGGGAGTACGGCACCGGCCAGGTGCGCTCGACGTTCACGGCCGACCCGGGCCGGACCGGTGTGATCCTGGCGAAGGCGACCGTCCTCGCGGTGACGACGTTCGTCGTGAGCATCGTCTCCACCTGGATCGGCGTGCTCCTGTCCACCGCGCTGCAGTCGGCGAAGGGCGCGGAGGTCGCGATCGGCGACCCGTCCGTCTTCCTGCCGATCCTCGGGTCGTCGGTGTACGTGACGCTCCTCGCACTGCTGGCGTACGGCATCGGGCTGCTCCTGCGGTCGAGCGCCGGTGGGATCGCCGTGACCGTCGGCATCCTCCTGGTGCTGCCCATCGTGTTGTCGGGCATCGGCAACCTGATGCGCCAGCAGTGGGTGCTCGACATCGCGAAGTTCCTGCCCGACCAGGCGGGGATGCAGCTCTACACGTACTCCTACACGGGCGCGCAGCAGGACGGAGTCGTGCTGAACGGCTGGGGTGGGTTCGCCGTCCTCGTGGCCGAGGTCGTGGTGATCGGTGTGCTCGCCCTGTCGGTCGCGCGCCGACGCGACGTCTGACGCGACCGCGCTGCGGACTGGAGGCACGGTGCCAGCTGGCACCGTGCCTCCAGTCCGTCACGGGGTTGCGGCCCGCAGGATCTCGTACCGGTGCATGGTGACGCCGTTGTCGAAGCGGCGCTGCTCCAGGAGTTCGAGCTGCAACGGCTCCCGGATCGCGTCGGCGGGGGAGTCGAACAGCGGCCGGCCGGCGCCGAGGACCGCCGGGTGGGTGAAGAGCAGGAGCTCGTCGAGGAGACCCGCGGCGAGCAACTGCGTGGCGAGGTCCGCACCGCCGACGCCGATGTCGCCCTCGTTCTCCTGGCGGAGCTCGGCGAGCCGGGCGATCGCGTCGTCGCCGTAGATCGTCGTGTTGTGGTCGGCCGCGGTGCGGGAGCGTGACACGAGGATCTTCGGCTGCTCGGTCCAGATCTCGCCGTACTCGCGGAGGTAGTCAGGCAGCGACTCGTCGGTCCGGGCGTCGGGCCAGAACGGGTCCATCATGTCGTGGATCACGCGGCCCTCGACGCCCATCGTCATCGCCTTCGCCCGTTCGTTGAAGAAGCGGTGCAGTTGCTCGTCGATGCGGATCCAGTCGGGTGCGCCGAGGTCGCTCGCCGGCGCCGGACGGCCCTCGATGAAGCCGTCGAGCGAGATGTTCATCCAGTACACGAACCGTGCGGGCATCGCTGACTCCTTCGTCGGGCGGTGGCGCCGAGCATACGCGCGCGGGGCGGGCGCGTGCGGGCGGGCGGGCGGGCGAGTGCTCCCTACGCGCGGTCGGGCTCGGTGAGCGCTGCGGCGTAGGCGCGGACCGAGCGGTTGTAGCGGGGGAGGGTGGGCTCGACGGCCTCGATCGCGACGCGCAGGGCCTCGTCGTACCGACCGGCGCTGTGCAGGGCGAGCGCGAGGAACACCCGCGGGGCAGCACCCGTCGACGGGTGGGTGGGCGCGGCCTGGAGCATCGCGATCGCCTCGTCGACCCGGTCCAGGTTCCGGAGCGTCGACGCGTGCTGCACCACGAGCTGCGCCGCGCGGGCGGGGTCGACCTCCGCGAGGCCGGCGGCGGTCGCGGCGGTGTAGTGGACGTCGGCCTCGGCCTCGTGGCCGGCGGAGTCGAGCGAGCCGCCGAGTTCGAACGCGCCGAGGGCGGGGTGCGGGGCGGTCGCGGCGAGTTCGTGCATGCGGTCGATGCGCGTGGTGTCGTCGATCGTGTCGTCGGCCCAGAGTGCGGCGACGCGGGCTTCCCAGTCGGTGTCGGTCATCCGGCCACCGTAGCGGGGGTGTTCGCGTGCACCGGCATGGGGTCAGTGGCGCTCAGTCGGTGATGGTCGCGCGGAACGAGCGCACGAGGGGGATGCCCGGACGGACGATCGCCGGCTCGCTCCAGGCCAGCGCGGCCCCGATCGCGGGGTACTCCGCGGCGCGGACGAACCACGGGTCGCGGTGGTCGAGCGCCTCGAGGCGGACCGTCGCCGGGGCTCCGTCGAACACGGCCGACCACTCGATCCACGGTGCGACCGACCCGTGCACGGCGTCCTCGCCGGTGGCGTCCGCCGTCCGAACCGTGATGTCCGCGCACGGTGGGAAGCGCCAGAGGAACCCGCCGTAGCCGGCACCGACGCGGCCGTTGCTGCCCGGGCCGCCGAGGTGCACGACGGCGTCACCCGGTGTCCGGAACGACGACGACCACGTCAGCTCCCAGCCCCGGTCGACGGCGCGCCACGCGAGGGAACGGTCCTCGTGGAGGGCGACCGCGCGATCGGGGCCGCGCCAGACGACCTCCTGGTGGAGCGTGTGCCCGTGCAGCTCGGTGTGCGGCACGTCCGCGCTGCCGTGGTCGTCGCGCCAGACGTAGCCCTCGCCGTGCACGTACGTCCGGCCGCCCCAGCAGTTCACCCCGTCCAGGTCCGGGATCGCGAACCCGACGCCGCAGTGCCAGTCGTGGTCCGGCGGGTGGTGGGCGCTCACCGTCGTGCCGCCGAGCGTCCGCACGGGGTGCAGGTACGGGCGGGGGGACGACGTCGCGATGGTCCCCGCGCCGTCGAGCACCGTCGCGACGCGGGTGCCGTCGACGACGAGCTCCTGCAGGACCTCGTCGCGGACGGTGTGCGCCCACGGAGCGCCGACCTCGGAGAACAGGGCCTGCTGGTCGGCGGCTCGGTCGACGATCGTCTCGACGTCCGCGACGACTGGCCGGCGCTCGGGGCCGTCGCCCTCCCACGTCACCCAGGGGTGGTCGATCTGCACCGGCTCGGTCGTGCGGACGGCCTCGAGCACCTCGACGAAGGCGCCGGTCGACTCGAGCGGCACCAGGAGCTCGTCGCCGCGGGACCGGTGCGCGAGCAGGTTCTCGAGCAGGTCCGTCCGACCGAGGTCCCGCGTGACCCCGTCGACGGTGACCTCGTCGGTCGTGTAGCCGAGCGTCGCCGTGCCCGTCGTGCCGCGGACCCGCACGGTGGGCAGGACCTCGGACGGTGCGCAGAGGGTGAGTGCCGCGGTCGCCTCGAGCCCGGCCGTCGTGGTGACCCGGACGGCCGAGGTGTCGTCGCCCTCGATCGCGTTCGCCCGGTACAGCTCGACCTCGACACGGGCGACCTGGTCGGCACGGCGGCACCCGACCAGCGCGAGTGCGGTGGCCACGGCGTGCGCGAGCGGGTTCGTGACGACGCCGTCCAGGACGTCCACCCCACCGACCCGTCGACGTCCGGCCCACGCGGAGCGGTCCCAGTACGCCTGGTTCCGGGTCCAGGTCCCGACGGCTGCGGCGGAGCGGACGGCCCCGACGAGCTCGCCGGTGCGGAACGCCGGGATCGCGTGCGACCCGAGGCTCTGGAACCCGACCTGGACCACGCGACCGGAGCGGTCCGCGGCGTCGAGCAGTGTCGCGAGTGCCGCGTGCGTCGTCACCGGTGGCTTCTCGAGCAGGACGTCGGCGCCGGCCTCCAAGGCTGCGAGCGCCAGCGGCAGGTGCGCGCCGATCGGAGCGGCGACGACCACGACGTCGACCGAACCGAGAACCGCAGCGGCGGCGACGTCGGCGACCACCGGGACACCGCCGTCGGTCTCCGTGCCGAGAGTCGGGTCGACGACCGCGGTGAGCTCGCACACTCCCGCGGCGACGAGCCGGTCGATGTTCGCGCGGTGGTGCAGGCCGAAGCCGCGCGCGCCGACGAGCACCACGCCGGGCAGGCTCATCGAGCGGTGCCGATCACGATGCGGGTGCGGCCCGGGGAACGCCCGGTGACGTGCACGTGCTCGCCGTCGGGACGGTCCGTGCCGCCGAGGAAGGCGTAGTCCTGGCCGGGCGCGTAGAACGCCGGCTGGCCGGGCCCCGAACCGTTGCCGGGGCCGAACGTCACGGTGTCGCTGCCGACACGGTACGAGCCGGTCCCCGCGTCGAGGACACGCTCCCCGGTGCCGGCGTCGGTGCTCACACCCGAGAAGGTACCCCCGGCGCGGAAGGTCAGCTGGAGCGACCACGGCACGTCGGCACCCGCGGTCTCGACGTCGAGCACGACCTCGCCGGGTGTGACGGCCACGTCGACCGTCGTCGTGAGCGCGACCGGGTCCAGCGCGCGGTCGCCGAAGGACATCGACGCCGAGAACCGTCCCTCGTCCGTCAGGTCGTAGTCACCGAGCGGGCGGCGCATCTCGGCGGCGAGCGGCTGGTGGTAGCCCGCCGTCACCCGCTCGGTCAGCCGGAAGCGTCCGTCGTCGAGCACGTCGAGTTCGGTCGGGCGGAACGGCCCGAGACCGAAGAACTCCCGCGACAGCCGCACGTCGGACAGCACGACCGAACCGGCGAACACGCGCAGGAAGGTCGGGCTGTTCGCCAGCCCCGAGCGCACGTGCCCCTGCGCCGGGACGTCCGAGCCGGCGAAGAGCACGACGTCGCGATCGGCCTCGCGGACGTGCACGAGCCGGGCGTCCCTGAACGCGGTGGTGCCGAACGGGAGCAGGGCACCGCCGGGCAACGGCTGCGCCAGGAGCGGGTCGGTCATGGCGCGCGCGGCGACCGCCCCTGGCTGCCACATCTCGGTGGTCGCGGCGCGGGCGGCCACGGCGGCCAGGTCGGGACGGCCGTCGAGGACCGCGACGTGCCAGAGCAGGGGAGCGAAGGCCCCGATGCCGAACGGCTTCGACTGGTCCTGCCGGCGGGACTGCACGGTCTCGACGGTGTCGTCCGGCAGCAGCAGTGCGAGCGTCGCGTCGAGGGACCGGCGGACCGGGTCGAGCAGCGCGGGGCGACCGAGCACCTCGGCGAGCACGAGGAACGACGGGCAGGAGACGGCGGCCGCGTAGTTCGGGCTCCGTTCCGACCACAGGCCGTCGTCGTCGATGTCCGGGCCCTCGGCGAGCCACGCGTCGATGCGTTCGACGAGCGCCGGGTCGGGGTGCAGCCGGTGGACGCGGGCGAGCGCTGCCGAGATCTCCCAGCGGTGGTTCGGCGTGTGCACCCCGCCGGTCAGCAGCGCGGGCGTCGCACGGTGCACGATCCCGTCCAGGTCGTCGGCGAGTGCCCCGGCCGCCGGCACGGTCGCACGGTGCGGCGCGAGGAGCTCGAGGGCGTCGCACACGTCGTTCACTGTGAACGCGGAGTCCGGCGGCGAGAGCACGTTATCGCCGCCGACGAAGGTCCCGCCCGGCGACTGCCGGGCGGCGAGGTGCCGGACCCAGCCGTGGGCGGTGGCGAGGTCGGTGTCGTCCAGGCGATCCGTGCCTCCAGGCCGGCTCCGGACCCACGCGCCGACCAGCGTGAGGGCACGCGCCATCAGCTCCCGGTGCTGGAGTGTCGCGGGGTCGTCGTCGGTGCGCCGGAGGCGAGCCGCGTCGGCGTCGGCGGCCGGACCGACGAGGTCGAGGAAGCCCATCAGTCCTTGAGGCCCGCGTTGAGGTCCGCGCCGTTCACGTACTTCTGGAAGACCAGGTAGATGAGGACGAGCGGGATGATCGAGATCACCGAGGCGCCCAGCAGCACCGTCCAGTTGACGTTCTCCGCGCCGACGATGCTCTGCAGGGCGATCTGGATCGTGAACTGGTGCGGGTCGTTCAGCACGAGCAGTGGCCAGATGTAGTCGTTCCACCGCCACTGGAACGAGAAGATCGCCAGCGTGAGCATGATCGGACGCGAGATCGGCAGCATGATCCGCCAGAAGATCCCGAACTCGCTCGCACCGTCGATGCGGGCGGCCTCGACGAGGTCGTCCGGCACCGTGATGAAGAACTGCCGGAACATGAAGATGCCCGTCGCGGTGATGACCGACGGCACGATGATGCCCGCGAGCGAGTCGTACATGCCGAGGTCCCGGATGACGATGAACGTCGGGGCGAGGATGACCTCGGTGGGGAGCATGGTCGTCGCGAGGATGCAGACGAAGAACACCTTGAGCCACTTGTTGTCGTACTTCGCCAGGGCGTACCCGGTGGCGGCGCTCGCCAGGACCGTGAGCACGGTGGTGACCAGCGCGACGATGACGGTGTTGCAGAAGTAGCGGGCGAAGTCGTAGCTGGCCCAGGCCTCGGTGAAGCCGCTGACCGACCAGTTCTTCGGCAGCAGGGTGAGCGGGTACGAGAACAGTTCGCCGCCGGGCTTGAACGCGCTGAGGACGAACCAGAGCACCGGGAAGCCGAAGGCGATGATGAAGACCCAGAGCAGGGCGGTGACGGCGATGGCACGGGGACGCGGCGCGTGGTTGCCGCCGTGCGCGGGCTTGGTCCTCGTCTTCGTCTTCGTGGTGTGGTCGGTCGCGGACGCGCCGGACGTGCCGGGTGCACCGGGGGCGCTGGGCAGGGTGGCGGTCATCGACGGGCCTCCGTCCGACGGTTCACGGCCAGCTGGATGAGCGCGATGGCCATGAGGATGAGCATGAGGACCATCGACGCCGCACTCGCGTAGCCGATGTGGGCGTTCTGGAACCCGTTCGTGTAGATGTACTGCACGAGCAGGTTGTTGTCGGTGCCGGGACCGCCGCCGTTGAGCGCCTGGATGGTCGCGAACTCCTTGAACGCCCCGAGGGACGACAGCAGGACCACGATGAACGACGTCGGGGCGATGCTCGGCAGCGTGATGTAGCGGAACTGGTGCCAGGCGCCGGCGCCGTCGAGCGACGCGGCCTCGTAGTAGGACTGCGGCACGTTCCGGATCGCGGCGACGAACAGCAGCATGTTGAACGCCGCGCCCGCCCACGCGGTGGCGAACACCACGACGAGCAGGGACAGGTCCGCGTTGGACTGCCACGGCACGGCCTTGCCACCGAGGGACTCGATGACGAAGTTCGCCAGGCCGAAGTTCTCGCCGAACATCCACCGCCAGATCACACCCGTGACGATGGGGGAGATGAGCCACGGCACGAAGAACACGATGCGGGCGACGCTCCGGCCCTTCGCGGCCGGGCTCGTCAGCATGAGCGCCATCGAGAGCGCGAGCACGAAGCCGAGCGGGACCGCGACGACCGCGTAGAGGAGGGTGCGTGCGAGGGCCGCGTAGAAGGTGTTGTCGGCGAAGAGCTGGAAGTAGTTCTCGAGGCCGATGAACTTCGGGGCGACGACGCCGTTGTAGTCGGTGAACGAGTAGCCGAGGCCGATCACCGCGGGCCACACGAAGAACACGACGAAGAGCACCGCGTTGACGCTGACGAACAGGATCGGGGCGAGGACGGGCTTGCTGACGCCGGAGCGTCGGCGCTTGTTCGTCCTCGCGGCACCGGGCCGCCGAGGGGGCACCGGGGTGGGCACGGCGGTCTGCACGTCGCCGGCTGCGGTGGGGATGCTCACGATGATCCTCTTCGTTCGTCGTGCTGGAGCGGGGGAACGGGATGGGCGCCGGGCGGCGCGGGCACCGGGCGGGGTGGCGCGCGCCCGCGGGCGGAAGCCGCGGGTCAGGCGGGCGCCGGGGGCCGGGCGCACACGCGCCCGGCCCGTCGGTCACCCCACGTGGTCCTCGTAGTACTTCGTGATCGTCTCGAGGGTCTTCTTCGCCGACTGCTGCCCGTTGATGAGCTTGCCGACCTCAGCCGTGGTCGGGTCGGTGCCGAGTTCCTTGCCCTCGACCGCCCACTTCGCGCTCTCCTTGGCGTAGGAGCTCGAGATGGGATCGGCGGCGTCGATCTCCTTCTGGTACAGCGCGAAGGAGTCCTTGGCAGCCTGCGACTCGAACGGGTAGGTGATGTCCAACCCGGTCTCGACGGGCAGGAAGCCGTTCGTCGTGACGAGCTTCGCGTAGTTCGTCGGGTCGTACATGTAGTCGATGAACTTCTTCGCCGCCGCACCGCGGGCATCCGAGTTCTGGAAGCCGACGATGTTGCCGCCGTAGTTGATCTCGGTCGCGTGCGTCGGGTCCGCCGGGGTCGCCGCGCTCGCCCACTCGAAGTCGGTGATGTTCGACGCGAAGTCCGACGACTGCCACACGCCCGAGAAGTAGGCGACGACCTGGCCGCTCTTGAACAGCGCGTTCGGGTCCTGACCGCTCGTCCACACCGACTTCGGCATGGTCGAGTCGTCGTTCATGTCGGCGAAGTCCTGCAGCGCCGTCACCGTCTTGGCGTCCGTCGGGAAGGAGCCGTCCTTCGCCTGCTGCATGAAGTCGGTGCCCTTGGTGAACATGTACGCACGCAGTCGCGACGGCGAGGAGTCGAAGGTCAGGTCGTACTTCGCGCCCGTCTTCGCCTTCACCTGGTCGGCGGCCTGCAGGAACTCGTCCCAGGTCCACGCCTTCGCCGGGTCGGTCGGGTACGAGACGCCGGCCTTGTCGAACAGCGACTTGTTCACGAAGAGACCGGCCGCGGTGACGTCGGAGGGGATCGAGGTGACCTTGCCGTCGTCGTCCTTCGCGATGATGTCCTTGTCGATCTTGTTCGCGTCGTCGTCCACGATCGAGGACAGGTCGACGGTCTTGCCGGTCCAGATCGGGTCGATGCCCGCGGCGCGGACGACGTCGGGGAGCGAGTTCGCCTGAGCCGACTCTCGGAGCTTCGTCTGCAGGCCGTCGTAGGGCAGGTTCACGATCTTCACCGTGACGCCCGTCTTCTTCTCGTACGCGGTCGCGAGGTCCTGGTACCCCTTCTCCTGCGCGGTCGAGGTGCTGAGCCAGAAGGTGAGGTTGTCCACCTTCTCGCTGGAGCCCGAGCTGCCGGACGCACAGCCGCTCAGGAGCGCGAGCGCGGCGATGCCGCCGGCGAGCGCGAGCATTCTCTTGGATGACTTCATCGTCACTGCTTTCGTTCGGGACCACGGTCTGTGCCGCGGGCGAGCGTTCGGGATGTCTCGGCCGAGGACACAAGGTCTACACGACGTGAGCGCTCATGGCAAGCGCTTTCCTGGCGAATGTCGAGACATTGTGACCTGCCCACCGCACCTGCGGTGCGGAGGCGATCCGCGCCTCCAGGGAAATCGCTATCCTCGCCACAGACGACGCACGGCGCAGACCGGACTGGAGGCGCGACATGCCTGAACGGAGCAACGTCACCCTGGCAGACGTGGCGGCGCGTGCGGGCGTGTCGCTCGCGACCGCCTCGCGGGCGCTGAACGGCAGCACGCGGAAGGTGCGGCAGGAGTCGGTCGAGCGCGTGCACGAGGCGGCCCAGGCCCTCCGGTACACCGCCAACGTGCAGGCGCAGGCGGTCGCCCGCGGGACCACGACGACCCTCGCGCTGGTCGTCGGGGACATCGCGGACCCCTACTTCGCGGCGATCGCGGCCGGCGCGATCCGGGCTGCCGACGAGGCCGGACTCGTCGTCACCATCACGTCGACCGGGGGTGACCCCGCACGGGAGGCCACGCTGCTCGGCGTCGTCGCCGGACTCCGGCCACGCGCGGTCGTCCTCGCGGTGAGCCGACGGCTCGGCGCGGGCGGCGAGGTCGCGGCCGCGGTGTCCGGGCTGATCGCCGCCGGCGCGGGGGTGTCGGCGCTCGTGTCCGACCTCGACGGCGCGGTCGCGGGCGTGGAGGGCGTGCAACCCCTGGTCATCCGGAACCTCAGTGGCGCGGCGGCCCTCGCCGGAGCGCTCGTCGAGCAGGGGCACGACTCGTTCGCGGTGCTCGCCGGCGACCCCGAGCTCGTCACCGCACGGGCGCGGGTGGACGGCTTCGTGGCGGGGCTCGCGGCGCACGGCCTCCGGGTCCCCGACCGGGCGATCGTGCCGTCGGAGTTCTCGCGCGACGGCGGGTACCGGGCGATGTCCGCGCTGCTCGACGCCGCTGCCGACGGCGGTCCGGTGCTGCCGCGGTGCGTGTTCGCGGTGACGGACCTGATGGCGGTGGGGGCGGTGGCGGCGATCCGGGAGCGCGGGCTCGTGCCGGGCGTCGACGTCGGCGTGGCGGGGTTCGACGACGTGCAGATGCTCGCCGACGTCGTGCCGGCGCTGAGCACGGTGCGGTTGCCCCTCGAGGAGATCGGGGCGCGGGCGGTGCGGCGGGCCCTCGGGGTCGAGGTCGACGGTGCCGTCGACGGTGAGGTCGTGCTGCGCGCGAGCACCGCGAGGTAGCGGGGGCGGGGCCGGGGCGGGCCGGGCCGGTGCGGGCCGGTCGACCTCGAGAGGGCACGATCTGTCGCTCTCGACGGTCGCTCGTGACCCTTCGTGCCACCTCGGCGGACGTGAGCGGCAGGTCATGCCCTCTCAAGCGAGCCGGGAGTCGCGCGCGCCGATGCTCGCGCACGCCAGCGAACGCCCGGGGAGCGCCCGCGCGCACCCGGGTGCGTGGCGGCGAGCGGGCACGAACTGCCGTTCCAGGGGCTCGAGTGTGACGTTTCGTGCCCGCTCGGCGGACGTGAGCGGCGTGTTCTGACCTCTCGGCGTGCCGCCCCGAACGCACACGAACGCACACGCGCGTGCGATCGGCCCGACCCGTGGTGTACGGTTCCGGCAAGCGCTTTCCCGCAGACCGGGGAGCGGGCCACAGCGAGCAAGGGAGCACGCGTTGACCACGCGCACCATCGGCATCATCATGAACGGCGTCACCGGACGCATGGGCTACCGCCAGCACCTCGTCCGGTCGATCCTGGCCATCCGCGACGACGGTGGGCTCCTCCTCCCGGATGGTACGAGGCTGCAGGTCGAACCGATCCTGGTCGGCCGGAACGCCGCGAAGCTCGAGGAGATCGCCACGCGCCACGGCCTCGAGCACTGGACGACCGACCTCGACGCCGCCCTCGCCGACCCGCGCTGGGACGTCTTCGCCGACTTCGCCGTCACGAGCGCCCGTGCCGACGCCCTGCGGAAGGCGATCGCGGCCGGTAAGGCGATCTACACCGAGAAGCCGACGGCGGAGACCTCCGCCGAGGCCTTCGAACTCGCCGGACTCGCGGCCGCGGCCGGTGTCCCGAACGGCGTCGTGCACGACAAGCTCTACCTGCCCGGGCTCCGCAAGCTCCGCCGCCTGATCGACTCCGGCTTCTTCGGGAAGGTCCTCAGCGTCCGGGGCGAGTTCGGCTACTGGGTGTTCGAGGGGGACTGGCAGACCGCGCAGCGACCGAGCTGGAACTACCGCAAGCAGGACGGCGGCGGCATCGTCGTCGACATGTTCCCGCACTGGAACTACGTCCTCGAGCAGCTGTTCGGCCGCGTCGAGTCGGTGTACGCCCGCGCGGTCACCCACATCGAGGAGCGCACCGACGAGCAGGGCTCGGCGTACGAGGCGACCGCGGATGACGCGGCCTACGGCGTGTTCGACCTCGCCGGCGGCATCACGGCGCAGATCAACTCGAGCTGGGCGGTCCGGGTCGACCGGGACGAACTCGTCGAGTTCCAGGTCGACGGCACCGACGGCAGCGCGGTCGCGGGCCTGTTCGGTTGCCGGATCCAGCCGCGGACGGCGACGCCGAAGCCGGTGTGGAACCCGGACCTCAAGGACGAGCGGGACTACCGCGGGCAGTGGCTCGAGGTCCCCGACAACGAGGAGTTCGGCAACGGCTTCCGCGCACAGTGGGAGGACTTCCTGCGCGACCTCGTCGCCGGTCGCCCGCACCCGTACGACCTGCTGTCCGGCGCCCGCGGCGTGGCGCTCGCGGAGGCTGGTCTGCGGTCGAGCGCCGAGGGGCGACGCATCGACCTGCCGGAGCTGGCGCTGCCCACCGGAGCCGAGCCGCGCCTCCAGGCCGACAGCGCCGACAGCGCCGACAGCGCCGTCGGCACGGAACCCACCGACAAGGCGGCCCGAACCGAGACCGTCGGGGCACGCGCATGAGCAGCCTGACCCTCCTCGCCCCCGACGGCACGACCAGCCGGGTCGACCTGCGCGAGCCGGCCGTGACGGCCGCGGCGAAGCCGACCGCGCCGCTCACCGAGCGCGTCGTGTACGCCGCAGCCCACGTCGTCCCGCGCGTCGCGGCCGACAACACGCCGGGCGCCCCGGCCGACCTGGACTGGGACGCCACCCTGGCGTTCCGGCACCACCTCTGGTCGTGGGGCCTCGGCGTGGCGGACGCGATGGACACCGCGCAGCGGAACATGGGGCTCGACCCGGCGGCCACCCGCGAGCTCGTCACGCGCAGTGCCCGCGAGGCGCAGTCCGTCGGCGGCCGGATCGTGGTCGGGGTGAACACGGACGACCTGACCGACGACTCCGCGACCGAGCGGCAGATCATCGACGCCTACGTCGCGCAGCTCCACCACGCCGAGGACGCGGGCGCCGGAGTCGTGCTCATGGCGAGCCGACACCTGGCCCGCCTCGCTGGCGGCGATCCCGCCACCTACCGCCGCGTCTACCGCGAGGTCATCGAACGTGCGGGTGCGCCCGTCGTCCTGCACTGGCTGGGGGAGGCGTTCGACCCCGCCCTCGCCGGCTACTTCGGCGGCCAGCAGGGCCCCGACACCGTGCTCGACATCATGGGCGACGCCGGGTCGAAGGTCGCCGGCATCAAGATGAGCCTGCTCGACGCCCGGGCCGAGGTCTCCCTCCGCTCCCAACTGCCCGCGGGCGTCCGGATGTTCACGGGCGACGACTTCCACTACGTCGACCTCATCGCCGGGACCGACCGGAACCACTCCGACGCCCTGCTCGGGGCGTTCGCCGCGGTGGCGCCGATCGCCTCCGCCGCGGTCCGGGCCCTCCCCGACGAGGCCGGCTACCGCGCCCTCCTCGGCCCCACCGAGGCCCTGTCCCGCCACGTCTTCAGCGCCCCGACCTGGCACTACAAGACCGGCATCGCCTTCCTCGCGTGGTTGAACGGCCACCAGCCCGCCTTCGCCATGGTCGGCGGTCAGCACGCCGGCCGCTCGCTGCCGCACCTGTCCGAGACGGTGCGGCTCGCGAACGCCTGCGGCGCGCTCGAGGACCCGTCGCTCGCCGCGTCGCGCTGGCACGACCTGCTCGCGTTGGCAGGGGTGCCGGTGGCTGCCGGGAGGCGCGGCTCGGCTCCCGCCGACCGCCCGCTTTCCGGGGTGGTCGCGTGAGTACGCCCGCTGTGCGGGCCATACGGACCGGGGCGGCCCCCGGCTCTGCACACCCGCATCCACGGCTGTCGATCAACCAGGCGACGATCAAGTACGCCTCGCTGCGGAACGCCCTCGACACCGTGCGCGCCGCCGGTGTGCAGGCGATCGGCACGTGGCGGGAACCCGTCGCCGAGGTCGGGCTGTCCGAGGCCGTGCGGATGGTCGCCGACTCCGGCCTCCGGGTGTCGTCGCACTGCCGCGGAGGCTTCTTCACCCTGCCGCCCGGCACCGATCGGGAGCACGCGCTCGACGACAACCGGCGGGCGATCGACGAGACCGCGGCGCTGGCGGACGCCGGAGCGCCCGGGTCCGCGCCGGTGCTCGTGCTCGTCGCCGGGGGACTGCCCGAGGGGTCTCGCGACCTCATCGGCGCCCGCGGCCGCGTCTCGGATGCTCTTGCCGAGCTCGTCCCGCACGCGCTCGACGTCGGCGTGCAGCTCGCCGTCGAGCCGCTGCACCCGATGTACGCCGCCGACCGGGCCGTCGTGTCGACCCTCGCGCAGGCCCTCGACCTCGCGGCGCCGTTCCCGGCCGCTGCCGTCGGGGTCGTCGTGGACACGTTCCACGTCTGGTGGGACCCGGCGCTCGCGGCCTCGGTGGCACGGGCGGGCGCTGCGGGTCGGATCGCGAGCTACCAGGTGTGCGACTGGACGACACCGATCGCCGCGGACCCGCTGCTGTCCCGGGGCGTGATGGGGGACGGGCACATCGACTTCGGGCCGGTGACCGCTGCCGTGACCGCCGCCGGCTACACCGGTGACGTCGAGGTGGAGATCTTCAACCAGGCGGTCTGGGACGCCCCGGCGGTGGACGTCGTCGACCGTGTCGTCCGGGCGTTCGCGTCCGAGGTGCCCCTGCCCCGGTGAGGTGCGCAGACCTCGCACGGTGCGGGGTCAGGCGCGGCGCCGCCGCGCAGGGTGCGAGGTTCCGCGCGTCGTGCGGGGCGCGGGGCGTCCCACGGTGCGCGGAACCTCGCACACTGCCGAGGCGAGCTCCGGGCGACCTCGCACCGTGCGGGGTCACGCGCGCCGGGCGAGCACCACGCTGTCGAGCACCTCGTGCCGCGCACCCTCGGGTGTCGTCGCCGTGCGCGGCACGAGCTCGGCGGCGAGGACCTCCCACGTGTCGTCGAGGTCGAGCGCTGCCCGGTCCTCCTCCGGTGTCGGGAACCGGTACGTCCGCAGCTCCTCGGGCAGGTCGCCGTACGGCGGTGCGGCGTGGGCCGTCACGAGCAGGTGCCCGCCGGACGCCACGAACCCGGCGGCTCGGCGCAGGATCGCCGCCCGCGGGATCGGCACCGGCCACGACTGCAGGAACGAGGCCGTCACCAGGTCGAATCGTGCCGCGGTGTCCCACGCGTCGAGGTCGGCCGCGACGAACGCCGTCCGGTTCTCCACGCCCGCGGCGACGGCCGCCCGGGAACCGCGCGCGATCGCCGTCACGGAAAGGTCCACCCCGGTCACGTCCCAGCCCTGCTGGGCGAGCCACACCACGTCGCCGCCCTCCCCGCACCCGAGGTCGAGCGCTCGCCCCGTCGGCAGTGCTCCGGCGACATCCGCGAGCACGGCGTTCACCCGGCCCGACCAGATGCCGTCCTGCTCGGAGTAGCGGGCCTCCCACCAGGCGCGGGCGGTCGTGTCGGTCGGCTCCTGGTGGATGTGCATGCCGTCACTCCACCGGACCCGCGCGGCCCGGGGCAAGCCCCGTTGCCGATCCGGCAACGCGCAGGCTCGGGAACAGACCCCCGCGTCAGTCCGCCGGACCGGCGTGCTCGATGCGGGCGCTCGCCGTGGCCATGTGGTCGTCCATCGCGCGCTGCACGGCGAGCACGTCCCCGGCGCGAAGCGCGTCGAGGATCGCCCGGTGCTCCTCGTACGCCGCCTCGGTCGCCTGGCGGGTGCGGACCCGGCGGCCGACCCACACGCTGAGCATCGACCGGAGGCTCTGCAGCAGGTCGGCGAGCACGTCGTTCCCGGCGGAACGCGCGAGCAGCACGTGGAACCGGACGTCGGCGTCGATGAAGGCGTCCGGGTCGTCGAGCGTCTCGTGCTGCCGGTCGATGTAGGTCTGGAGCTCCTCGAGCTGCGCGGGCGTCGCACGCTGGGCGGCGAGGATCGCGGCCGTCCGTTCGAGCGAGGACCGGATCTCGAGCAGCTCCCGCGTCCGGTTCGACGCGAGCATGAGCCCCCACGACAGGGTCGTCGGCAACAGGTCCGAGGTGCCGCCCTGCAGGTACGTGCCCGAACCGGGCCGGATCTGCACGATGCCGAGGATCTCGAGGGCGGCCAGGGCCTCGCGCACGGCGGACCGGCCGACCCCCAGCCGTTCGGCCAGGAGTCGCTCGGAGGGCAGCCGCGAACCGGGGGCCAGCTCGCCCGCGGTGAGCAGGGACACGAGCTGTCGGGCGACCTCGGAGGCGGGCGACCCGGCTGGCACCGACTCGAGTTCGAGTCGGATGTTGAGGGGGTCGTCCGGGCTGAACGCGGGCATGCAGTGAGCGTACCGTTCGGTCAACCGGTTCGGGCCTCGGTCGTTTGGTCAACCGGTTGACAAGTGGCGGACGACCGCGCACACTGGTCCGTGCGCACCGATGCGCCACCTCCGTGCCCGGCGCAGCAGCCCAGCGGAGCACCACCCCACCGAGCAGGAGTCATCGTGGACATCCCCGCCACGCGAGGAATCCCCACCTCGATCGTCGAGAAGACGGCCATCCGCAAGATCGCCGTCCGCATCGTGCCCTTCGTGGCATTGATGTTCTTCATCAACTTCCTGGACCGCACCGCGATCTCCTTCGCGGCCCCGAACGGCATGGAGGCGGACCTCGGTCTGACCGCCGCCCAGTTCGGCTTCGCGTCCGGCGTGTTCTTCATCGGCTACCTCGTGCTCGAGGTCCCGTCCAACCTGGCGCTCCACAAGTTCGGCGCCCGGGTCTGGCTCGCCCGCATCATGATCACGTGGGGCATCGTCTCGCTGCTCTTCACGTGGGTGCAGAACTACCCGCAGCTCGTCGGCCTGCGCTTCCTGCTCGGCATCGCAGAGGCCGGCTTCTTCCCCGGCGCGATCCTGTTCCTGTCCACCTGGGTCCCGGCACGCCACCGCGGCAAGATGCTCGCGCTCTTCTACCTGGCGCAGCCCCTCACCAGCGTCATCGGATCGCCGCTCGCCGGCTGGCTGATGACCCACGAGGGCATGCTCGGCGGCCTGGCCGGCTGGCGCTTCATGTTCCTCTGCGTCTCGATCCCGGCGATCATCGTCGGCATCCTGTGCCTGTTCGTGCTCAAGGACAAGCCGTCCCAGGCGAAGTGGCTCGACGAGGACGAGAAGCTGTGGCTCGAGGGCGCCCTCGCGAAGGAGAACAGTCAGAAGGAGGGGAACGCGCACGGCAAGGGGGGTCTGCGCGCCGCCTTCGGTTCCGGTCGTGTCTGGATGCTCGCCGCCGTGTACTTCGGCTTCATCTACGGCCTGTACGCCCTGAGCTTCTTCCTGCCGACGATCATCGACGGCTTCCAGGAGCAGTTCGGCACGACGTTCGACCTGTTCCAGAAGGGCCTCATCACGGCGATCCCGTACGTGCCCGCCGCCGTGGTGCTCTACTTCTGGTCGCGTGACGCCTTCCGCCGCGGTGTCCGGGTCTGGCACATCGCGGTCCCGGCCCTCGTCGGTGGTCTGAGCATCCCGGTCGCGCTCTACATGAACAGCCCGGCCGCCACGGTCGCCGTCATCGCGATCACCGCGTGCTCGATCTTCGCCGCGCTGCCGAACTTCTGGACCGTGCCGACGCAGTTCCTCACCGGTGCCGCAGCGGCAGCGGGCGTCGCGCTCATCAACACGGTCGGCAACCTCGGCGGCTTCGCGGCCCCCTACATCACCGGTGCCGTGAGCGAGTGGACCGGCGGCTATCAGGTCCCGATGTTCATCGTCGGCTTCTTCATGGTGCTGTCGAGCGTCCTGATGTTCACCCTCGCCCGGAACACGAAGAAGCACGAAGCCGCCGAACCGCAGCAGACCGTCCAGGAGACCAACGCATGACCCGCCTGTTCAACGACCCCGCCGACTTCGCGGACGAGATGGTCGACGGGTTCGTCGCAGCAAACCAGGGCCGGGTACGGAAGGTGCACGGCGGTGTCGCGCGCGCCACGACCAGCCCCGAGGGGACCGTCGCACTCGTCGTCGGCGGTGGCTCCGGCCACTACCCGGCCTTCGGCGGCCTCGTCGGGCACGGACTCGCCGCCGGTGCGGCGATGGGCAACCTGTTCGCCAGCCCGAGCGCGCAGCAGGTCACCGCGGTCGCGAAGGCGTCCGAGCACGGTGGCGGGGTGCTGCTGAGCTACGGCAACTACGCCGGCGACGTGCTGAACTTCGACGCCGCGGCGCGCACCCTGACCGCGGCGGGCATCGACGTCCGCACGGTCCGCGTGACCGACGACGTCGCGAGTGCCCCGAGCGCCGAGGCCCACAAGCGCCGCGGCATCGCGGGGGACCTCTGCGTCTTCAAGGTCGCCGGTGCCGCCGCCGAGCAGGGCCGCAGCCTCGACGAGGTCACGGCCGTCGCCACCCGCGCGAACGACCGCACCCGCAGCTTCGGTGTCGCCTTCTCCGGGTGCTCGCTCCCCGGTGCGGACGAACCCCTCTTCACCGTCCCCGAGGGCCGCATGGCGATCGGCATGGGCATCCACGGCGAACGCGGCATCGACGAAGCCGACGTGCCGACCGCCGACGGACTCGCCGAGCTGCTCGTCGAGAAGCTGCTCACCGAACTCCCGTCCGGTGTCGCGGTCGACGGGGCACGCGTCGTCCCGATCCTCAACGGCCTCGGTTCCGTCAAGTACGAGGAGCTCTTCGTCGTGTTCAGCGCCGTGCAGCGCAGACTGACCGCGGCCGGCGTCGTCGTCGTCGAACCCGAGGTCGGGGAACTCGTCACCAGCTTCGACATGGCCGGGGTCTCCCTCACCCTCTTCTGGCTCGACGACGAACTCGAGCAGCTCTGGGCAGCGCCCGCCGACAGCCCCGCCTACCGCAAGGGCGGTGCCGTCCCGCAGGAGCGGGTCGCCGCGGAGACGCTCGCCGCCGACGAGCAGGCTCCGATCACGCAGGGCTCCGAGGAGTCGCAGGCGAGCGCCGTCCGCGTCGCGAAGGCGATCAGCGCCGTCCGCGCCACCATCGACGCCCACGCCGACGAGCTCGGCCGGATCGACGCGGTCGCCGGCGACGGCGACCACGGCATCGGCATGCAGCGCGGGTCCACCGCCGCCGACGCGGCCGCGCAGGACGCCGCCGCGCGCGGCGCCGGTGCGGGCTCCGTCCTCGCCGTCGCCGGTGATGCATGGTCGGACAAGGCCGGCGGCACGTCCGGTGCGATCTGGGGAGCCGCCCTGGAGGCACTGGGTCGCGTCCTCGGGGACGACCAGCGTCCGTCGGGTGCCACCGTCGCGCAGGCCGTGCACGCTGCTGCCGAGGCCGTCCTCGCCTTCGGGGCCGTCCCGGGTGACAAGACCATGGTCGACGCGCTCGTCCCGTTCGACGAGGTGCTCACCGCCCGCACCGCGGCCGGCGACGACCTCGTCACCGCCTGGTCCGCCGCCTCGGCCGCCGCCACGACCGCGGCCGACGCCACCGCCGACCTGCTGCCGCGGATGGGCCGTGCCCGCACCCACGGCGAGGACGCGGTCGGCACCCCGGACGCCGGCGCGATCTCGTTCGCCCTCATCACCGCCGCGGTCCTCGCGACGCTCGCAGCGCAGCCCGACAAGACCGAGAAGTAAGGAAGCCCCCCATGACCGAGCAGCAGTTCCGCATCGTCGTCGGCTCGGACGACGCCGGTTTCGACTACAAGGAGATCATCAAGGCCGACCTCGCGAAGGACCCGCGCGTCGTCAGCGTCACCGACGTGGGCGTCGACGCGGACGGGCACACCGCGTACCCGCACGTGGCCGTCGACGCCGCACGCCTCGTCGCGAACGGCGAGGCCGACCGCGCGATCCTGATCTGCGGCACCGGCCTCGGCGTCGCGATCGCCGCGAACAAGGTCCCGGGCATCCGTGCCGTCACCGCGCACGACTCGTTCAGCGTCGAGCGCTCGATCCTCAGCAACGACGCCCAGGTGCTCTGCATGGGCCAGCGCGTCGTCGGCGTCGAGGTCGCCCGGCGCATGGCGAAGGAGTGGCTCGGCTACACCTTCGACCCGACGAGCGCCTCCGCCGAGAAGGTCAACGCCATCTGCTCGTACGAGACGAACACTGCCGACGGCTCCGCCCCGGTGGGGACCGACGCTCGATGACCGGCACCACGGCAGCCGCCCCGATCACGATCGGGGTGTCGTTGAAGATGTACTTCTCCCACGCCCGGACGCTCGAGTGGGCGGCCGCCGTGGCCGACATCGCCCGGATCCACCCCGCGGTGCAGTCCGGTGCCGTCGAGCTCTTCGTCATCCCGACGTTCCCCGCGCTCGTCCCGGTGCGCGAGGTGATCGGGGACGCCCCCGTGACGCTCGGCGCGCAGGACCTGGCCTGGGCGGACAGCGGTGCCTACACCGGCGAGGTGTCCGGCGCCGAGCTCCGTGAGATCGGGATCGACCTCGTCGAGATCGCCCACGCGGAACGTCGCTCCCTGTTCCACGAGACGGACGACGACGTCGCGGGGAAGGTGCACGCCGCCTTCCGCAACCACCTGCGTCCGCTGCTCTGCGTCGGCGAGGCGACCCGTGCCTCCAGTCAGACCGCCGTCGACGACGTGACCGCGCAGCTCGACCGGTTCCTGGCGACCGCGACCGCGGACGGCCTCGCCGGCCCGGTCATCGCCGCCTACGAGCCCGTCTGGGCCATCGGCGCTCCGGCGCCCGCGCCCGACGACCACATCGTCGAGGTGCTCGCCGGCATCGAGCAGCACCTCGCCACGCGACCCGAACTGCACGGCAGCACCGCGATCTACGGCGGTAGTGCCGGACCCGGGCTGCTCACCCGCGGGCAGGGGCGCATCGGCGGGCTGTTCCTCGGTCGGTTCGCGCACGACCCCGAGGCGATCCGCACGATCCTCGACGAAGCAGCACAGCTGGGAGCGACCGCATGACCTCCCTGCTCGGCCTGTCCACCTACGCCTACTTCTGGCGGATGTCCGACCGTGTGCCGTCGCCGATGTCCCTCGACGACGCGCTCCGCGACGCGGCAGCGCACGACGGCGTCGACCTCTTCCAGATCTGCGACCACCTGCCGCTCGACACCGCGTCGGACGACCGGCTGGCCGCGATCCGGGCACTCGCCGACGAGCTCGGGCTCGCGCTCGAGGTCGGCACCCGCGGCACGGACCCGGCGCACCTCGCGCGGTACCTGCACATCGCGCAGGCACTCGGCGCGACCCTCGTCCGGTCGATGTGGACGAGCGGCGACGACCGGCCCGACGCAGCCGAGACCGAACGACGCCTGCGCCAGGCACTGCCCGCCTACGAGGCCGCCGGGGTCACGCTCGCGCTGGAGACCTACGAGGTGGTGGCGACCGCCGACCTCGTGGCCGTGGTCCGTGCGATCGGGTCCGACCACCTCGGCGTCTGCCTCGACCCGGCGAACACCGTCGCGCGGCTCGAGCAGCCCGCCGACGTCGTCGCGATGACGGCCCCGTACGTCGTCAACTGGCACGTCAAGGACTCCGGCTTCACCCGGTCGCCGGGCTGGGTCGGCTTCCAGTACACCGGCGTCCGCACCGGCACCGGCGTCCTGGACCACGACGCCGTCCGCGCAGCGATCGACCCGGACGTCCGTGGGATCAACCGGGTCATCGAGTTCTGGCTGCCCTGGCAGGACACGTCCGTCGGCAACACCGAAGACCCCGCACAGACCACCACCCGCATCGAAGCGGAGTGGACCGAACACACCATCGAGTACATCAGGAGCAAGGAATCATGACCGACACCGCCACCACCACCCACACCGTCGCTGCCGGATCCGGCACGGCCGACGTCATCGTCGCCGTGATCGGGGCCGGCGGCAAGATGGGCACCCGCGTCTCGAACAACTTCGCGAAGAGCGAGTACACGACGCTGTACAGCGAGGCCTCGCCCGCCGGTCAGGAGCGCATCGAGGCCCTCGGCCGGTCGCTCACCGACAGCGTCGAGGCCGCCAAGGTCGCCGACGTCGTGATCCTCGCCGTCCCCGACGTCCTGCTCGGCAGCATCTCCGAGCAGCTCGTCCCCGTCATGAAGTCGGGTGCCAGCATCCTGACCCTCGACCCGGCCGCCGCCTACGCCGGCCTGCTCGCCAAGCGCGAGGACATCCACTACGCCGTGGCGCACCCGTGCCACCCGTCGGTCTTCCTCGAGCGCACCACCAAGGAGGAGTGGGACGACACCTTCGGTGGCATCGCCGCCCCGCAGGAGGTCATCGCGGCCTTCGACGCGTCCGAGTCGCTCGGTGACCAGGACGACAGCGCCAAGGCCATCGCCGAGGCCGTCATCACGACCATGTACGCGCCCGTCATCCAGGTGCACTGGGTCACGGTGAAGCAGCTCGCCGTCCTCGAGCCGACCCTGGTCGAGACCATCGCCTGCATGATCGGCGACTTCCTCAACGACGCGCTCGAGGAGACCGTCACCGGTGTCGGCGTGCCCCGCGAGGCCGCCCGCGCCATGCTCTACGGCCACACCTGGATTGCCCTGACGAACGGTCTGCGCGGCTCGAACCCGTTCTCCGACGCCTGCCACATCGCGATGGGCTACGGCCGCGAGAAGCTCATCAAGGAGGACTGGAAGCAGGTCTTCGACGACAGCGAACTCGACTCCGTGATCGCCAAGATGCTGAAGATCGACGCCGTCAAGCGCTGATCGGCCCCACAGACCGGAACGCCCCGCCGACCCCCTTCCGGCGGGGCGTTCCTCGTGGGCCCCACGCCTCGGCGAGTGTTACCGAGGCGACGCCGGGCACCGTGAGCGCCTCCACCGCGGCGGCGAACCACGCCGCTGCCGCCGCCGAGTGCTGCTCCGGATCCGTCGCGTCCGGCACGAACTCCGGCCCGTAGCCGGCCGCGACGGACGCGTCCGTCACGGTCCGCCGCGGTGACGTCGCCACCGCGTTGAACCGCGGCCGCAGGGTCACCGGTCCGACGTGGAGCGGCCTGCCGGCGGCCAGCCTGGAGGCACTGCTCACCACCCAGCGCTGCATCCGCACCGACTCGGTCACCTGGGCACGGGACCGGTCGTGCATCTGCGGCGTCACGCTGAACGTCAGCGGGCCGTCCCAGTCGCGGTACAGCTCGATCGTGCGGTTCAGCTCGGTGAAGTGCGCGCGCGTGCCGGCCACCACGCCGAGGTCGTCGCCGTGCGCCGCCGCCGCCGCACGGAGCGCCCGCTGCAGCGCGGGGGTCGTGACGTGCGTCGCCGGGTCGAACGCGCCGACCCGGACCACCGACCCGGACGCGAGCACGTCGTCGATCGCCGCGCGCAGCAGAGCCGGGTCGTCGGTCACGAACCGGACGTCGAGCGGAGCACCACCGGCGTCGCGTCGCGCCGAGGCCAGGACCGCGGCGACGTTCGGGTCGCCGAGGACCGGTTCGACGAGGATCGGCACCCCGCGCGCGAGCGCGTGGTCGTCCGGACGCGCAGCGGCCGGGGCCGACGCGGCGAGCAGCTGGATCGTCGGCGGGGTGTGCGCGGGGGTGGAAGGTGTGCCGTCGAGCAGGGCGAGGTCCGTGGCGGGGGAGGCCGTGCCTCCAGGCCGTGGCGTGCCCGACGGGCCGCAGGCGAGCGTCACGGACTGGTGGATCGCGGTGCTGGCGTCGAGCGCGACGGGGAACGGCTCGGACAGCGGCGTCGAGTACGTCTTGAACGAGGCGTCGGTCCAGTTGCGCTGGTCCTCCATCTCGAAACCGTCACCCGCCAGGGACACGTCGACGTCGATGCCCTCGACCGTCCACGCGTACCCGACGACGTCCGTGGCCGGCTGGTGCGGTGCGATCCAGACCGGGAAGGTGTGCTCGGTCGGTGGCGCGGTCGTGTGCCGGGTGGTGAACGGCGTCCCCGCGAGGGTCGGCGGGTGCAGGACGACCAGGCCGATGCGGTTGCGGCGGAACGCGGTGGTCGTGGTGCCGACGGCGTCGACGTGCACCGTGCCGCCGTCCAGGACGAGGTCGAGCCGGTGGTCCAGCACGGGGTCGCCGTCGTACCCGCTCGTCGCGTCGATGCGGACGTGGGCGCTCGGGACGTCGTCGTGCACCTCGACGCTCCGGCGGACCACGGTGTCGTCGGCGGTGCGCCAGTCGTGGTCGCGGGTGACGAACCGGATCGCGCGCAGGACCGTCACGCCGCGGTGGGTCACGTCGGCGATCTCGGCGCCCCGCAGCACGAACCGCCACGGTCCGACCTCGACGACCTCGTCGGCGCGGTCGGCGTCGTGCCACGGGGCATCGGTCATGCTGCTATCTCCTCGAGGTCTCGTCCGGATTCCACGTGCGGCAGGAAGAACGTCGACACCGCCTGCGCCGCACCGAGGCCGACGGCGATGACGAGCCAGACGACGGTGAGTGGCAAGGTGGCGGTCAAGGCTGCCCAGAGCACACTGCCCAGCATGAACCCACCGACGAGCATCGCGCTCATCCAGCCCACTGCGAGGGCGCGGACCCTGGTCGGGAAGACCTCCGCCTGGTACGTGTAGCCCACGCCGGACCAGGTGCCGTTCGAGGCTTGGTAGAGCAGGAAGAGCAGGACCGCGACGACGATGTGGTCCTGGAACACCAGCACGCCGAGCGCGAGGGGAGCGATCGCGCACGCGGACCACACGAGCACCGTCTTCCGGCCGAACCGCTCGCCGAGCCATCCGCCGAGCAGGTAGAACGCGACCCCCACTGCGCCACCGACGAGCAGGAGGACCGCGACCTCGTCCGAGCTCCAGCCCTTGACCTGGGTCATCCAGTAGGTGATGTAGATGTTGCTCGCCACGTAGGCCATCGCGTAGAGCAGCCACGTGATCGACAGCCGCACGATCCGACTGCGAACGAGTCCGGGGACGGCGAAGAGCTGTCGGAACGACCCCTTGTCGAGATCGCTGAGGTCGACGTGCCGCTCCGCCTGCAAGCGCTCGATGGTCGGGACGTCGTTCGTCCGCACCGCGAGGCGGAGCGCCTTGAGGTGCAGGAACCGGTCGGACTCGCGGATCTTCGTCCGGGCGATGGCGACGAGGACCAGGGGGATGATGCCGAACAGGAAGACCAGCCGCCAGCCGAACTGCCCGACGATGAGGTACATGCCCGAGGCCATGAAGACGCCGACGGTGAAGCCGGACTGGACGATCGAGTAGAGGAAGCCACGGCGCTCGGACGGCACCTGCTCGTTCACGAGCGTGACCGAGACGGCGAGTTCGGCGTTCGCGAAGCCCGAGGCGAGTGCCCGGACGACGATCAGTTGCGTGTAGTCCTGGACGAAGAACGTCAGACCGGTGAACACGGCCGCCGCCGTCAGGCACACCACCCACGCGAACTTGCGGCCGCGCCGGTCCATCACCCAGCCGACGAAGAGTGCGAGCACGAACTCCGCGGCGTAGATGAAGAAGCCCATCACGCCGAGCTGCGACGACGAGATGTGGAGGTCGTCGGCGATGTCGGGCAGCGTCAGCGTCAGCAGGTTCGTGTCGTACGAGGCGAGCGCCCACCCCAGCAGAGCGACGATCACGAGGTACACGACGTACCGCCGCTCGCGGGCTTCGGGGTCCATCGCTCGGATCGTGCTCGTGAGCGAGGGGCGTGTTCGGGCTTCCGGCATCGTTGCCACCTGTCGTCGTCGAATCAGTTCAGGACTGAAACTGTCTATCACTGGTCAACCGGTTGAGCAATTGATCTGTGTGGCTGTACAGTGCGAGACGGGCGACGAGGCCCGACAGGAGGGCACCATGACCGCACGACTGACCGGCAGTACCGCACTGGTGACCGGTGCCGGAGCGGGGATCGGCCGCGCGATCGCGGACCGCTTCGTCGCCGAGGGAGCACGCGTCGTCTACGCCGACCGGGACGCAGCCGCAGCGGCCGGTGCGGCGGAGGCTGCCGGGGACGGGGCGATCGCCCTGACGGTGGACATCGCCGACGAGGCCAGCGTCGCAGCCGGGTTCGCCGCCCTCGCCGCCCGCGGAGCCACCCCCGACGTCGTCGTCGCGAACGCCGGCGTGCAGCTCTTCGGCCACGACGCCAAGGTCGCGGACGTGTCCCTCGAGACGTGGAACCGGACCGTGTCGGTCAACCTCACCGGCACCTTCCTCACGATCAAGCACGCCGTGCGGGCCATGCTCGCCGGCGGTGGCGGGTCGATCATCGCGACGGGGTCACCGACCGGGCTCAACGGCGAGGGAGCCGACTTCGCCGCGTACTCGTCGACGAAGGGTGGCATCCACGCCCTCGTCCGGGCGACGGCGATGGCGTACGCGCGGGACGGCATCCGGGTGAACACCGTGGTACCCGGCTACACCGAGACGTCACTCGTGTCGACGATCTCGGGCGACCCCTCGGCGCGTGCGGCGATCGTGTCGCGGACGCCGCTCGGTCGCCCCGGGACGCCCGACGACGTCACCGGGATCATGGTCTACCTGGCGAGCGACGAGTCGGCGTACGCGACGGGAGCGGTGTTCCGCGTCGACGGCGGCATGACGAGCCTGTAGGGCCGGCGGGTCGGCGGGCCGGCGGGCCGGCGGGCCGGCGGGCCGGCGGGCCGGGCCGCGGTCGTCTGTCCCGCCACAGCGACAGGTTCCCGCCACAGTTCGGCGGGAACCTGTCGCTTTCGCGACGGTGACCACGCGGCTTCCGAGCAGCGTGTCGCGTTCGCGAACTGGACCGAACACCGGCCTGGAGGCACGGGGAGGGCCCGCCACGCGCCTCCAGGCCGACACATGGTGAGCAGAAATGGTCGGGTCCGGTGCGCGGACCCGACCATTTCTGCTCACCAAGCGCCTCGCGCGGCGCGCTACGCGGCCTCGCGTGCCGCGAGCAGCGCGCCGAGCGCCGCCGCGCCGCGCTCGGCGTCGGGGACGGTCACCATCCGGGCGCCCCCGCCACGCAGCCGCGCGACGAGCCCCGGCCCGGACCGCACCACGTACGCGACACCGCGCCCCGAGATCCGGTAGCCCCAGCCGCCCCACTGCCCGGGCGAGACGTCCTCGTACCCGCACGACTCGATGCGGTCGAGCGGCACGCGCATGAGCGGGATCCGCGTCCAGGTCGAGGTGAGTCGCATGCCGCGGCGGTCGACGGTGACCTCGACCCGGGCGAGCACGAGCACCGAGAGCCCGGCGAGCAGCAGCAGTGCGCCGGTGACCACCGCGACGCCGACGTCCTCCGTCGCCATGAGCCACGTCGCCCAGGCCCCGGCGAGCACGACGAATGCGCCGCCCGCGGCGAACCACCCGCTGCCGATGCGTGCACGCCACGCGACCCGGGCGTCCGGCGCCACGTCGAGCGGCTCGACGTCGTGCGCGGGCACCGGGGGAGCGGACCGGACGAGGGCGAGCGCCGGCGGCAGGGCTGCGGCGACCGCCACCACGAGGAACACGATCGTCCACCACCACGGCATCGTCGCGTCGCCGGCAGCGTTCGACAGCGCGATCACGATCCACACGCTGACGAAGACCCCCGCGAGCAGGTTCAGGACGAGGGTCAGCATCGCGGCGGTGCGTCGATCGCGGAACCGCAGCGCGGCCACCGCGAGGACGACCGCGCCCACCGCGACCACCGCGGTGATCCAGAAGAACACCCACGGGGATCCCCACCCGTTCGGAGTACCGCTGCCGTCGAAGTGCGTCGCGACCCGGTCCGGCAGGCTCGGGCCGACGGTCACGGCCACCACGCCGAGCGCTGCCGCCACCACCACGGACGGCGCCACCACCGCCACCCGAGCCCCGGTCCCCATCGATCGTGTCGTCATCGTGCCCCCTTGATCATCGTGTACAGGTCGTCGAGCGGGACCCCGAGGCTCTCCGCCTGGTCACGGAGTTCCACGACGAGCGCGCGCAGCCGGTCGAACGACGCGTTGCCGGACCGGAGCACGGTCGCGCCCCGGCCGCGGCGGAGCTCGATGAGCCCGTCGTCCTGCAGCTGGGCGTAGGCGCGGAGCACCGTGTGCATGTTGACGTCGACGGCCGCGGCGAGGTCCCGCGCGGACGGCAGGCGCTCGCCGCTCCGGAGCTCACCGCGGGCGATGGCGTACCGGACCTGGGCGGCGACCTGCTCGGCCAGCGTTGCCTTCGCAGCCGGGTCGACGGTGATCAACATGTTTGCATTGTATGCGAACAATGCGCTGGCGTCCGGATAGCGCGGACTGGGTGCCCGCTCCGCATCGTTGTCCGGCGTGCGCGTACCGTCACGCACAACGACGATCTCACTCTGCGTCCCAGAGGCGCTCCCGTGACACCTCCGTGACCCCGAGGACCGTCCTGGACGTCCGGCCCACCCGAGGGCCGACGCGGAACCAGGGGTCTCGAACAGGGAGCACGGCATGACCACGTACGAATCGAACGACGACGTCCAGCCGGTCCGGGTGACCACCTACCGGCACCTCCGGAAGGCGACGCGGCGCGGATGGGCCGTGCCGGTCGAGTCCGAGCCCTCGCTCGCCGACCTCATGAGCAACGGCGGACGGCCCCGGGCGCGCAGCCGTCGACTCGGCGGAGCGGAGCGCACGTGACCACCGCGGCCGCCGGACCCGACGACGGCCCACTCTCCGACGTGCCGATCGAGGAACTCCGCCAGACCGTGGTCCGCGAGACCGTCCGCAGCGGTACCGACCCCGACGAGGCGGTCGCGTTCTACCGTGGCGTCTACGACAGCCCCGACTTCGCCGTCGCCCTCGACGGCACCGGCTTCGGCTTCCGGTACCGGGCCACCGGCGACGGCCGCGTGAGCCTCCGCACCTCGTCGGTCTCCGCCCGCCGTGCCGGACTGCTCGCCCCGCAGCGGCAGTACCTGCTCGCGTGGTCGGTGGAGGGGAACGTGACGATCGACGGCGACCGCGACGAGCCCGTCGGCCTGCACGCCGGCGTTCCGGTCATGCTGCCGGCCGGTCGACCGTTCCGGGTGGCCGCGGACCCGGGGACGGTCCACTTCGTGCACTTCGACGCCGACTTCCTCGAGGCGGTCGCGGTCGTCGGCACCGATTCCGCCCCGATGCCGCTCGGCTTCCCGGTGGCGGTGTCCCCGGAGCGCCTCGCCCCGTTGCAGTCGGTCCTTCGTGAGATCGCGCGCCCGATGCTCGACGTCGACGTGGTGGACGGTGACCGGGCGGTGCTCGACCTCCGGCTCGCCGAGGCCGCGCTCGACGCCTTCCGACCGGCCCCGGACGAGCTCGACCTCGGGGTCCCCGTCGGCACCCTGGCCCGGGCGAAGGCCTACATGTACGCGCACTTCGACCGGTCACTCGCCGCGACCGACATCGCCGCCGCGGCCGAGGTGAGCGTCCGCACCCTGCAGGAGGCCTTCCAGCGGCAGGAGGGCAGCACCCCGATGGGGTACCTGCGCGACCTCCGGCTCGAGAAGGCGCGGCTCGGCCTGCAGCTCGCGGATGCGCGCGAGACGTCGGTGGCCGCCGTCGCGCAGTCCTGCGGGTTCCGGCACATGGGCCGGTTCTCCGGCGCCTACCTCGCGACCTACGGCGAGTACCCGGGCGACACGCTCCGCGGCCGCCGCCGGGTCGTCGCCGTCGCCGACCGACCGGAGCGGACCGACCCGCCGGCCTTCGTACTCGGCTGACCGCGGGTCCTGAGCCGACCATCAGGACGGCCTGGAGGCACGGGGTGCGTTCCGTGGTCCCGCCCAGCCCGTCCCGTGGTCGCGCGGATATCGTCGGGTGATGCAGCCAGAGACGCGTCCGGCCGCGACCGCGGCCGGTGCCGAGGTCGCCACCCGCGGCGTCGGCGCACCGGTCCTCGTCGTGCACGGGACGCCGGGTGGCATCGACGTGGCGGACATCATGGCGCGCTTCCTGCCGTCGACGGACTTCCGCGTCGTCACGCTCTCGCGACCCGGGTACCTGCGAACCCCGTTGCCCACGGCCGCTCCGACGCTCGACGACGAGGCCGACCTGTACGCAGCCGTGCTCGACGACCTCGGCATCGACCGGGTCGGCGTGCTCGCCTGGTCGGGTGGCGGACCGGCCGCGTACCGCTTCGCCGTCCGGCACCCCGACCGGGTCCGGTCCCTGGTGGTGGCCGCCGGACTGACCGGACCCTGGGCACCGCCGGAGGTCTCCGCGCCGGAACGGCTCGTCGGCGGCACGGCGTTCGGGGCATCGCTCGCGCGGGCGGCCGCTCGGTTGCTCCCGAGCGCCGTGGTGCGTCTGGCGGTGGGCGGCGTGAGCTCGCTGCGCGGGGCGGCCCTGCGGGACCACGTCACCGGTGTGCTGCACGACCCCGTCCGGCGGGCGTTCGTGCTCGACCTCGCCCGGACCGGCAACACCTCGGGGCCGCACCGCGACGGCTGGGACACCGACGTTCGGAACCTCGGGGCGATCGACGACCTCGGGCTCGCGGCGGTCCGTGCGCCGACACTGCTCGTGCACGGCGACGCGGACACCGACGTGCTCCCGTCGCACAGTGCCCGGGCTGCGGCCGAGGTCCCCGGCGCCGAACTCGCGGTGCTGCCCGGTGGCACGCACTTTGCGCTCTGGGACCACCCGGAGGCCGGGGCGGTGCAGGCCCGCGTGCGCGAGCACCTGCGTCAGGCCTGACCAGAGGCGCCTCCGAGCGCACCTCTGAGTGCACCGAGCAGCGCGTCCAACGCCCGGTCGAGCTCCGGCAGCGTGAGCCCGCCGTACCCCAGCACGACGCCGTCCGGAGCGCTGCCCGGAGCGACCTCGTACTCCGCGAGCGCACTGACGAGCACACCGGCCCGCGCCGTCCGTGCCACCACGGCCCGCGCGGTCGCCGGAGCCGACCACGTCACCACCGCGTGCAGACCGCCGTTCAGGGCACGTGCCTCCAGGCCGGGGACCCCGTCGAGACGCGACGCGATCAGCTCACGTCGGTGCGTGTAGTCCCGCCGGACCCGGCCGAGGTGCCGGCGGAGCGCGCCCGTCCGGAGCAGGTGCGCGAGCGCGACCTGCACGGGCTCGGCGACGACCGGGCCGCGCGCCACCCGCGCGGCCGCGACGGCGTCCGGCACGGCGCCGGGCGGCAGGACGAGGTAGCTGCAGCGCAGCCGTGGGTCGAGCGTCTTCGAGAACCCGCCGACGTGCAGCACGACGCCGGCGGTGTCGAGTGCCGCCAGGGCGGGGACCGGGGAGCCGCGGTGCCGGAACTCCGAGTCGTAGTCGTCCTCGACGACGATCGTCGCCGTGTCCGCGGCCCAGGACAGCAGGCGCTGCCGCCGGGCGACGGGCATGACGGAGCCGAGCGGGTACTGGTGCGTGGGAGTGACGACGACGGCGTCGACCGGCGGCAACGCACGCAGGGCGTCGACGTCGAGGCCGTCGTCGTCCACGGGGACCCCGACGAGTTCGGCCCCGGCGCTCGTCATGGCCCGACGTCCGGAGCGGTAGCCGGGGTCCTCGACGGCGATCCGAGGGGTGCGGCCGAGGTGGTTGCGGAGCGCTTCGACCACCAGCGACAGCGCCTCGGAGGTCCCGCCCGTGACGAGCACGCGGGAGACGTCCGGCGCGAACCCGCGGCTCAACCCGAGCTGCGCGGCGATCTGCGCGCGGAGCTCGGGCAGGCCGGCGGGGTCGGACAGCGCGTTGCGGAGCGGGGCGTCGGCCGCGGCACGCCAGGCCGCACGCCAGTCCCGGGTGGCGATCGCGGTCACGGCGGGGATGCCGGGCCGGGCGTCGAGCAGCGGGACGGGCCCCGACGCGTCCCGAGTCGGCGACCGTGGCACGCGGCCGGTCGTCGCGACGGTGACCGGCATCCCGGGCACCCCCGGAGCCACCCGTGCCGCAGCCCCCTGCCGCGTCCGGATCCACCCCTCGCCGTCGAGTTGTTCGTAGGCCGCGACCACCGTGCCGCGCGCCACCCCGAGCTCCGCCGCGAGCACCCGGGTCGACGGCAGTGCGTCCCCGGCCGCGAGCGTGCCGTCCTGCACCATCGCGCGGACCCGCGCCACGACACCCGCCGTCTTGCCCGCATCCGACTGGTCCACCGGAGTCCCGCCCATCTGGTCCACGAACCGGACCACTCGCGAACCTAGCGTGGCACGCATGCGCACCACGAGCCTCCCGTCCGACGCCCCCGCCAGCCCCTCGCTCACCGTCCGCCGCCTGCGCGACCGGCAGTCCCACGACCCCGCCGACCTGCGGGCGGTCCTCGACGAGGCGATCGTCGCCCACGTCGGCTTCGTCCGCGGCGGCCACCCGCTCGTCCTGCCGTTCCTGTGCGGCGTCGGCGACCTGGGTGACGGCCCCGTGCTGCTGCTGCACGGCTCGACCGGCGGCGGCCTCTTCCTCGACGCCGGCGCCGCGGGCGTCCCCGTCGCCGCGACGGTCACCCACGTCGACGGGCTCGTCTTCGCCCGGTCGACCTTCGACAGCTCGGCGAACTACCGCAGCGCGATGATCGTCGGCAACGCCGCGGTCGTTCCGGACGACCTCCGAGCCGAGGCGCTCCGGCAGGTCGCCGACCACCTCATGCCCGGCCGCCGCGACGAGGTGCGCGAGATGACCGCCAAGGAGGTCCGCGCCACCCAGGTCCTGCAGCTCCCGCTCGACCGCGCGAGCGTGAAGATCCGGGCGGCCGGCGTCGGCGAGGCCGTCGACGACAGCGAGGACCACGCGGTCTGGGCGGGCGTGCTCCCGCTCGCCGTCCGTGCCGGAGCGCCGCTGGCGGGGGACATCTCGGGGGACAGCCCGGTCGACGGGTCGGTGCGGACGACGGCGGCTCGCCTCGACGAGCTGGCGACGGGCCGGGAGGCGAGGATCGCCGCCGTCATGCGACCAACGCCCGCCTGACGGCCGGTCCGGCGCGGTGCGCGAGGTGGCTGACGTGCCTCGACGCCGCATCTGAGCAGGCTGCGAGGAACGGCCCAGGCTGTGACGACCCGCAGGAACGCGCCGGGACTGCCCAGCCGGGTTCAGGTTCGTGACCAATACGTTATCCAACCGAGTCGCCTCGTTCCCTGCTCGGGCCGGCTCGTGAAGACCCGGAAGGAACCATGGGACGCCACGCACTCCCCGCAGCACCCGACGCTGCAGTCAGCGCTGCCGCTGATCGCCCGTCCGTCGCCGATCCCGGTGCGCTGCGTCGTCCTCGTGGTCGCCGTTCCGCGTTCGGCCCGGCAGTGGCCCGGTCGACGTTCGTGGAGCCGTCTCGCCGGACGAGCGCGGTGTCGCTGTCACAGCACCGCCCGCTCGCGTCGACCGCCGGGGCCGGGACCGCCGTGCTGAGCCGTTCCGCCGCGCTCCGCGCCGAGCGAGCCGTGGACCCGCGGCACATCCGCCGGGCCGCGAACGCCAAGCGTGCGGCGATCCTCCTCGCACCGGCACTCGCCGTGACCTCGAGCCTGACGCTGGCCGTGCCGGCGAACGCGGCCACGCCGTCCACCGACGCGCACCACGGCACCACGACCTCGCAGCAGGCGCAGGAGTACACCGTCGCCCGCGACGTGCAGGTCCCGGTCGTGTCGACCGACGGCATGACGACCACCACGACGGTCGTGTCCTACCCGACGATCGTGACGAAGTTCGGCGTCAGCACGCAGCAGGCCGAGGACGCCATCTCGAAGGTGCTCTCCGCCGGTGGGGACCGCGCGACGATCGTGTCGACGGCGCTGCAGTACATGGGCGACCCGTACGTCGAGGGCGGTGCGAGCCACCAGGGCATCGACTGCTCCGGCCTGACGATGGTGGCGTACGCGGCCGTCGGCATCCCGCTGGTGCACTACGTCCCGACGCAGGACGCCGCGGCGACGACGATCCCGGAGTCCGAGGCGAAGGCCGGTGACCTCGTCGTGTACGACAACGAGGACCACGTGGGGATCTTCCTCGGCGACGGCCTCGTGCTGCAGGCCCCGCACCCCGGCGACCCGGTGGACATCGTCCCGATGTACTCGGCGGCCCACCACTTCGCACGGGTCCTGCCGGCGGGGGCCTGACGGGATCACGTATCCTGGAGTGATGGCCTCCGACACGCGCACCCCGTTCGAACAGCAGCAGTCTGCTCGTCCGCAGGTGCGTCCGCGCACCGAGGGCTGGACACAGGCGACCGACACTGCCGGCCGACCGCTCCTGCAGTTCGCGTCCCCGAAGAAGGGGAAGCCGCCGGTGCACCTCGCCGACATGACGGTCGAGGAACGGGTCGAGAAGGTCAAGGAGCTCGGCCTGCCTGGGTTCCGTGCCAAGCAGCTGTCGACGCACTACTTCACGCACTACTCGTCCGACCCGGACACGATGACCGACCTGCCGGCCGCCCAGCGCGAGGAACTCGTGGCGGGCATGCTCCCGCCGCTCCTCACCGAGACGCGTCGGCTCGCGACGGACAAGGGCGACACGATCAAGTTCCTCTGGAAGCTGCACGACGGCGCCCTGGTCGAGTCGGTGCTCATGCGATACCCCGGCCGCATCACCCTCTGCGTCTCGTCGCAGGCGGGCTGCGGCATGAACTGCCCGTTCTGCGCGACGGGGCAGGCCGGGCTCACCCGGAACATGTCCACGGCCGAGATCATCGAGCAGATCGTCCGGGCGAACGCCGCCATCGCCGCGGGGGAGCTCGGCGGCGACCCGCGCAAGGGCGGGAAGGACCGCGTCGACGCCGAGCGCGTCACGAACATCGTCTTCATGGGCATGGGGGAGCCGCTCGCGAACTACAAGCGGGTGATGGACGCCGTCCGGACCATGGTGGCGCCGCAGCCGCACGGCCTCGGCATGAGCGCCCGCGGCATCACGGTGTCCACGGTCGGGCTGGTCCCGGCGATCAGGAAGCTCGCCGACGAGAACATCCCGATCACGTTCGCCCTGTCGCTGCACGCGCCGGACGACGAGCTCCGTGACGAGCTCATCCCGGTGAACTCGCGGTGGAAGGCCGACGAGGCGATCGACGCCGCGTACGAGTACTACACGAAGACCGGCCGTCGTGTCTCGATCGAGTACGCCCTCATCAAGGACATGAACGACCACGCCTGGCGAGCGGACCTGCTCGCCGAGAAGCTCAACAAGCGCGGCAAGGGGTGGGTGCACGTCAACCCGATCCCGCTCAACCCGACGCCCGGCTCGGTGTGGACGTCGTCCGAGGTGCACGTGCAGGACGAGTTCGTCCGCCGACTCAACGCCGCCGGCATCCCGACGACCCTGCGCGACACCCGCGGCAAGGAGATCGACGGGGCGTGCGGGCAGTTGGCTGCGGCCGAGTAGGTCGGTTCGTTCGTTCGTTCGTTCGTTCGTTCGGGAGGCACGGTGCGGCTTCGCACCGTGCCTCCCGTCGTTCCCAGGGGCGGGGCGGTGCGCGTTGCGGCGCGGGCGCATGGTGCGAGGTTCCGCGCACGGTGGCACCCGCGCGGGGTCGCACACTGGCCGGAACCTCGCACGAACCCCGTGTTTCCGGGCCTCGAACAGCCGACACGCCCGGGATGTGGGCCGGGTTGGTGCTGCCGTTCACCTCTGCGTAAAGTAATCACTCGTTGCCGCTGAGGCGGAGAACGGAACGGCCGAGACGGTCACCTGGTCACAGACCCGGAGATCTTGTCCGCCACGGTTCTTCCCCGGGCAACGAAAACCTAAGCCTCTCTGGCGACGCTCGCTTCTGCGAGTCGAGTGGGGAGTGCGTCTGGTCCTTGAGAACTCAACAGCGTGCACATTGTCAATGCCAATTTATTGACCCCGTGACTCATCAGCTTGCTGGTGGGTTCGGAGACAATTCCTTTTGGATTGAAGATTGTCAGTAGACAGTCAACAGTCAGAATCAACTCGCTGGCACTTCGGTGTTGGTTGTAATTTTTTTACGGAGAGTTTGATCCTGGCTCAGGACGAACGCTGGCGGCGTGCTTAACACATGCAAGTCGAACGATGATGCCCAGCTTGCTGGGTGGATTAGTGGCGAACGGGTGAGTAACACGTGAGTAACCTGCCCCTGACTCTGGGATAAGCGTTGGAAACGACGTCTAATACTGGATATGACTGCCGGCCGCATGGTCTGGTGGTGGAAAGATTTTTTGGTTGGGGATGGACTCGCGGCCTATCAGCTTGTTGGTGAGGTAATGGCTCACCAAGGCGACGACGGGTAGCCGGCCTGAGAGGGTGACCGGCCACACTGGGACTGAGACACGGCCCAGACTCCTACGGGAGGCAGCAGTGGGGAATATTGCACAATGGGCGAAAGCCTGATGCAGCAACGCCGCGTGAGGGATGACGGCCTTCGGGTTGTAAACCTCTTTTAGTAGGGAAGAAGCGAAAGTGACGGTACCTGCAGAAAAAGCACCGGCTAACTACGTGCCAGCAGCCGCGGTAATACGTAGGGTGCAAGCGTTGTCCGGAATTATTGGGCGTAAAGAGCTCGTAGGCGGTTTGTCGCGTCTGCTGTGAAATCCCGAGGCTCAACCTCGGGCTTGCAGTGGGTACGGGCAGACTAGAGTGCGGTAGGGGAGATTGGAATTCCTGGTGTAGCGGTGGAATGCGCAGATATCAGGAGGAACACCGATGGCGAAGGCAGATCTCTGGGCCGTAACTGACGCTGAGGAGCGAAAGCATGGGGAGCGAACAGGATTAGATACCCTGGTAGTCCATGCCGTAAACGTTGGGCGCTAGATGTAGGGACCTTTCCACGGTTTCTGTGTCGTAGCTAACGCATTAAGCGCCCCGCCTGGGGAGTACGGCCGCAAGGCTAAAACTCAAAGGAATTGACGGGGGCCCGCACAAGCGGCGGAGCATGCGGATTAATTCGATGCAACGCGAAGAACCTTACCAAGGCTTGACATACACCGGAAACGGCCAGAGATGGTCGCCCCCTTGTGGTCGGTGTACAGGTGGTGCATGGTTGTCGTCAGCTCGTGTCGTGAGATGTTGGGTTAAGTCCCGCAACGAGCGCAACCCTCGTTCTATGTTGCCAGCGCGTTATGGCGGGGACTCATAGGAGACTGCCGGGGTCAACTCGGAGGAAGGTGGGGATGACGTCAAATCATCATGCCCCTTATGTCTTGGGCTTCACGCATGCTACAATGGCCGGTACAAAGGGCTGCGATACCGTAAGGTGGAGCGAATCCCAAAAAGCCGGTCTCAGTTCGGATTGAGGTCTGCAACTCGACCTCATGAAGTCGGAGTCGCTAGTAATCGCAGATCAGCAACGCTGCGGTGAATACGTTCCCGGGCCTTGTACACACCGCCCGTCAAGTCATGAAAGTCGGTAACACCCGAAGCCGGTGGCCTAACCCTTGTGGAAGGAGCCGTCGAAGGTGGGATCGGTGATTAGGACTAAGTCGTAACAAGGTAGCCGTACCGGAAGGTGCGGCTGGATCACCTCCTTTCTAAGGAGCATCTGGCTCGTCGTGCCCTCTTGGGGGTGTGGTGGGTCCAGGCGCCGGATCGAGACGAACGTTCTCGCCGGTAGCTCATGGGTGGAACATTGACAGTGCAGTCGGGAGCGCAGCTTCCGACCTCAGTACGCCAGGGCCTTCGGGTTCGGGTTGGAACGGGTTGGGGGTGAGCGGGTCGGCTGGTGCACGTTGTTGGGTCCTGAGGGACCAGGCTTCCCGGTCTTCGTGACTGGGGGTTGAGCCGGCGGAGTGATCCGTATGGTTCTTCGGTGGGCCACATGAAGCTGACACGAGAGTGTTGGGGGAGTGTGGTGCCGATCGTATGTTGAGAACTACACAGTGGACGCGAGCATCTTAGATCGCTCGTGACGATGACGAAGCCTTTCGGGGTGGATGTTGTTGTTCGAGTCGATCGCAATTTTAATCTTTGTGGTCAAGTTTCTAAGAGCAAACGGTGGATGCCTTGGCATCTGGAGCCGAAGAAGGACGTAGAAATCTGCGATAAGCCTCGGGGAGCTGATAATCGAGCTGTGAGCCGAGGATTTCCGAATGGGGAAACCCCGCTGGGCGCTTTTGTGACCTGGTGACTCCCGCCTGAATATATAGGGCGGGTAGAGGGAACGTGGGGAAGTGAAACATCTCAGTACCCACAGGAAGAGAAAACAACATGTGATTCCGTGAGTAGTGGCGAGCGAAAGCGGATGAGGCTAAACCGATCATGTGTGATAGCCGGCGGGCGTTGCATGGTCGGGGTTGTGGGACACGTCGCTCAGTTCTGCCGGACTGGGGCGGTTACAGCGCATCATAGTCGAACCGGTTTGAAAGCCGGGCCGTAGTGGGTGCCAGCCCCGTAGACGAAATGGTGTTATGGCCGGATGTGTATCCCAAGTAGCACGGGGCCCGAGAAATCCCGTGTGAATCTGTCAGGACCACCTGATAAGCCTAAATACTCCCAGATGACCGATAGCGGACAAGTACCGTGAGGGAAAGGTGAAAAGTACCCCGGGAGGGGAGTGAAATAGTACCTGAAACCGTTTGCTTACAAACCGTCGGAGCCTCCTTGTAGGGGTGACGGCGTGCCTTTTGAAGAATGAGCCTGCGAGTTAGTGATATGTGGCGAGGTTAACCCGTGTGGGGCAGCCGTAGCGAAAGCGAGTCTGAATAGGGCGATTCAGTCGCATGTCCTAGACCCGAAGCGAAGTGATCTATCCATGGCCAGGTTGAAGCGACGGTAAGACGTCGTGGAGGACCGAACCCACTTCAGTTGAAAATGGAGGGGATGAGCTGTGGATAGGGGTGAAAGGCCAATCAAACTTCGTGATAGCTGGTTCTCTCCGAAATGCATTTAGGTGCAGCGTTGCGTGTTTCTCGCCGGAGGTAGAGCTACTGGATGGCCGATGGGCCTCAACAGGTTACTGACGTCAGCCAAACTCCGAATGCCGGTGAGTGAGAGCGCAGCAGTGAGACGGTGGGGGATAAGCTTCATCGTCGAGAGGGAAACAACCCAGACTACCAACTAAGGCCCCTAAGCGTGTGCTAAGTGGGAAAGGATGTGGAGTTGCATAGACAACCAGGAGGTTGGCTTAGAAGCAGCCACCCTTGAAAGAGTGCGTAATAGCTCACTGGTCAAGTGATTCCGCGCCGACAATGTAACGGGGCTCAAGCACACCGCCGAAGTTGTAGATTTCGCACACTCGATAAGCCTTCGTGGTTCAGTCGTGCGGAGTGGTAGGAGAGCGTCGTGTGGCGAGTGAAGCGGCGGAGTGATCCAGCCGTGGACGCTACACGAGTGAGAATGCAGGCATGAGTAGCGAAAGACGGGTGAGAAACCCGTCCTCCGAAAGACCAAGGGTTCCAGGGCCAGGTTAATCCGCCCTGGGTAAGTCGGGACCTAAGGCGAGGCCGACAGGCGTAGTCGATGGACAACGGGTTGATATTCCCGTACCGGCGAACAACCGCCCAAGCTAATCCAGTGGTGCTAAGAGTCCTAACCCGTGACCAGCGGATCGCTTCGGGGTGATGCGGCGCGGTCTAACGCTCGACCCCATGCTGGTGCGGTTAGCGTATGAACAGGTGTGACGCAGGAAGGTAGCTGAGCCAGGCGATGGTATCCGTAAGGTGGACCTGGTGTAAGGATGTAGGGCTGACGATAGGCAAATCCGTCGTCTGTACGCCTGAGATCCGACGCGTACCCGTAAGGGGAAATCAGTGATCCTATGCTGCCGAGAAAAGCATCGACGCGAGGTTGCAGCCGCCCGTACCCGAAACCGACTCAGGTGGTCAGGTAGAGAATACCAAGGAGATCGAGAGAATCGTGGTTAAGGAACTCGGCAAAATGCCCCCGTAACTTCGGGAGAAGGGGGGCCGGACACGTGACCGGACTTGCTCCGTGAGCGTTGAAGGCCGCAGAGACCAGTGGGAAGCGACTGTTTACTAAAAACACAGGTCCGTGCGAAGTCGCAAGACGATGTATACGGACTGACGCCTGCCCGGTGCTGGAAGGTTAAGAGGAGGGGTTAGCCTTTGGGCGAAGCTCTGAATTTAAGCCCCAGTAAACGGCGGTGGTAACTATAACCATCCTAAGGTAGCGAAATTCCTTGTCGGGTAAGTTCCGACCTGCACGAATGGCGTAACGACTTCCCAGCTGTCTCAACCGCGAACTCGGCGAAATTGCACTACGAGTAAAGATGCTCGTTACGCGCAGCAGGACGGAAAGACCCCGTGACCTTTACTACAGTTTGGTATTGGTGTTCGGAGTGGCTTGTGTAGGATAGGTGGGAGACTGTGAAGCGGGCACGCTAGTGTTCGTGGAGTCATTGTTGAAATACCACTCTGGTCACTTTGGATGTCTAACGTAGGACCCTGATCGGGTTCATGGACAGTGCCTGATGGGTAGTTTAACTGGGGCGGTTGCCTCCCAAAGAGTAACGGAGGCGCCCAAAGGTTCCCTCAACCTGGTTGGCAATCAGGTGGCGAGTGTAAGTGCACAAGGGAGCTTGACTGTGAGACTGACAGGTCGAGCAGGGACGAAAGTCGGGACTAGTGATCCGGCAGTGGCTTGTGGAAGCGCTGTCGCTCAACGGATAAAAGGTACCTCGGGGATAACAGGCTGATCTTGCCCAAGAGTCCATATCGACGGCATGGTTTGGCACCTCGATGTCGGCTCGTCGCATCCTGGGGCTGGAGTAGGTCCCAAGGGTTGGGCTGTTCGCCCATTAAAGCGGTACGCGAGCTGGGTTTAGAACGTCGTGAGACAGTTCGGTCCCTATCCGCTGCGCGCGTTGGAAATTTGAGAAGATCTATCCCTAGTACGAGAGGACCGGGATGGACGAACCTCTGGTGTGTCAGTTGTTCTGCCAAGGGCACCGCTGATTAGCTACGTTCGGACCGGATAACCGCTGAAAGCATCTAAGCGGGAAGCCGTCTTCGAGATGAGATTTCCATGCACCTTGAGTGTGAGAGGCTCCCAGCAGACTACTGGGTTGATAGGCCGGATGTGGAAGCGGGGACTAACGACCCGTGGAGCTGACCGGTACTAATAAGCCGAAGACTTGACAACACAATTATTTCCCACACTTCGGTGTGGGGCTCGCGTCCACTTTGTGGTTCCCGACAGACGATCGGGAATCAAACTGAATACTTCAGCTAACTGAAGGAACGGTTTTGATCCAGGATTGGGTCGAAGGTGTTCCGGTGGTCATAGCGAGAGGGAAACGCCCGGTCACATTCCGAACCCGGAAGCTAAGCCTCTCAGCGCCGATGGTACTGCAAGGGGGACCTTGTGGGAGAGTAGGACGCCGCCGGACTCAACGTAGATACACCAGGGAACCCCTGACCAGCACTGGTCAGGGGTTTTCTGCGTTCACGGGGGACTGGCAATAGGATCAGCCGATGACCAACCAGCTCGACCGTGCAGCCGCGTGGCCGGTGTTGACCGACGCCACCCGGGCGGCGCTGCGCGAGATCCTCGTGCACGGTGTGCTCTCCCGTGCGGAGATCGCGCGTGCACTGGGGTTGTCGCGGGCGAGTCTCACGCGAGCGGTGCGGACGCTCCAGGAGCACGGCTTCGTCATCGAGGTCGGCACGGACGTCCGCGGAGCCACCGGCCGTCCGTCGGAGCTGCTCCGGACGAGTGAGGGCGTGTGGGAGTTCCTCGGGGTGAAGCTCACCCAGGGCCGGTTGTACGCCGCGGTGACGGACCTGGCGGGACGCGTGCTGGCCCTGCACGAGGAGACGCTGCGCGACACCGCTCCCGAGGCCCTCGTGCAGCAGGTGGCAGAGGTCACCGCGCGCCTGCGGGCAGCCTCGCCGGCGATCTGTTCGCTCGGCGTCTCGGTCCCGGGCGACGTGGTCACCCGTGACGGTGTGACCGTGGTCGAGGTCTCGCAGTTCCTCGGCTGGCGGGACGTTCCGCTGTCGGACATGCTCGAGGCACGGACCGGGCTGACGACGTTCACCGTCAACGACGTCGACGCCCTGACGGCCAAGGAACACTGGATCGGTGCCGGCGCGGGTGTCGGGTCGATGGCCCTCGTCACGGTCGGTGCCGGTGTGGGCTTCGGCCTCGTCACGAACGGCGAGGTCTCCGAGGGCGCCCACGGTCGCTTCGGTCGGGTCGGGCACCTGCCGGTGTACGGCGGGGGACCGGACTGCGGTGTCGGGCACGAGGGCTGTGTGTCCGGGTACCTGCCGAGCTCGATCATCGCGCGGAACGCCGGCCACGACGACACCGACTACAGCGCGGTCGTGGACCTCGCACGGGCGGGGGACGAGGCGGCAATCCAGGCCTTCCGGGACGCCGGCACGGCCCTCGGGATCCTCCTGTCCACCGTGGTCACCCTGGTGGATCCGGAGTCGATCGTCCTGACCGGTGACGGCCTGCCCGTGTACGACATCGCCCGGGCCGAGGTCGATGCGGCGTTCCGGAAGGGGCTCCGTCCCTACGAACCCGCGGTCACGGTGGTCGTGCAGCCGTTCGAGTTCTCCGAGTGGGCGCGCGCGGCAGCGGTGCTCGCCGTGCGGCGACTCCTGCGGTTCTGACGGACGAGTGACAAGAAACAAGCGACGGACGACTTAGTTACGCAAGTTGACAAACGCCTCCGGCGGGCGGGATGCTGTTCGGGTCCACCGTCGAAGGAGATGTCGTGACCCCTGCCCGTTCCGTGCCCTGGCCCACCGAGGACCTGTCGTTCGGCGGTGACTACAGCCCCGAGCAGTGGCCCCGCGAGGTCTGGCACGAGGACGTCCGGCTCATGCGCGAGGCCGGCGTGAACCTCGTCACGGTCGGGGTGTTCTCCTGGGGGCTCCTCGAACGCGCCCCGGGGGAGTACACGTGGGCGTGGCTCGACGAGGTCCTCGACCTGCTGCACGAGCACGGCATCGCGGTGGACCTCGCAACCCCGACCGCGGCGCCGCCGAACTGGCTCCTGACGGCCCACCCGGAGGTCCTTCCGGTCGACGCGACCGACCGCCGCGAACGCCCGGGCGGCCGGCTCGGCTGGTGCCCGGCGTCCCCGGTGTTCCGCGAGCACGCGCTCCGGATCGTCGACGCGATCGCCGCACGGTACGGGCACCACCCGGCCGTACGGCTCTGGCACGTGAGCAACGAACTCGGCGGCGGTAACGGCCGCTGCCACTGCGAGGTGTCGGCGGCGGACTTCCGGCGGTGGCTCGGCGCGAAGTACCGGACCGTCGACGCCGCGAACGCCGCCTGGGGCACGGCCTTCTGGGGGCACACCTACACGTCCTTCGACGAGGTCTCCACCCCGCGCGGCGTCGGCGGCGCCCCGAACCCCGGCCTCGCGCTGGACTTCGAGCGGTACTCGTCCGATGCACTGCTCGCCCACTACGACGCCGAGCGCGCCGTGATCGAACAGCACTCCGAGGTGCCGGTCACCACGAACTTCATGGTCGGTGCCGGCTCGCAGGTGGTCGACTACGCCGAGTGGGCGAAGCACGTCGCGATCCCGGCGAACGACCACTACACCCTCGTCGACGACCCGGACCGCGCCGAGGACCTCGCCGCCTCGGCCGACCGGATGCGCGGGATCACGCGGGACCGCACCCCGTGGTTGCTCATGGAGCACTCGACGGGCGGCCCGAGCTGGCAGCAGCGGAACCGTGCGAAGGAGCCCGGTGAGATCCTGCGGAACTCGCTCGCGCACGTCGCCCGCGGTTCCGACGGGGCGCTCTTCTTCCAGTGGCGCGCCTCCACCGCCGGCGCCGAGCAGTTCCACTCCGCGATGCTCCCGCACGCCGGCACGCGCAGCCGGGTCTGGCGGGAGGTCTGCGCCCTCGGCCGTGCACTCCGCGCGCTCGGGCCCGCCAAGGGTGCCCCCGTCGAGGCCGCACGCGTGGCGATCGTCGTGGACGAGCCGTCGGGCTGGGCCCTGCAGTCCGGGCTGAAGCCGCACCGGGGGCTCCGCTACGGCCACGAACTCCGTGCCTGGCACACCGCGTTCTGGCGACGCCAGGTGCTCACCGACGTGGTGCCGATCGACGCCGACCTGTCCGGGTACGACGTGGTCGTCCTCCCGACGCTCTTCGTCGTCGACGACGAGGCCGCCGCCCGCATCAGCGCCGTGGCCGACCAGGGCGCGACGCTCCTGGTCACCTACGCCTCCGGCATCGTCGACGAGACCGCCCGCGTCCGCACCGGCGGCTACCCGGGGGCCTTCCGCGACGTGCTCGGCGTCCGGGCCGAGGAGTTCACCCCGCTGCAGCGCGACGACCGGGTCCTGCTCGACGACGGCACCGTCGTCACCGACTGGGCCGAGGACCTCGTCGTCGAGGACGCCGAGGTCGTCCTCCGCCACGTCGACGGCCCGCTCGCGGGACGGCCGGCGGTCACGCGCCGCGCCGCCGGCGGCGGCGCGTGGTACGTCTCGGCGATGCTCGACGCGGACGGCGTGCAGCGGATCGTGGACCGGATCGTCGAGGAGCGAGCGATCGCGCGGACCGTCACCGCGCCTCCAGGCCTGGAGGCAGTGCGTCGCGTCCGGCAGGACGGCACCGGGATCCTGTTCCTCCTGAACCACCGCCCCGACGACGTCACCCTGTCGGCCGCCGGGACCGACCTGCTCGACGGCTCCGGGCACGGACCGGAGACCGTCGTGCCCGCTGGCGGCGTCCGCGTCCTGCTCGAGGCGGCGACGGCATGACCGTGCTGGACGGCGACGAGGTGACGACCGCGGTGCCTGCGTCGGCCGTGCGGGTGCACGTGCTGCGCGCGGCGGGGACGAGCCTCGTGGTCGCGGCTCGCGTGGACGGTCTGCCCGAGGTGCTGCACTGGGGTCGCGACGTCGGTGACGTCGTGCCCGAGGACGCCGACGACCTCGTCCTGGCGCTCGCGCGGGCCGTCTCGCCGAGTGCGTTCGACGCCGCGTGGCCGCTGACCGTGCTGCCGACCGAGCACGACGGGTGGGAGGGACGACCGGCCCTCGCCGGACAGGTCGACGGGCGTCCGCTGGTGCCGGTGTGGCGGGACGTCGTCGTGACCGCCGACGACCGGGTCCTGACCGTCGACGCGGTGTCGGACGACGTGTCGCTGCGCAGCGCGTTCGTGCTCGACGGCGCCGGCGTCCTGCGCGTCCGGCACGCGCTGACGAACACCGGGACGGGGACCGTCGAGGTGCAGGCGCTCGAGGCGGTGCTCCCGGTGGGGGAGCGCGCGGCGGAGGTCCTCGACCTGGCCGGACGGTGGACGCGCGAGCGCACCCCGCAGCGTCGGGCGATGACGGACGGCGTGCACGTGCGGGAGAGCCGCCGCGGCCGGACCGGGCACGACGCCCCGACGCTCACGGTGCTCGGCACCGCCGGGTTCGACGACACCACGGGCGAGCTGTGGGCGGTGCACCCGGCGTGGAGCGCGGACAGTGTGCACCGGTACGACCGGCTCGCCGAGGCCCGGCCGGTGCTCGGTGCCGGGGAACTCCTGCGCGCGGGCGAGATCGCGCTCGCGCCCGGAGCGACGTTCACCGCGCCGGACACCGTGTTCGTGTGGAGCGACGCCGGGCTCGACGGGCTGGCCGCACGGTCGCACGAGTCCCTCCGCGCCCGGCCCGGGCACCCGCGGACCCCGCGTCCGGTCGTGCTCAACACCTGGGAGGCCGTCTACTTCCGGCAGGAGCTCGAACCGCTCCTCGCCCTGGCGCGCGTCGCCGCCGACGTCGGGGTCGAACGGTTCGTCCTCGACGACGGCTGGTTCACCGGTCGCCGCTCGGACACCACCGCACTCGGCGACTGGACCGTCGACGCCGAGGTCTGGCCGGACGGCCTCGGCCCGCTCGTCGCCGGCGTGCGGTCCCACGGCATGGAGTTCGGGCTGTGGTTCGAGCCGGAGATGGTCAGCCCGGTGTCCGCCCTCGCACTGGCGCACCCGGACTGGTTCCTGCAGGCACCCGACCGGACCCGGACGTGGCGGCACCAGTACGTGCTCGACTTCGCCCGCGCGGACGTCCGCGAGCACGTGCTCGACCGGATGTCGGCGGTGATCGGGGAGCACCACGTCGACTTCGTGAAGTGGGACCAGAACCGTGACGTCGTGCAGACCGTGCACGCGGGACGGGTCGGCCTCGACGCCCACACCCGGGGCGTGTACGCCGTGATGGACGAGCTGCGCCGGCGGCACCCGTGGCTCGAGATCGAGGCGTGTGCGTCCGGTGGTGCCCGGGTCGACCTCGGCGTGCTCGACCGCGCTGACCGGGTGTGGGCATCGGACTCGAACGACGCGATGGAGCGCCTGCCGATCCAGCGGTGGACGGAGCTCCTGCTGCCGCTCGAGCTCATCGGCTCGCACGTCGGGCCGGAGGTCTCGCACACGACCGGGCGGCACCTGGACCTGGACTTCCGGATGGCGGTGTCGCTGTTCGGCAGCGCCGGGATCGAGACCGACGTCACGCGGTGCAGCCCCGCGGAGCTCGACCGGCTGCGGGAGTGGACCGCGCTGTACAAGCGGGAGCGCGGGCTGCTGCACTCCGGACGGGTGCACCACCTGGACCTCGGGGACCCCGGGCTCGACGCCACCCTGGTCGTCGGAGCGGACCGGGACCGTGCGCTCGTGCGGGTCGCCCGGGTCGTCACCGGTCCGCGGTCGCTCGCCGTGCCGCTCCGGCTCCGAGGGCTCGACCGGGCGCGGCGCTACCGGATCGCGCCGGTCACCGGGCTGCGGGTGCCGAAGGGTGTCGACGTGACCCGGACGCCGTGGCTCGAGCGGGGGAGCCTCGAGCTCTCCGGCGCCGTGCTCGAGGACATCGGCGTGCGGATGCTCGCCCTCGCACCCGGCACGGCCCTCGTGCTCGAGGCGCAGGCGATCGACTGAGCAGGCGGGCCGGGCGCGCGACCCTGATCCGGTCGCGCGCCCGGCGGCCGGCGCTCAGGCGCGCAGCTGGCCCGCGTGCCGGAGCACGAGCGGGCCCGTGAGCGCCGCGCTGTCGATGCCGGGAGCGCCCGTCACCGTGAACACCACCGACTCCCCGGCGAGCAACGACACGAGCCCCTCGTCCACCCGCGCCCGGGCGTCGACCCGGTCCGGGAAGAGCGACACGTCGCGGGCGTAGGACGTCGCCGTGACGGTCACGCGTGCGCCGTCCGCGGTGGACTCCACCGACGCCACGAGCGGGGACAGCGCGAACACCTGGTCGACGACCTCGGCGAGGTCGAACACCGTGCGGGTGCCGGCACCCGTGACGACGAGCACCTCGGACGCGGCATCGCTGGGGACCGCGAGCGCGTCCGGCAGCGTCGCACGATCGGAGGACGCGGGACCGGCGGCGAGCGGGAACGACGACGACTCGAGGACGGTGCCGTCGAACGCGACCCTGGCCACCGTGACCTCGTCGGACACCGGCGCACCCGAGGCGTTCACCAGGACGACGTCGAGCGACGACGCGCCGGTGGAACCCGGCTGCACCGTCAGCAGCAGCGGCTGGTAGGCGTGCCGCACCGCGTACCAGACCGGCTTCCGGATGCCCGCGTGGTCGACGAGCGCCCAGGACACCACGGGCCAGTCGTCGTTGAGCTGCCACACGATCATCCCGGTGTTGTCCGGTGTCCGGGAGCGGAACCACTCCATCCCGAAGCGGATCGCGTGCGCCTGGTTGAGCTGCGCGGCGAAGTGCCAGTCCTCGATGCGCCACGCCGAGTCCGGAGCGGGCATCGGCAGGTGCCCGCGCATCCCGTCGGCGAGCTTCCGGTTGCCCTGGTCGGCCTTCTGGTGCACGAGCATCTCGTGACCGTCCGGGTCGAGCGGCTCGTCGTGCACCACGGCGGTCAGCGTCGACCACGCCGGCGGCCCTTGGAACCCGAACTCCGCCACGAACCGCGGGTTCCAGTCGGCGTAGGCACGGTAGTCGAGCCGGTTCCAGACGTCCCAGATGTGCACGCTGCCGTTGCGCTCGTCGTTCGGCGTGAGGTACTCGTCGAACGAGAACGGGCTCCCGGGCGTGTACGGCCGGGTCGGGTCGAGCTCCGCGACGATGGACGGCAGCAGCGACCGGTAGTACCCGTTCCCCCAGGTCCGGCCGACGAGCGACGGTCGCCAACCCCACTCGGCGTACGCCACGAGGTTCTCGTTGTTCCCGTTCCACACCACGAGCGACGGGTGCGGGCTGAGGCGGGTGACGGCCTCGCGCACCTCGGGTTCGACCTCGTCGGCGAGCCAGGGCTCCTCGGCGTAGGCGGCGCAGGCGAACAGGAAGTCCTGCCACACCAGGATCCCGAGCTCGTCGCACCGGTCGTACAGGTCCTCGGACTCGTAGATCCCGCCGCCCCAGATCCGGAGCAGGTTCACGTTCGCCTCGACGGCGTCGTCGATCCGCGCCGCGTACCGAGCCGGCGTCATCTCGGTCAGGAACGCGTGGTCCGGGATCCAGTTCGCCCCGCGGACGATCACCGGGCGGTCGTTCACCCGGAGCAGGAAGGGGGCGCCGCCGGCGTCGGCCGCGGTGTCCAGGGTCACGGTGCGGAACCCGACGCGGCCGGTCCAGACGTCGTCGCCGACCGCGACGCAGACGTCGTACAGCGGCTGGTCGCCTTCGCCGCGCGGCCACCAGACCGCGACGTCGGGCACCTCCAGGCGCACGGTCGCCGAGCCGTCGACCACCGGTCGTGACGCGGTCCGGCCTGGAGGCACGGTGCCGGAACCGGCCGACGCTGCGGACGCGCGGTGCGGGGCCACGGTGATCCGCGCCTCCAGTCCGACCGTGCCGTCACCACCCGTGGACGTGACGGGCGCGCTGCCGATGGCCTGCGCGAAGGCGCCGGTGGAACCGGCGTGCTCGACGTCGACGTGCGCCGTGAGGACGCCGGTCGTGCCGTCCACGTCGACGAGGGGGCGGACGGCCGCGATGCGGACGCCGCTCCACGACTCGATGCCGATCGACCTCCAGATGCCGCTCGTGGCGACGTCGATGCCCCAGTCCCAGCCGAAGTTCGACGCGTTCTTGCGGAGCGCGTTGTACGGGTGGTGGTTGACGTGGGGGAGCTCGCCGCCGTGCAGCGCGGACAGGCGTTCGGCGGCGGGGACCGGGGCGTCGAAGGTGACGACGACCTCGTTCGTGCCGGGCCGGAGCAGGTGCCCGACGGGGAAGCGGTACGAGCGGTGCTGGTTCGCGGTCGTCGCGACGACGATGCCGTTCACCTCGATGGTGGCCAGGGTGTCGAGTCCGTCGGCGACGAGGTCGTGGCGCGTCTCGTCGGGGGCGGTCCACTCGAAGGTGCGGCGGTAGCGCCAGACGGTGTCGCCGATCCACTGCGTCGCGGCCTCGTGGTCGCCGTCGAACGGGTCGGGGATCCGCCCGGCCCGGAGCAGGTCGGTGTGCACGCAACCGGGGACCACCGCCTCGACCGGGTCGCGGTGCCGCTCGGACTCCTCGGGTCCGGTCACCGCCTCGACCGTCCACGTGCCGTCCAGGGTGGTCCGCTCCATCGCGTCTCCTCATCGTCGGGGTCTGTCCGCGGGGTCGTGACGCGACCCCTTGACCGACTTAGTTTAGGCGTGTAACAATCACGCTCACAACGTGGATCCTGCGACGACGCAGACCGAGAGGACAACGATGTTCAACCCAACCCGTTCACGGCTCGCCATCGGCGCGGCCGTTCTCCTCGCCGCCGGCCTCGCGCTGACCGGCTGCAGCTCCAGCGGCACCGCCAGCACCGGCGCCTCGGACTCGACCCTCATCGCCTACACCGGGCAGTCCGGCGACTACCAGATCAACTTCAACCCGTGGTCACCGTCCAACATCGGCGGCGTCGGGACGATCTACGAGTCGCTGTTCTTCATCACGAACGTGAACAACAACGACCCCAAGCCGCTCCTCGGCAAGTCGTACGAGTGGAACGGGGACGGCACGCAGCTGACGATCACCCTCCGCGACGGCGCCACCTGGAGCGACGGACAGCCCTTCACCTCGAAGGACGTCGTCTTCACGCTCGACATGCTCAAGAAGCAGAAGGCCCTCAACTCGATCGGGTACGACGGCACCGCGAAGGCCGAGGGCGACGACAAGGTCGTCGTGACGTTCGCCAAGCCGTCGTTCGTGCTCGGCCCGAACCTGCTCGGCAAGACCTGGATCGTCCCCGAGCACCTGTGGAAGGACATCGACCCGACGACCGACGTCGTCCGGAAGCCGGTCGGCACCGGGCCGTACACGCTCGGGAACTTCAAGGCGCAGGCCTTCACCCTCGAGGCGAACAAGAAGTACTGGGACGGCGCCCCGGCCGTGAAGACCATCCGCTACCTGTCGCTCTCCGGCAACACCGCCGGCGCCGACGCCCTGTCGCAGGGCTCGATCGACTGGCAGACCGGACCGGTGCCGAACATGGACGACATCCCCGGCCACTACCAGGGCTACGACGGCATCACCGTCGGCCAGAACCAGATGGCGCTGCTGACCTGCTCGTCGACCGCGATGGGCTGCACCGGGCCGCAGACCGACCCGGCCGTCCGCCACGCGATCGCCGACGCCATCAACCGCAAGCAGCTCAACTCGCTCGCGTTCTCGAACACGGCCAGCGAGATCTCGCCGACCTTCGCGCTCACCACGACGCAGAAGGACACCATCTCGAAGGACATCGAGCCGGCCGTGCTGCCGGACGGTGCCGACACGAAGGCCGCCGCGGCCTCGCTCGAGGGCGCCGGCTACACCAAGGGCGCCGACGGCATCTACGCCAAGGACGGCAAGAAGCTGTCCCTGACGGTCGAGGTCGTCACCGGCTGGACGGACTACATCACCGCGATCGACACGATGACGCAGCAGCTCAAGGCCGCCGGCATCGAGCTCAAGGCGCAGCAGTCGTCCTGGAACGAGTGGACCGACAAGAAGACCAAGGGCACGTACCAGCTCGCGATCGACTCGCTCGGCCAGGGCCCGACCGCGAACCCGTACTACCTCTACAACAACTACTTCTCGACCGCGAACACCGCCAAGGTCGGCGAAGCCGCCCCGATGAACATCGCCCGGTACAGCAACCCCGAGGTCGACGCCGCGCTCACGAAGCTCGCGACGATCAACCCGGACGACACCGCAGCGACCCAGCCCGAGCTCGACGTCATCCAGCAGCACGTCGTCGAGGACATGCCGTACATCCCGATCATGACCGGTGGCACCACGAGCGAGTTCCACGCGGCGAAGTTCACCGGCTGGCCGACGAAGGACGACCTGTACGCGTTCCCGGCGGTCTGGGCCAGCCCGGACAACGCCGAGATCTTCAAGGCGCTCAAGCCCACCAAGGGCTGACGGCGGACTGCGACCGAGGAGCGCTCGTATGCACTACTTCCTGCGAAAGATCGGCTTCTACATCGTGGCCCTCTGGGCGGCGTTGACGCTGAACTTCATCATCCCCAGGCTCCTGCCCGGGAACCCGGTGGACATCCTGCTCGCCAAGCTCCAGCAGCGCGGCGGACAGGTGACCCCGGCGACCCGGCAGGCGTACGAGCTGCTCCTCGGTGGCAACACCTCGGAACCGATCCTCGCCCAGTACGGCCAGTACCTGGGCAACGTGTTCCGCGGTGACCTCGGGGTGTCGGTGAGCTACTTCCCGGCACCCGTGACCGAGGTCATCGGGAGCTCCCTGCCGTGGACGATCGCCCTCGTCGGCATCGCCACCGTGCTCGCCGCCGTCATCGGGGTCGCCCTCGGCGCCTTCGTCGGCTGGCGGCCGGGTACCTGGCTCGACTCGTTCGTGCCGGCCACCACGCTGCTCGCCGCGGTGCCGTACTTCTGGCTCGCGCTCATCCTCGTGTACTTCTTCGCCACCGGGATCCACCTGTTCCCGGCGCAGGGCGGCTACGACGTCACCCTCACACCGGGGTTCAACGGCGAGTTCCTCATGTCGGCGCTCAAGTACGGGGTGCTCCCCGCCGCGACGATCGTGCTCGCCTCGCTCGGCGGGTGGCTGCTCGGCATGCGGAACATGATGGTGTCCACCCTGTCGGAGGACTACATCACCACGGCGATGGCGAAGGGCCTGCCGCACGGCAAGGTCCTCCGCAACTACGCCGCCCGCAACGCCGTCCTGCCGTCGGTCGCCGGGTTCGCGATCTCCCTCGGGTTCATCGTGTCCGGGTCCGTCGTCACCGAGCAGGTGTTCTCGTACCCGGGCATCGGCTCGAAGCTCCTGTCCGCGGTGACGAACAACGACTACGCGCTCATGCAGGGCATCTTCCTGTTCATCACCCTGGCGGTCCTCGGCGCGAACCTCGTCGTCGACCTGCTCTACGGGCTCATCGACCCGCGCACCCGGGCCCGGAGCTAGGAGGACACGACCATGACCAACATCCAACAGGAGACCGAACCCACCATCGGTGCGCTCGCCGAGGAAGCGGACGCCGGCACGACCCGGGGCATCGCGACCGCCCGTGCGCCGCGGCCGAAGGGCGGCATCCGCCGGTTCCTCCCCACGCTCACCCCGTGGCTCGTCACGGGCATCGTCCTCATCGTCGGCGTCGCCCTGTTCGGGCTGCTCGGCCCGTTCCTGGTCGGCGACCCGACCACCATCCGTGACTCGGGGATGCAGCCGCCGAGCGCCGACAACCTGCTCGGCACCACGCAGACCGGGCAGGACGTCCTCGCCCAGCTCGCCTACGCCACCCGCGGCAGCCTGCAGATCGGCCTGATCGTCGGCGTCCTCGCCACGGTGCTGTCCGCGTTCTTCGGCATCCTCGGCGCGTACCTCGGCGGGATCATGGACGAGGCGTTCTCGCTCTTCTCGAACGTCTTCCTGGTGATCCCGGGCCTGCCGCTCGTCATCGTCATCTCCGGTCTCGTCCCGCAGGAGGCACGCGGGCTCTGGACCATCGCCATCGTCCTCGCGATCACGTCGTGGGCCGGGTCCGCCCGGGTCCTCCGTGCGCAGACGATGTCGATCCGCAACCGCGACTACGTCTCCGCAGCCCGGGTCGCCGGCGAACGGCCCTGGCGGGTCATCGCGGTCGAGATCCTGCCGAACCTGCTGCCGGTGCTCGCGTCGCAGTTCGTGTTCGCCGTCATCGCCGCGATCCTCGGCGAGGCCGGCCTGTCCTTCCTCGGCCTCGGTGCCTCGAACTCGTCCACCCTCGGCACGATGCTCTTCTACGCGCAGAACGGCTTCGCGCTCGCCCAGGGCGCCTGGTGGTGGTTCGTCCCGCCGGGGCTCCTCATCGCGCTGCTCGGCATGGGGCTCTCGCTCGTCAACTTCTCCATCGACGAGGTCATCAACCCGCGACTCGCGAACGTGCGGGCGCAGCGACGGCGCGAACGTCGTGCGCGTCGCGCCGCCCGGACTGGAGGCACGACTCGCCTCCCCGAGACCACCACCGACCGGAAGGGGGTCGCCCGATGACCCGGGACGCCGTCCTCACCATCGACCACCTCGACGTCGTCTACGAGACCGAGAACCCGGTGCACGCCGTCAAGGACGTCTCGCTGACGCTCGCGCCCGGCGAGATCCTCGGACTCGCGGGGGAGTCCGGCTGCGGCAAGACGACCCTCGCCTACGCCATCACCCGGTTGCACAAGCCGCCGGCGAAGGTCGCGTCCGGCAGCATCACCTTCCACGACCGGGACGGCAGCGACGTCGACCTGCTCGGCCTCGGCGACGAGCAGCTCCGCGCCGTCCGCTGGTCGAAGCTGTCGATGGTGTTCCAGGGGGCGATGAACGCGCTCAACCCCGTCACCACCATCCGGGCACAGCTCGACGACGCCCTCGTCGAGCACCGCCGCGGCATGGGCCGGAAGGAACGCCGGGCGATCGCCGAGGACGCCCTCCGCCGGGTCGGGGTCGACCCGTCACGCATCACGGCGTACCCGCACGAGCTGTCCGGCGGCATGCGGCAGCGCGTGATGATCGCGATGGCGATGCTGCTCGAACCGCAGGTCATGATCATGGACGAACCGACCACGGCGCTCGACGTCGTCGTGCAGCGGGAGATCCTGCGCGAGATCGTCCGGCTGCGCGACGAGCTCGGCTTCGCGGTCGTGTTCATCACGCACGACCTGCCCCTGCTGCTCGAGATCAGCGACCGGATCGCGATCATGCTCCGCGGCGAGGTCGTCGAGTGCGCCACCGCCGACGCCATCCAGCACGACCCGCAGCACCCCTACACCCGGCGGCTCCTGCAGTCGTTCCCGAGCCTGTCCGGGGCCCGCGGCGGGTTCATCCGTTCCGGCATCGATGAGGAGGTCGCATCGTGACCAGTGTGACCGTCCGCCACCTCGGCAAGGACTTCCACACCCGCAAGGGCCTGCGCCGCACCACCCTCCGCGCCGTCGACGACGTGTCGTTCGAGCTCCTGCCCGGCCGGACCGTCGCGCTCGTGGGGGAGTCCGGGTCGGGCAAGTCCACGATCGCCCGGATGCTCGCGAAGCTCGAGAGCACCACGCGCGGTTCGATCGACGTCCGGTTGGAGGACGGCACCCCCGTCGTCGGCAGCATGTACCGGCGGCACGTGCAGATGGTGTTCCAGGACCCGTTCGCGTCGCTCAACCCGTTCCACTCCATCGAGCACCACATCGCCCGGCCGCTGCAGCTCCACCACCGGGCCCGCGGCGCCGAGGAGACCGCCCAGAAGGTCCGGGAACTGCTCGGCCGCGTCAACCTCGACGAGGACTTCGCCTCGCGCCGGCCGCACGAGCTCTCCGGTGGGCAGCGGCAGCGCGTCGCGATCGCCCGCGCGCTCGCACCCGGCGCGCAGGTGCTCGTCGCCGACGAACCCGTCTCGATGCTCGACGTGTCGATCCGGCTCAGCGTCCTCAACCTGATGGGACGACTGCAGCGCGAGGACCACCTCGCCGTGCTGTACATCACGCACGACCTCGCCACCGCACGGCACTTCTCGGACGAGATCCTGGTGCTGTACCGCGGCCGGGTCGTCGAACGCGGGCCCTCGGACGACGTCATCCTCAACCCGCAGCACGACTACACGCGGCTGCTCGCCGAGGCCGCCCCGGACCCGGAGCGCACCGACCGCCGGGTGACCTCCGGGCCGGCGCTCGACCGCTCGACGATCGACAACACCACCTGCTACGACCACGGGATCGGTGCGTGGGTGTCGAGCGAGCCGGCTCCGGTCGGGGCACGGTGACCGGGGCCTTCGTCGACTGGACCACGCCCGGGTTCTCGGCACGGTTCCGGGTCGGTGACGACCAGCCCGCGGCGCTCGTGTCCTTCGCGCCGACCGGTGGGGCGCTCGCCGACGGACCCGCCGATCCGCAGCCGCTCGTCGAGCTGACGACCGTCGGGCACGGTCGGTTCCCCGGCGGGTTCCGGCACGTCGACTCCACGATCGGGGCGCGACTGCGCCCCGTGTCGCACCACGTGCAGGAAGACGGGACCGACCTGTGGTTCCGGATCCTGCAGGAGGACGCGGTCACGGGCCTCCAGGCCGAGTCCGTGTTCCGGGCGGAAGCCGGTGTGCCGGCGTTCCAGACGTGGACCGAGGTGCGCGCGGAGCGCGGTGAGCACGTCGTCGACTTCGTGTCGTCATTCGCGACCGGGGCGTTCCTGACCGACTCGGGCGTGACCGTCGACGAGCTGTCGCTGCTGCACGCCGACAACGACTGGGCGGCGGAGAACCGGTGGCACACCGATCCGCTGCGCTCGATCGGGCTCGCGCGCATCGACCGCGAGGCGCAGCACCACCCGCCCCGCAGCCGTGCCGTCGTGCAGAACCGCGGCTCGTGGTCGACCGGCGAGGCGCTGCCGATCGGGGTGCTGGACGCATCGTCCGCTCCGTACTCGCTCGTCTGGCAGGTCGAGCACAACGGGCCGTGGCTGTACGAGCTGGGGGAGACCCGCCAGCACGCGTACCTGCTGCTGAGCGGGCCGACCGACCAGGAGCACCAGTGGACGACCGTCGTCGCGCCGGACCGGCCGTTCGTGTCGGTGCCGGTGTCCGTGGGGATCGCGTCGTCGGTGGGTGGGGCGTTCGAGGTGCTGACCGCGCAGCGTCGGGTACGGCGGTCGCTTCGGCCCGTCGATGCCTCGATGCCGCTGGTGTTCAACGACTACATGAACACGCTCATGGGCGACCCGACGACCGAGAAGCTCCTGCCGCTCATCGACGCGGCCGCCGACGCCGGGGCGGACCTGTTCTGCATCGACGCCGGCTGGTACGCCGAGGGGCACTGGTGGGACACCGTCGGAGCGTGGGAGCCGGCCGCGTCGCGGTTCCCGACCGGGCTCGAGGCCGTCATCGGTCACATCCGGTCGCGTGGCATGCAGGCGGGGCTGTGGCTCGAGCCCGAGGTCATCGGGATCCACTCGCCGCTCGCGTCGTCGTTGCCGTACTCCGCGTTCGTGCACCACCGCGGAGTGCGCGTCGCCGAGCACGGACGGCACCTGCTCGACCTGCGCTCGCCGGAGGCCCGGGCACACCTCGACGCCGTGGTCGACCGGCTCGTCGGTTCCCTCGGCGTGACGTTCTTCAAGATGGACTACAACACGATGACCGGGCCCTTCTCGGGGTCGCTCGAACACTCGCGTGCCCTGCTCGACTGGCTCGACGACGTGCAGGCCCGGTACCCGGCGCTGCTCATCGAGAACTGCGCCTCGGGGGCGATGCGGGCCGACGCCGCGATGCTCTCCCGGTTGCACCTGCAGTCGACCTCGGACCAGCAGGACCCGGTGCTGTACGCGTCGATCGCTGCCGCTGCACCCGCTGCGATGCTGCCGGAGCAGGCGGGCAACTGGGCGTACCCGGCGCCCTCGATGTCGGACGACCTCTTCACGCTGTCGCTGGTGAACGGGGTGCTCGGGCGGATGTACCTGTCGGGGTACCTCAGTTCGATGTCCGGTGCGCAGCGAGAGGTCGTCGGGTCCGCGATCGCCGCGCACCGTCAGGTGCTGGAGATCATCGACGCCGCGCTGCCGGTGTGGCCGCTCGGGCTGCCCGGGTGGGAGGACACCTGGATCGCGCTCGGGCTGCGCGCTGCGTCGGGCGACCTGTACCTGTCGGTGTGGGCCTTGCCGGGGGCTCCGTCAGCGGTGTCGTTGCCGCTGCCGGGGTGGGCGGGGCACGCGGTCACGGTCGAGCCCCTGTTCCCGACGGAGCTCGGCGCGTGGGCGGTCTCGTGGGACGCGGCGGCGGGGGTGCTGCACGTCGACCACGGTGGGGCGACCCCGACGGCGCGGGTGTTCCGGGTCCGGCGCGCGCCGGGCATCCGGCTGGAGGGGGCGGACGCGGGGCGCTGACCAGGGCGGGCGTCGGATGGCAGACGGGGCCCGTCCTGGGACTGGAGGCGCGGTGCGGGCAGGTGCCGCGCCTCCAGTCCGGTGGGTGGTGCGTGGTGCGCGTGCGGGTGGGGCCGATGCGGAACGACTTCTCCGACGTCGTACGACGTCGGAGAAGTCGTTCCGCGTCCGCGGGCCGCGTTCCTCAGCGCCAGGTGCTGCGCAGTGCGCGGAACCAGCGCGGGGTGAGCGCCGGCGGCAGGTACCAGGTCGAGGCGGCGCCGAGCAGGGCGATGACCGCGGGGATCCAGAAGAGCCAGCCCGGGCGGTCCGGCAGAGCGAGGACGACGCTCACGAGCACGATGCCGAGGCCGAACCAGAACAGGCCGAGGACCCAGTACGACAGGCCGCCCTTCGCCCAGGAGCGCCAGAGGCCGGTGTAGCCAAGCAGGCCGACGAGCATCAGGACGGCGCCGATGATCCAGATCACGTCGTGCTCCAGCTTCGTTCGAGCAGCTGCGGGAGCGCCTCGAACACCCAGTAGGACGGCACCAGCTGCAGTCGTGAACCACCCTCCACACGGATGCGCAGGTGTGATGCCGCGCCCATGAACACGAGGGGGAGCCCGTCGTCGGACCCCGGCACCGCGATCGAGACCGTCGACCAGGGCTGCTGCCAACGATGGGCGAGGACCGGGCCGGCTCCCGCGGGGAGATCCACCTGGTGGCCGGAGACCATCGCGTCCACGACGTCGTCCGGGATCACCCGCGACTCGTCGTCGCCCGGGTCGGCGACGGGCCAGAACGGCTCGATGCCCGACCAGGCGATCAGGCGACCCACGGCCGAGGTGAACGGCAGGAGGTCGATCGTCTCGGTGTCGCCGTGCACCGTCCGGACGACGGCGTCGGTGCCGCTGGCCCAGCACGACCACGTCGTGGTCCCGGAGCGGGTGACGCGTTCGGCCGCGAGCGTGCGGCCTGCGCGCTCGACGATGCCGGCGATGGTCGTCGCGGTCTCGCTCGCACCGCCGAACCGACCGAGCAGGCCCGCCTCGCGCAGTGCGGTGGCCGCCGGGGTGTTGCGCTTCGCGGCGGAGACGAGGCCCCGGCCGCGCAGGTCGAAGAGCGCTTGCAGTGCGCCGGACGGCAGCGTGTACGCCGGCTCGGGGAGCGGTCTGCCCGGAGTCTGGTCGAGGCGTTCGAGCGGCTGGCCGGAGTACTCGGTCGCGAACGGGTCGAGGAGGTCGTTCACGAGAGGAGCTCCAGGGTGCTGAGCGCGGCGATCGAGTCGAACGTCGTCACCAGTGCCGGGTAGGCGTCGAGGCCGGCACTGCACGTCAGATCGAGGCGCTTGCCACCCGTGGTGCCGGTGAACTTCGTGACGGCGACCATCACCCCGTCGTACTCGTAGAGGAACTGCATCCGGCGGTCGAACGGCCCCTGCGGCCACGGGGTCACCGACACGACGTGCGACCACGGCACCATCGCTCGGGCCTCGGCGATCGCGTTCGACGAGTCGGCGACGATGTCCCCGGCCGACTCGACGACCGAGAGCACCGCGTTCTCGCGGAAGGTGCCGTTCGGGTTGACGGGTGTCTCTGGTCGGACGACCGCGACGGCTCCCGTGCGGTCGTCGTCGATCCACTGCGACGGGACGTGGAGGGCGCCAGCCGCGGTCGCACGCGTGCGCCACCCAGCGGTCGTCGTGTGCTCGTCGTGGTCTGCGCCGGTCATCCCGTGATCTTGTCCCATAGTCCCTTGGCTGCTTCGCCGATCTCCTCGCCGACCCCGCTGCCGACGATACCGCCGACGATGCCGCCCACGATGCCGCCGATCGCCGTACCCGGGCCGGGGAACACACTGCCGATCGTGGCGCCGATCTCCGCGCCGACGATCGCCCCGCCCCACGCGCCCGCCGCCGAGCCGCCGCCGACGAACACGGCGTTCTCCGTCGCGCTCGCCTGCTTCTCACCCTCGGACCACTCCGGGTGGGTCTGCGAGTCCTCCTGGTACTGGTCGGCGTACGCCGAACCGATGGTCAGGACCGTCCCGGCGACACCGAGGGCACGCCCGCCGACCTCCGCGACCTTCGGCAGGGCCGACTTCGTCGCGCCGTCGTCCCAGACCATCGAGAAGCGGTTCTTCGTCGTCACGTCGGGTTCGGGCTGCGTGATGTACGACTGCGCCGTGTGCTCCGGGATCAGCAGGGGGCTGCCCGGACGGGTGGCGAAGGATGCACCCTTCCACTCGAGGACCGGCTGCACCTTGATCGTCTCGATCGACCGCGTCTCGACGGCGATCTCGAGTCGGCGGACGCGGTTCGTGGCTTCTTCGGCGAGACCGATCGCGGTGCCCGAGACGTTACCGGCAGCGGCATCGACGACGTTCCGGATCTGCGTCACACCGGCGTACTTCGCGAGCGAGCGGAGTCCGCTGGCACAGTCGGCGTCCGCGGCCTCGACGTCGGCGTTGAACGTGCGGACGCGTCCGGCGAGGTCGGTGGCGGCGGTCGCGAGCGCATCGGCCGTCGTGCCGTCCGGATCCGAACCGGCAGGGGCGTCCGCCGCGTCGCGCACCGCGGTCTCGTGCGAACCGATGTCCGACAGGAGGGTCGTCCGACGCGTCGCGAGGTCGGCCAGGACGGTCGCGTACGCGTCGAGCACCCGCTGGACCTGCTGCACGTCGCCCGCAACGATGTCCGCGACTGCCTTCGGGGCGTCCATCGCGACGTGTACCCGGTGCGCCTCGGGTGCCTGGTAGACACCGGGAGCGGACAGGCCCGCCCATCCGGTCGCGACGGCGTCGGTCGCTTCGGTCGTCTGGGTGGCGATCGCCGTGAACGCCGCCGAGGCCTCGCTCACCGCCGTGGCGTCGGGGAGTTCCGCGGGGGTGCCGATGGCCGTCATTCGTCGCCGCCCCACTCCACGTCGGCGACGTGTCGGTTCGCGTCCGTCGCCATCTCCTCGTCGCCGTGCTCGTAGGCCGTGATGGCCGAGCGCGTGGCCGCGATGGCCGTGCTGATCTGCTGTTTCGCCGCGAGGACGTCGACGCCGATCGGGTCGATCGCCAGATCCGCCAACGCGGCGGCGCTCTGCGTCCCGCCGCGGACCGCAGCCATCGCCTGGGCGATCGCGGACTCCAGCGTCCGTGTCGCCGTCTCGATGCCCGCTGCGTCGGTCTCGGCCTGCGTGATGATCGCGCGCGCCTGCCCCGGCTCGATCTGCCAGCTCGTCATGTCGTCCCCCGGTTCGAATGCCGTACCGCTCGACCCTACGATGGGGGTGGTACCGAAGCAAAACTTGGGGGACTCGACGTGGGGGCAGCGATCTGGCTGATCGTGATCGGCGCGGTGTGCGTCGTTCCGGGGGGACTCGCGTACGCAGGACTCTGGCGGTCGTGGATTCGACGAAGTACGCCGGCGATGCCCTTCGGGTTGTTCTGGCTCGGTTCGGCGCTCGTCTGTGAGGGCGTCGCCGCGTTCTTCTTCAACGGACCCGTGGTGCTCGCCCTCGTGCTCATGGTCGCGTTCGTGCTGTGCGGCGTGCTCGGGATGTGGTTGCTGTTCGGCGGTGCCCGGTGGGCGACCCCGGCCTGGTACCGGCGGCGAGGAACGGTGAGGCGATGACCCGGCACGTGCCGTGGGATCCGTGGCCGGACGTGCGATGGGGATCGCTCGTGATCGTCGGTGGACTCGTCCTCGAGGTCCCCGAGGGATGGACGACTCGATCGGTCGTTGCAGGTGTCGTGCTCGATCGTGCCGACGGCGCAGTCTCGATCGCGTTCCGCGCGTCCGGCGAGCCCCTCGCCGACGACCTGCGACGTGTGGCGGCCGACGCGATCTTCCTCGAGGCGAGCACCGACCGGCTGCTCGTTGCGCTGCCGTCGGTCGACGACGTGGTGCTCCGGGACGAGCGACTCGTGACCGACCGGGGTGTGTGGGTCCGCATCAGCCTCGAGTGCTCGGTGCACGACTGGCCGGCCACGTCGCAGATCGTCGACGGGCTCCTGGACTCCCGGTGGCACCAGGCGGTCGATCGACCGGTGGTCGCGATCCCCGGTGTCGTCGGCGTCGATCGTTCCAGGCCGTCGCTGCAGTGGACCGCCCACCCTGACGTGCTGGACCACCTCGCGCGGTTCCGTGACCGCGGCATGGTGCGCGGATCGGCACGTCGCTCGGACGCCGGCGTCTCCGCCCGCGAGCTCGGCTTCGTCGGTCGGTTCGGTGGCGTGACCGAGAAGGGTGACGAGGTGCTCGGTCCGGTGCTCGACCACGACGCGATGCTCGTGGTCGAGGCGTCCGATCCGGCTGTCGACGGTTCCACGTCGCGGTGGGTGTGCTGGGTGCAGGGACGGCGCTGCGTGGTCCGAGCGCCCCGGGGCGACGGGACGGACGCGCTCGGCATCGTCGACGTCGGCTCGCTCGCCGCGCACCTGCTCGGCTGGCTCGACCTCGGCCCGGTCGGTTCCGTGGGTGCGGGGGAGCCGGTCACCATCTCGATCGCGCAGTACGAGGACCGCTCCGGGCCCTGCCCGAGCGACGTCGAGTGGTTCCGCACGGCGTGGGCCGCGCCGACGTGGCGGTCCGTCAAAGGGTGGAATCACGAGTCGGGAACCGGCTTGTTCGGACTCGTCATCCCGGGTGTCGGGGCTCTGCGGTGGGAGCGCGGCGAGCACGAGGTGACGCTGCAGCCGATCCGGAACGCCTCGGTCGTCCGGGATGCGGTAGCGGCCGTGAACGCGCTGACAGCGGGGACCGGATCGCGTTCTCGCGTGTGACCGTTCCGGTTCACGATCCCCGGTGATCGTGAACCGGAACGGTCAACCGCTCAGTACGCCGGGCGGATCCAGTCGGTCAACGGCTCGAACCGCGCCGGCGTCAGGACCTCGTCCGGATCGGCTCGCCGCGCGCTGAACACGTGGGTGAGTTCGCCGAGCTCGAACCGCCGCCGCGCGATGCCGTCGTGCTCGTCGACGACGAGCGTCGTCCGGAACGCCGGGTCGGCTCGGTGCTCGAACGTGACGAGGACGGAGCGCTCGCCGATGTGCTGGACGAGGACGGGGGAGAAGCTTTCGGGACCGCGACCCCACCAGAGCAGCTGGTCGGGGAGGGCCATGCGGACCACGGCACCCGCGACCGTGCTGTGCGCGAAGGTGTCCTCCGAGTCGCCGTCCGTGTCGTGGAGGACGCCGTCTCGGAACCACATCGTCGGGCCATCGGAACGATCGAGCGTCCACCGCTCCTGGGACTCGTCCACGTCGAGGCGGAACTGCCAGTGCCGATGGTCCGCATCCTGGTGGACGCCCTCGAGGACGTACCGCCCGGGCGTCCGGAGTTCGGCGATGTCCGCGGCGACCGCAGGGCCGTCTGATCGGGCGAGGACCTCGTCGAACCGCATGCACCCATCCTGCCGGTCTGGCCTGAGCGGCTGGACGACGTCAGCGCATCCGTGTGGACGCGATCCCGCCGTCGACGTCGATGGTGCCTCCGGTGACGAAGGCCGCGTCGTCCGACACCACCCAGCGCACGGCGCGCGCGATGTCCTCGGGCTGCACGGGGCTTCCCGCCGGTGTGCCCTCCGTCATCGCGGCGAGGACGTCGGCCGAGTCCGCGTTGCCCGGCGTCGCCGTCGCCCCCGGAGCCACGGTGACCACCCGGATGCCGCGGTGTCCGTACTCCGCGGCCCAGGCACGGGTGAGCTGCTCGACCGCGGCCTTCGTCGCCGGGTAGAGCGCCATGAAGGGCACCCCGACGCGGGCCATCCACGAGCCGATGTTCACGATGTGTCCGCCTCCGTGCTCGACCATCGACGGGGCGAGGGCGGCGACCAGGACGTGCGGCGCTCGGATGTTCGTGGCGAGCAGGGCGTCGACGGTGTCGTCGGACAGTGACTCCGTCGGACCACCGGGGTAGACGCCGGCGTTGTTCACGAGGACGTCGACGTGGCCCCCGAGCTGCTCGGTCGCGGCGGTGGCGAGTGCACGGACCTCGGCCGACCCGGCGGACAGGTCGGCGACCAGCGGCACGGCGCGGCTGCCCTGCTCCTCGATGGACGCGGCGACGGCGCTCGTGCGCTCGGCGTTGCGGCCGTGCACGGCGACGAACACGCCCGCGGCGGCGAGCTCGCGGGCGATGGCCTCGCCGATGCCGCTGGAGGCTCCGGTCACGAGGGCGGTACGGGTGGTGGGAGAAACGGGTGCATCGGTCATGACTCGATGCTCGGCCCGCCCGGCACTCGAGCCCTTGCCCGGATCCACGAGGACCTTGCCGGATCCCGCACGCCACGGTTCCGCGGTCGACGTCTGGGTAGGTTGGAGCCGTGGACGACCTCACCGCGCAGCACCTCGACCGGGCAGCGGCGATCGCGTCCGCCCACGCTGCCGTCTTGGGCTCCGACCACCATGCCGCCTCCGCTCGCGCCGGGTCCGCGCACCGAGCGGATGCCCTCGGACTCACCGTCTCCCGGGTCCACGAGCCGACCGGGCTGTTCGACCGTCGGTACGTGCCGTCGTTGTCCGTCGTCCTCCGCGGCCGGAAGCGCTCGATCGTGGGCGACGACGACCAGGTCTGGGGTCGCGAGCGGTTCATCATCACCCCGGTCGACCTGCCCGTCGTCGCCGGCGTCGTCGACACCGCCGGGGACGACGGCTTCGTGTCCGCCGTCTGGCGACTCGACCCGGCGATCGTCGGCGAGGTCGTGTCGACGATGTCCGCGCCCGCCGCTCCGGCCCGCGGCGAGGTGCCCCGCCTCGGCACCTGGACCGCGCCGCTCGCCGACGCCTTCGCCCGCCTGCTCGCCCTGCTCGACGCCCCCGAGGACGTCCCCGTGCTGTTCCCCCTCGTCGCCCGCGAGGTCGTCCTCCGCCTGCTCCAGACCGAACAGGCACCGCGCATCACCGCCGCGCTCGACGGCTCCGGCACCTCCGTCGTCGCCGCCGCGACCGCACTCCTGAACGGGCGGATGGCCGAACCGTGGTCCATGGAGCGCCTCGCCCGCGAACTCCGGGTCAGCGAGTCCACCCTGTTCGCCCGCTTCAAGGAGGCGACCGGCATGACGCCCGCCCAGTACCTCAAGCGGACGCGGCTCGGCGAGGCGCGACGGCTCATGGTCGTGCACGGTGACACCGCCGCCCGCGCGGCCTCGGTCGTCGGCTTCCGCAGTGCCTCGCACTTCTCGCGGGACTACCGGGAGGCGTACGGGCGCCCGCCGGCGGCGGACGCGGTTGCGGCACGGGCGCAACTCGCCCTGGCGACGGCCGTCTAGCTCTGGAGACGGGACGGATCGGACTGGAGGCGCGGTGCGGGCTGGTGCCGTGCCTCCAGTCCGGAAGACGGATGGTCAGGCGGTCGCGCCCCGGCGCTCCGGACCCCGGAGGGCGGCACCCGACAGGAGGGCGCCGGCCGCGCCCGCGGCCGTGGTGGCGAGGGGCAGCGTGACCGGGGGAGCCTCGACGAGGGTGGCGATGGGCAGTCCCGCGGCGAACCCGACGGCGGCCGTCAGCAGGCCCGCGATGACGACGGCTGATACCAATCCGAGCGTGTCGTCGAGGGCCATCGCGAGTGCGTGGACCCCGGCGGCGACCGCTCCGCCGATCAGGAGTCCGGCCGGGATCGCGAAGAACGCCACGAGGACCAGTAAGGCGGAGTCCGGCGGCCACCAGTCGTGCTCCGTGACGATCGGCTGGTCGACGGTCGGGTCGGAGATCCAGGTGACGCCGATGATGCCGAAGGCCTCGAGGGCGCCGACGATGCCGCCGACGATCATCACGACGGTCCACGGCCACCGGCGCGGTGCGTGATCGAACTCTCGGTGCATGTGTTCCCCCTGCGCCGATCATCGCGTGCGGACCTGGGCGGCACCGGGATCGATCCCTCCTGCTGAGATTGAGTGCAGCCGAGGTCGGCCGTGCTCGCCCGGGCACTCTCCTTGGGGCTCGTGTTGGACCGTCCTGGTTCGGGAATCCAGGGGTTCCCGAACCGCAACGGTCACGAGGTCTCGAGGGCGTCCCTCCACATGGTCGCGTGGCGGTGCCTGCTGGGCTGCCAGACGACGCACCCGTACCCTCGGTCATACCAACGGCCATTTGCACTGGATTACTCGATGGTGATCGTCGGACAAAGTCGTTCGTCGGCGCCAAGTCCGGTCAGCCGATGTCGCCGGCGTGACGCGTGCTCCTTCGAGAGCGGTCCTCGTGTTGCAAGCATTGCGGATCGATCTGACTGCTAGCGTGCCGGCATGGCGGATGAACGGCTACGAGACGAACTACGGCGTTTCGTGGCGGAGCGCGAGTGGGCACAGTTCCACTCGCCGGAGAACTTGGCGAAGAGCATCGCGATCGAAGCTGCAGAGCTCCTCGAGTGCTACCAGTGGTCGAGTGACGCAGACGCCGGTCGAGTCAGAGATGAACTCGCGGACGTTCTGACCTACTGCCATCTGCTCGCGGATCGCCTGGGGCTGGAACCTACAGAGATCGTCCGCGAGAAGCTCGAGGTCACCAGAGGGAAGTACCCGGTTGAGCAAGCCCGAGGCTCCAGTGTGAAGTATGACCGCCTCTGAGATCGCCGTCCTCGACTTCACTGCGGCTTCGCTCGGCACATTCGCGGAGGTCGAGCCTCGAACGGTGAACTGGCCAGTGGTCTACGTGATTGACGACGAGGAGGCCGGTCTGGCGTACGTCGGCGAAACGCTGAACGCCAGCGGGCGCATGAGGCAGCACCTCCGTGCCCGTGGTGACCTGCTCCGGCGCGTGCGCCTCATCATCGACAAGACCTTCAACAAGTCCGTCTGCCTCGATCTCGAATCTCAACTGATTGCTTGGTTGAACGCGGATCAGAAGTACCAGTTGCTCAACAGCAACGCCGGGATTGTGGGCGCCCAGTACTACGCACGGGATTCATACCAAGAACGCTTCAAGGAAATCTTTGCGCAGCTCCGGGAGGACGGCCTCTTCGAGCAATCGCTCGAGGACCTCGAGAACAGCGAGATCTTCAAACTCTCTCCGTTCAAGGCGCTCAACGGAGATCAAACTCGAGTCGTCCTGCGTGTGGTGGAGGACCTCTTCCACGACGTGGAGAACACGGTGAGTGAGACCGTGGTTGTCCGCGGTGACCCGGGTACGGGCAAGACTGTCCTCGGGGTGTACCTCATCAAGCTCCTCAGAGACATCATCGACGGAACGGACTTCGACGGTGAGCGCGAGTCCCTTTTCGCGACGTTCCTGTCGAGCGAGTACCAGTCGATCCTCGGGGAAGGCTTCCGCATCGGGCTGGTCGTGCCGCAACAGGCGCTGCGCCGCTCGCTTCAACGGGTCTTCCAGAGCACTCCCGGTCTCGCGCCGGAGATGGTGCTCTCACCCTTCGACGTCGGGAAGTCCGACGCGCGATGGGACCTGCTCGTCGTGGATGAGGCTCATCGCCTCGGCCGACGTTCCAACCAGTCCTCCGGTGTTCAGAACCGTGACTTCACCGAGATCAACCGGAAGTTGCTCGGTGACGACGATCCACGTCACACGCAGCTCGACTGGATCGTTGCGCAGAGCACCCATCGCGTGCTGCTCCTCGACCCTGAACAGAGCGTCCGACCTGCGGACCTATCGGCGCGATCCCAGCGTTCCCTTGTCCGTGACGCCCGCGAAACCGACCGGTTCCATCCCCTCACGACCCAGATGCGAGTTGCCGCTGGATCGGACTACGTCGGGTTCGTGCGGTCGGTGCTCCGTGGTGAGAGGCCTTCGCCCCCGGACCTGGGTGACTACGATCTCCGCCTGTTCGCTGACCTCGGCGAGATGCATGCCGCCATCAGGAAGATGGACCGCCGTTTCGGCCTCTCGCGCCTCGTTGCTGGATTCGCGTGGGAGTGGAAGAGCAAGAAAGACCGCGACGCCGTCGACATCGCACTCGATGGCGTCGAGCTCCAGTGGAATCGGACGGACAAGGACTGGATCACCTCGACAGGCGCGGTTGATCAAGTCGGTTCGATCCACACGGTGCAGGGCTACGACCTGAACTACGCGGGGGTCATCATCGGCCCGGACATCAAGCTCGACCCGACCTCGGGGAAGATCGTGTTCAGCAGGGCGGACTACCACGACAAGAAGGGAAAACAGAACCTGCCGAAGCTCGGCGTCGTCCTCACGGATGACGACATCCTGCGGTACGTCGCAAACGTCTACTCGGTTCTGCTGACCCGTGGTATCCGAGGAACGTACGTGTACGTCGTCGACCCACTCCTTCGGGATCACCTCGCTCGAACCCTCCCGTTCCGATCGGACGACTGAGGACCGCTGCTGTTGACGTCGGGCTGAGCCCTGACTGGCTCTTTCCCCTTGATCCCGTTAGCCTCACGTGCGTTAGCACAACGGGCGATCGGGGAAACCGTGCGGGTCTTTTGGGTCAACCAGGGACAGACCTTCGAGGAAGAACGGCGTGCAGGAGTCCTGTGGGCACCGAAACTGTCCCGACCCCGCTCTGGACAGGACGTCGGCACGCCTCGAGCGCACTGGGACCGCATGCTCGAAGCGAGACCGGACGACGTCGTGATGCACTACTCGCGCAACGCACTTCGGGGGTGGAGTCGTGTCCTGGCGCCGGCCTTCGACGGGCCCCCGCCGTTCGACATTGCGACGCGGACCTGGTCGGCCGATGGACGTCTCCTCCGCGTCGACCTCCAGGCCCTCGAGATCCCGATAGCGCTCGCGGACATCCCCATGGAGCTCCGGACTGATCGGGACGACACGAGCTGGCCGTTCTCGAAGAACGGCGCGGTCAAACAGGTCTACCTGTCCGAGGTGAGCGGAGATCTCGCTGATTGGTTGTTGGACGAGGTGGGACTGCGCGTCGACGCCGCGCAGGTGCCGTCTTGGCCGATTGACATCGAGGCGTCGACGGGCTTCGACTACCGGGGAGACAGGCAGGTCGTCGTCAACGTCCGCGGTGAGCAGACTCGTCTGAGGCGGCGCCTGTTCGGTAGCGAGCTTCTTGCCACCTGCGCGCTGTGTGCGCGTGACCTCCCGGTCTCCTTGCTCGTGACCGCGCACATCAAACGCCGAGCGGACACGACGAACGCGGAGCGGAGCCGTGAGGACATCGTGATGGCCGCGTGTTCCTTGGGCTGCGATTCGATGTTCGAGCTCGGGTACGTGACCGTGGCGCGCGACGGGACGATCGAGAAGGGGCCCCGCAGAACACCGATGACCGTCGACCTCGAACTCGCTGTCGAGGCCATCGTTGGGCGAACCTGTGGCGCGTGGAGTTCTTCGACGGAGCGGTACTTCGCGTACCACCGTAGGTGGCAGAAAGCCGCCGCCCGGCGTTACGGTCTCGGCTGATCGCCGCGCAACAGACTCACGGCGGGAAGATCGGGAGGCGCCCAGTTGAGCGTCAAGAGGTTAGCGGGGGGCACCCAACGCAACGCGTCATGGTCCGTGCTTCCGCTTGGCTCTGCAGTCGTGAACGACATCCGGTAACACGCGAGGTCGATCATGACGTCTCCGACCAGCGTCACATCGCGCGTGATCAGGTCGCCGACCACCCCTTCGACTCCGAGCTCTTCACGAATCTCCCGCTCGAGGGCATCGCTCGCTGATTCGCCGTGCTCGACCTTTCCGCCAGGGAACTCCCAGAGGCCGGCGGATGCTCGCCCGGCGGCGCGTCTGCACGCAAGGATCGTGCCGTCCCCGCGAATCGCCACGGCCGCGACCACTTCTATGGTGTCCACAAGCCAGTTCTACCCGGTCAGCGGCCGACGATCGACCTCCACCGGGCGAGTTCGACTTCGATTGAGTCCGCGGCCTCACGTGGGTCGTCGTGCTCCCACACCCTGATCACACGCCAGCCCTCCGAGCGGAGCACAGCGGAGTTCGCGGCATCCCTCCGTCGGGTGGCGAGCAGCTTCTGGCGCCAGAGCTCGCCGTTCGCCTTGGGAAGGTGGGCGTGCTCCTCGCAGTAGTGCCAGAAGCATCCGTCGACGAACACCGCAATGCGTGCGCGAGGGAAGACGAGATCCGGCCGGACACGGCAGCCCTCGCTGACCCGTCTGTCCACGAAGAACCGCCGGCCACGTCGGTGGAGTTCACGCCTGAGGGCGAGCTCGGGTGCGGTGTCCCGGCGGCTGAACCGCGCCATGTGCCGTCGGCGAGCGTCGTCGGCTTCCCAGAGTTCCATCACGACGATCGTTCTCGAACCAGCGGCCGCAGGGCGCGACAGAGTGCACTTGGTGGATGGGGAGTCAGTGAAGCAGCGTTGTGAAGGAGCGCGCGCGGAACTCCGGGACCGGCGCTGACAACCGCCCGACGACCGTCACGCGGTCGTCAGTGGGTAAGTCGCGCAAAGTGATCGCCACCTCGCCGCAGTACCTTCCCGCTGCCGGCAACTGCACAGTGACCGAGCCCGCTGGCCTCGGCTGCCCACCGACCTCAGGCAGCGGTAAGCCGGCGAACCGCTCCCGCGAGTGCTCCAGCCGGATAATCGCTTCGGCCGTATCGGGCCGGTTCCGATCAGGGACCGCCAGTGCCTCGATCACCGCCGGGTGCACGCCCGGCGCCGCAACGCCGTCGAGCACGACGACGTCATCCCTGGCGAACGAACCCAGCCGCGCCCACGAGTGATCGGTGAGCGCCGGATCCCCGACGTAGACGTCGTCCACACCAGCGTCGACGAGCGCCAGCACCTGGAACAACGGCGGCATCGTCCGATGGTCCTCGACGGTCGGCAGCCCCTCGCCGAGTGGCCCCCTTCGGACAGAGTCACCCGCCATGAACGCCCCGACCCGCCACCCGAACGAACGTGCCACCGCGACGGACGAGGCGACAGACGCCAGCGCGAGCCCGGTCCACTCCCGCGGGTAGAAGTTGTGGATCAGCTCGACGTTCAGTTCGGCGAACGGCGCGAGGTCAGCGGCGCGCAGTGTGCTCGCGTTGAGGGCGATCGGCAGGACGGAAGCGATCGAGAGGATCTCAGCGACCGAGAACCCGAAGTCGATCCGGACCCGGGCAACCCCGATCGACCGCAAGAACTCCCACGGCGAATCGCCGAGCAGCCGAGCGGTGTTGGGGGAGACATCTGCGACGACCGCGAGCCCGGAATCCGTGGCAGTCGTCACGATCGCGGTCGCCGCCGCTCGGGCGCCCGCGGGCGAGTCCTCCGGGATGTGCAACGAGGTGAACGCGAGCGTCGCACCTGCCTCCGCCGCGGCCGAGAACGTCGGACCCGCCAGCGGAGCGTGCCCCAGGTACGCGCTCGCGCCCAACCGCATCAGCGTGCAGCCCCGACGGAGTCAACAGCGGACGCAGCAGCGGGACCCGTCGCGATTGGTGCTTCCGGAGCGACCGGATCCCCGGCCGGAGCAGCCGACTGCGCCTCGAGGTCGGCCCTGACCGACGCGGACACCCCGAACAGGAGCGTCGCCACGAACCCGACGACGTACGCCACGATCAAGCCGGAGCCGTAGCCGAGCAACGCCCAGCCGTAGCCGGACGAGCCGTTCAGCAGCGGGATGAGCGAGAGGTCCGAGGCGCCGATGGCGATCGCCCCGACGGAGTGCCCGAGCTGGTCGAACAGCCCGACGACACCGCCACCGAACGCGCCGCCGATGCAGGCGGTGATGAAGGGCCGGCCGAGGGGGAGTGTCACACCGTAGATCAGGGGCTCGCCGACTCCGAGGAGTCCGGCGGGCAGGGCGCCGCGGATCGTGCGTGAGAGGGCCTCGTTGTGACGGAAGCGCATCCAGAGCGCGATCGCGGCACCGATCTGACCGGCACCACCCATCGCGAGGACCGGCAGCAGCACGGTCCAGCCGGTCTGGTCGATCAACGTCGTGTGGATCGGGGTGAGTGCCTGGTGCATGCCGGTCATCACGAGCGGCAGGAAGAACCCACCGAGGATGAACCCGGCGAACGCCCCGCCGTTGGCGAGGAGCCATGTGGCAGCGGTGCCGATCGCGACGGAGACGACTCCGGCGACGGACATCAGCACGCCCAAGGTGATCGAGCCGGCCACGAGCACGGTGACGGTCGGCACGACGATGAGTGCGATGACGTCCGGCGTGACCCGCCGCATGAAGCGCTCGACGTACGCCGCGAGGATGCCGCCCGCCATCGCGCCGAGCACACCACCCTGCCCGGGCGCGAGGGTCTCACCGAACACGGTCACGTTCGCGACACCGGCGGCGACGATGATGCCGCCGACTGCACCACCGAGGATGGGCGTGCCGCCGAACTCCTTCGCCGCGTTCATGCCGACGAACACCGCGAGCAGCGACAGGAAGCCGCTGGACAGCACGGCGAGGAACGGCGTGACACCCGGCAGCCACCCGAGGTTCGTCAGGATGCCGTTGATCCCGGCGATCAGACCGCAGGCGATGAGCGCGGGGATGAGCGGGATGAAGATGGCGGAGATGCGACGGATGGCGCGCATGGTCCGGCCGTCGGAGCGGGAACGGGCGGACGCCTTGATCGCGGCGCCGCGCGCGGCGAGCTCCTCAGGTGACACGGACGCCCCAGCAGGCCCGGCCCGCAGCCCCTCCAATGAGTCGGCGACCCGGTCCACCAACCCCGGCCCGAGCACGATCTGCAGGTTCGAGCCGGCGGCGATCGCGGCCATGACGCCCTCGGTGGCCTGGAGAGCGGGCAGATCAACAGAGGAAGGAGACGCCACCTCGACCCGCAACCGGGTCATGCAGTTCTCCACCTCGGCAATGTTCGAGGACCCACCGACGGTGTCGAGGATCTGTCGTGCGAGTTGCTGTGCATCGGTCATTGATGGTGCTCCTCGGGGGAAGGAAGGACGAACGGAAGAGATCAGGAGAGGACGGCGCGCAAGGAACCGTCAGCAGCAACGAGTCGTGAACGGACGACGGACGCCGACGACCCGGTCAGGATCACCGCGATGGCCGTCTTCACCTCGCCGTCAGCGTCGTCCAACGCCGACGAGACGACCGGGTCAGAGGCCCCGGTCACGTCCTGCACGAGCGAGAACGCCCGCGCCACGAGCTTCGCGTTCGTCGCCCGGACGTCGACCATCCGGTTGCCGTAGGTCTTGTTGCTGCGCACCATCGCCAACGTGGTGAGCATGTTGAGCACGAGCTTCTGCGCGGTCCCCGCCTTCAGGCGGGTGGACCCGGCGATGAACTCGGGACCGACGACGACGTCGATGGCGATGTCCGCCTCCCGCCCCGCGGCCGAGTCGGCGTTGCACGCGACGGAGACCGACAGGGCGGACCTGCGCCGCGCCTCCAGGATGGCTGCGATCACGTACGGCGTCCTGCCGGACGCACTGATCCCGACGACCACGTCGTCGGCCGTCAGGCCGAGCGCGTCGAGATCGCGGACGGCGGCTTCCTCGTCGTCCTCGGCGCCCTCGACCGCGGTGGTGAGTGCGACCTGGCCGCCGGCGATCAGGCCGACCACCTGCGAGGGGTCGGTGCCGAAGGTGGGCGGGCACTCGCTGGCGTCGAGGACGCCGAGCCGGCCCGGCGTGCCGGCGCCGACGTAGACGAGTCTCCCACCGCGCGCGAAGGCTGCGGCGATCGAGTCTGCCGCCAGGGCGATGGCCGGGAGGCACGGCTCCAGTGCCGCAGGCACGCTGCGGTCGAGCGCGTTCATGCGCTGGGCAGCCTCGAGGGTGGGCACGAGGTCGATGTCGTCGAGGGTTGAGTCGGTCGCCTCGGTGGCGAGGTGCCGGAGTTCGGCGCGCAGGTCGTCGTGGTGGGGCATGGTGCTCGATTCAGGAACGGTGGTGCGTACGGACCGCGTGCCGGCTGCGTGCGAGGAGCGGGCGCGAGCGTTCGTCGGTGCGCTGGGCGACGACGATGAACAGGGCGTCGACGATGGCGAGCTGGCTCATCCGGCTGCCCATCGCGGCGGGGCGGAGGTCGCTCTCGGCGCCGGCGACACCGAGCAGGACGTGGTCGGTGTGGTGCGTGAGCGGCGACGCGGCGTGGCCGGTGATCGCCACGACAGTGGCCTCGTGCATCTTGGCTTCCCTGGCGACTTCGAGCGCTTCGACGGTGGTGCCGGAGTGACTCGTGATGACGAGGACGTCCTCGGGACCGAGCACGCTCGCGAGGGTCAGCGCGTTGTGCGGGTCGTCCGCGATCGAGCTCGCGATGCCGATGCGTTCGAGCTTGAGGTGCAGGTCTCGCGCGACGATGCCGCTCGCGCCGACGCCGTACAGGACGACCCGACGGGCTTCGCTGGTGCGGATGGCTGCGGCCTCGAGGGTGTGCGGGTCCAGGGTCGCACGGGTGTCGCTCATCACGGCTCGGACGTCCTCTGTGACCTTCGCGATCACGGTGGCCACGCCGTCGTCGACGCTGACGCCGGCGTGGATCTCGGTGTCCGCTCGCTCGTGGATGCCCCGCTCGACGGCCCGGGTCATGCTCCGCTGGAGTGCGGCGAAGTTCGCGAACCCGAGGTGCTGGGCGAAGCGGGAGACGGTGGCGGGGGAGACGCCGGCGCGTCCGGCGAGCTCGGCGGCACTGGTCGTCGCGGCGGTCGCGGGCTCGTCGAGGACGGCGTCGGCGATGGCGCGCATGCTCGTCGGCATCGTGCGGGACTGGGTCCGGACGAGAGCGAACGCGTCGGCGCGGTCGGTGCGATCGGTGATCGTCATGCGCTCCATGAAAGCGCATTGCAGGTGTGGGCGCTAGGCGTGAAAGTAAATTGCGTGTTACGGCGGGCGGCGACGCTCGTGCGTTCAGTGAGCAGAAAACGTCGAGTCGCTGCAGTGGACTCGACGTTTTCTGCTCACTCGATGAGCGGCGGCGGTGGTGTCGACGGCACCGTTGCCCCCGCGTCCGCGCGCGAGGCCGCAGACATGTACCGCCTGGCGTTCCGGGTGTGGCGCAGCAGCACGGGCGTCACGATCACCGCCCCGATGAGCGCTACGGAGCAGATCAGTCGACTCCAGTTGCCGTCCGTACCGTCGTCCGCGAGCAGTCTCGGGAACTGCAGGCCGGACACGCCGACCAGGAGCAAGAGCACCTGGGCGAGTGCGAGCGGCTGGTACGCAGCGACGGCACGAGCGTGGTCGAGCCCCCGTCGACGGAGTGACCGATCGGCTGTTTCGTCGAGCAGAACGCCGGACTGCACCGCGCGGACGATGCGCTGTCGGGACTCCCGCGGGAGTCCTCTGGTCGCTGCCAACATCTGCGAGGACAGAGACGCGGTCGTCGGGAGCAGTGAGAACGCGCCCACGAGACCGCCGAGGCCGACAGCGAACCCGATCACCCCGAGGATGAAGACCGCCGGTGGCTGCCCCGTCCCCGTGAACCAGCCCACCACCGCACCCACGACCGCGCCGATCACGGCCAGCAACGTGGTGCGGCGACGGGCACGTCGGACGGTGTCGTCGTGTTCCCCCATGCGTCCACGCTACCCCGGGCCGGATCATCGCCCCGGTGTGGCACCCTGGACCTGACGACAGGGGAGGGCTCGTGGGGGACGACGATTCGTCGAGGCCGGAGGGGGTCGGCCGAGGACTGCTGGTGGTGCTCGCCGTGGTGGCCCCGATCGCGACGGTGTTCGCCCTCGGCCTCCAGGTCATCACGCTGATCTCGGTCAATTGGCGCACGTTCAACCACGGCAGCGGTGACTATCTGGGCTCGCAGATCGCTGCACTCGTCATCGGCCTCGGCGTCCCGCTCGTCCTCCTCGCCATCGGGATCGTCGCGGTGCGTCGCCGCCGGGACGGACGACCGGCGGTGATCCTCACGGTCGTCGCCGCGCTGTGCGTCGGTGTCGCGGGGGTCTGCATCGTCGTGCCTTCGGTGGGTGTCATCCGACAGGCGCCCGCCGACGACCGGGCGTACCGAGCGACGGTGGCACAAGACGAGCTCGACGAACTGGACCCCGCGGACCCGGCCGACGCGCACCAGGCCGCGGAACGGATGGACCCCGAGATCGACGAGGCGCTCGGTGTGCTGCACCTCCGTCGTGAAGCCGTCGACGTCCGACGTGACTTCACCGCCGGGAAGACCGAGGGCGGCAACGCCTGCACGACGTACACGGCGACGATCGCGCTGCCCGACTCCCTGGACCGCGACACGACCATCGAGGCGTTGTCGGACCACTTCGACGATCGCGACGAGGCGAGCCGCGGCGCCGACCACGCCTACACGTACCAGGGCGACGGCGACCCGTCCCTCCGCCCGGCGAACACCCTGTCGGAGATCGAGTACCGGGCGAAGTCGAACGAGCTCGTCGTGGAGAGCGACTGCATCATCCCGCGAGCAGCGCGGAACTGATCAGCGCCGCCGGTACCGCGTCGCCGGCTTTCCTGGCCCCTCGGCCCGCTTCGCCTCGGTCGCCGTCAGCATCGGCAGCATCGCCCGGCGGAACGAGTCCGGCAGGAGCGCCTCACCACGGACGGCCTCGTGCACCCGCCGCAGCTCCGTCATCGTGAACGGCTCGTCCAGCAGCCCGTGCGGGTCCGGCGCCACGGAGTACGCGGCCCGCAGTCGCGCGACCGCGAACGCGACGATGTCGTCGTGCCCGTGCACCATGCCCCGAGTCTCGGCAACCGGCACGATCCGCGCGCGATCCTCTTCGAGCACCAGCGCCGCCGCAGGCACCACGTCGACGTGCGCGACCGACAGCACCCACCCCCGGTCGTCCCGCGAGGGGTCGTCGAACACGTGCAACTGCTCCGGCGCGAGCCCCGTCACGCCCGCCTTCGTCGAGAGCGACCGCAGGACGGCCGAGGCCAGCCGCTCGCCCTCGTGCACGAACGTCCCGGGCAGCCGCCAGTCCCCGTCGACCGCGTCGAGGACCTGCACCACGGACAACGGCCCACCCGCGGGAACGGTGAGGACCGCGGTGTCCACGGCCACCGACGGGCGTGGGTAGTCCGTCAGGCGCTTGCCGTCGGCGTCGCGGTACTCGTTCGTCATGAGCACGAGTTTACGCACACTTGCGCAAACCAGCAGGAGCGTGCAGACTCGCTTTTACGCAATTCCGCGTAAACCCGCATCGGAGGCTCACATGACCACGCAGACCACCGTCCAGGTCGACCGGGCCGTCGGTGCCGTCCTCGGCTCCGCCGCCGGCGACGCACTCGGCGCCGGCTACGAGTTCCACCCCGCCGTCCCAGCGCCCACCCCGATCCGGATGGCCGGCGGCGGCTCGTTCGGCTGGGCGCCGGGGGAGTGGACGGACGACACGAGCATGGCCGTCCCGATCCTCCGCACGGTCGCGCGCGGCGGCGACCCTGCTTCCGAGGAGGCACTCGACGGCCTCGTGGCCGCCTGGGCAGCGTGGTCGGTCAACGCGCCCGACGTCGGCATCCAGACACGCAACGTCCTCACGGGCCTGGAGGCACGGACTGCCTCCCACGCACGCGCTGCGGCCCGGCAGGAACACGAGTTCAAGGGCCGCTCCGCCGGCAACGGGTCGCTGATGCGGACCGCGCCGCTGGTCCTCGCCTACCTGCGTGGGGACCGCGGGGAAGAGGAGCTGCTCGCCTCGGCGGCGCGAGCGATCAGCGACCTGACGCACTTCGAGGCGGACGCTGGGGACGCGTGCGTGCTCTGGTGTGTGGCGATCCGGCACGCAGTGCTGACGGGGGAGCTCGACGTCCTCCGCGGCCTCGACCTGCTCGACCTCGACCGGCGCCGGCTGTGGGTGGACCGGCTCGTCACGGCGGAACACTCCGAGCCGGTGGACTTCACGGAGTCGAACGGGTGGGTCGTCTCCGCGATGCAGGCGGCCTACGCCGCGGTCAAGCACAGCACCTCGCTCGAGGACGCCCTCGTCCGTGCCGTCCGCACCGGCAACGACACCGACACGGTCGCAGCGATCGCCGGAGGCCTGGCCGGGGCGCTCTACGGGGCATCATCGCTGCCGGCGGAGTGGCGCGAGCTGCTGCACGGCTGGCCGAACCTCCGCGCGGACGACCTCGTCGCGCTCAGCGAGCAGGCGCTGACCGCGTGACCCGACGGCGGCGTCGGAGGCTGTCACTGGGGGGAGCCTCCGCCGTCGGGCTCTGCGGGATCGCGCACGATCTGTCCGCGTTGTTGTGAGTGATCGTCAGAGTCCTGCCACGATAGGGGAATCATGAAGAAGCTCATCGCCCCCATCGCAGTCGCTGCGGCCCTGATGCTCGCCGGATGCAGCGCTGACGGTGCCTCCGACGTCGCCAAGGACGCAGCCACCAGCTCGTCGACCGTGGCGGCAGCGACACCCTCTCCAGAGCCCGTGAAGGTCCCGGACCTGGCTGGGAACTGGAAGCAGAACAACACCAAGAGCGACGACGGGTGGACGAGTGCGACGGTCGAGGGTGACACGATCACGGTGAACTTCGTCACTGATGGCGGTGACACCACCTCGCTGTTCTGGGTCGGTACGTTCACCGCGCCCACCGACGGCTCGTCGCCGTACACATGGACGTCCACGCGTGACAAGGCGGCGACCGATACCGCGCTCCTGGCATCGACGGACGACACGAAGGTCTTCACCTACGCGGACGACGAGATCAGCTTCCCGGTGAGCATCGCCGGGACCAGCACGACGGTCCGGCTCTCGAGGGAGTGACTGTCGAAGCCGAAGCTGTCGCTACGAGGCGCCGCGCGCCCGCTGGACCTTCTCGACGAAGCCGGGGATGCCCCAGACCAGGAAGGTCGGTCGGGCGCCTGATCGCAGTGTGAACTGCACCTTCCGACGAAGCGCCTCGGAGACGTCATCGATAGCGACGACCTCGTCGATCGGGATGCCGAACTCCATCGGGACGACGTTGAACCGGTGCGGACGGAACCAGAGCGCGCCCGGGGTGAGGACGAGGCGTCCGCCGATCTCGAGCCGTCCACGGATCGTGACACGATCGAAGCCCGGGAAGATCTCCTCGGCGCCGGAGTCCGGCAGATCAGGGAGGAACGTCGCGACCTTCTTCGCCAGAACGGTCGAAAGGTCGTGTCCGGTCATGCGCCTGCTTCCGTGTCGATGTCGCCCGGCTCGGGCGCCTCCACGATCCCACGCTTTCGGGCGTGCCGTGGCATCGGCTGGCTGACTCACGAGAGCGGCGTTGCGGAGGCGAGTCGCGCCTCCAGACCGGGGTCAGGCCGTGGTGCGCTGCCGGAAGACGCCCGCTCGGACCAGCCACACGTAGAGCAGGCAACCGATGCAGACGTCGAAGACGGCGTTGAGGAAGGCGGCGACCAGCGCGATCGCGGCGCCGACCGGTGCGGCGTACGGGACGCCGACCAGGGCGAGGACGAGCGCCAGCGCCGTGATGACCAGGCCGACCTGCTGGGCGAAGGTCGGGGGTTCGGGGGCCTCGAGTTCGGCGGGCGGGGCGAGTCGCGGGCGGACGAACCGGCGGAAGAACGCGCCGTAGGGGTGGCGGCGGATGCCGGCGATGCCGCCGATGGCGAAGAGGACCACGATCACGGCGAGCAGGACGATGCCGGCCGCCCACGTCGCGGGGATCAGGGTGAGGACGATCGTTGCGGCGAGCAGGACTGTCGTGATGGCCGCGCCGAAGCGCGGGGAGCGCGGATCGATGCCGTTCGCTGGAGTGGTGGGCGTGGTCATCGGGACTCCTCTGTGCCTGGGGTCAGGACGGTGTCGAGGGCTGCGGAGAGTTCGGCGGAACGGGGAGGTCCTCCGAAGCGGGTGCGGACGGCGCGGTCGCCGTCGAGGAGCAGGACCGTGGGCGTCTGCATGACGTCGAAGCGTCGGGCGAGCTCGGGGCGTTCGGCGAGGTCGATCTCGATGCGCGTCACACCGGGGTTGGTGTCGGCGACCGCGTCGAGCTGACGACGGGTGGCCGGGCAGCGGGCGCACGTCGGCGTGGAAAACTCCACGAGGGTGGCGGCGGTGCCGAAGGCGCCGGCGGGTGCGAGATCCGCGGTGGGATGCGTGTCCGTGCGGCCGCTTCGTGCACGGCCGGTCCGCGCGCGCAGCACCACGCCGAGGATCGTGGCGAGTGCGAGGACTCCTACGAGGACGGCGACGGCCGCGATGACGGTCATGCCGTGACGGTACGTCGTCCCGGCGCCCGGGTCACCGAGATGACCGACTGTGACGGCTCAGCGCCGGCGCCGGACGATCGCCGCGATCGGGGTCTGCAGCAGCAGGAGCAGCACCCAGAACAGCCCGATCGACGGGAAGATCATCGCGAGCACGAGGGCCAGGGCGAGCAGGCCAGCAGCGGTCGGCCCCTTCCAGGTTTCCCCGAGTGGCGAGGACAGCAGCTCCGGGGCGCGGCGTAGCTGCCACTCGATCGCGGTCAGCGTCAGGCTCGTGACGACCATGCTCCCGAGGTACAGCCCGTGCGACACCCGGTCTCCGCTCGCGCTCGTGTTGAGCAGGTTCGCGGCGAACGGCAGGAACACGATGCTGAGCAGCCACAGGAAGTTCAGACGCACGATCCCCTGAGTGTAGGAGCGGACGTGCTCGAACACCTGGTGGTGCAACATCCAGAAGCGGGAGATCACCCAGAATGTGATGACGAACTCCAGGATGGCGGGCCAGTGGTCGCTCACCAGCTCGCCCGCGCTCTCACCGTCGGAGAGCTCCCCGGCGATGTCGACCAGCGGGAGGATGAGGAGCGTGATCGCGATCGCCACGGTCGCGTCGGAGAAGTTCACGAGGCGGTCGAGGCCACGCTCGGTTCGTGCCTGCTCGGTCTGCTCGCTCATGGTGCCGAGTGTATTGAGGGCCTGAGCGGCGGCCCTAGCATCGGGAGCGTGAACGACGTGACGCCCGGCCGGTACCGCCATTTCAAGGGGAACGACTACGAGGTGATCCTCGTCGCGCGGGACGTCGAGACCGAGGAGCCGGTCGTCGTGTACCAGGCGCTGTACGGCGAACGCGGGCACTGGGTCCGAACGGTCGCCGACTTCACGGCGCACGTCTCCCGCGATGGCTACGACGGGCCGCGGTTCACCCCGTACTGCCTGAGCCCCGACGTCGCGCGGACCCGCGCTGCCGTGTCCGGAGGCCCCGCGACTTGAAGGTTCGAGGCATTCGGATCAGTGACGATCGCCGGAACGGGTGCGATCCTTGCGCTTGCGCGGTCGACTCGTGAAGATCAGCAAGCAGATCGTCGCGACGATGGCTGCCGTCACCGCGATGCTCAGGATGATGCCCGCGATGTCCCAACCCACGGGGATCAGCGGGCTGTGCACCTCAGCGGTCGTCGGAACGAGCATCCTCAATTGTTCTGCGCCCAGGTGGACGTTCCGCGAACGTTGAACTGCAGCCAGTAGTCCCGCGAGCCAGCGCCGTGGTTGGACGTCCAGGTCCATCGTCCGATGACGACTGCCGGGTTCGATCCGCTCTGAGCCGTCCGCGCGGTGACCATCTGCTTCTTCGAGATGTTCCCGAGGTATCCCCGCGTGACCATGGCGCTGGCGCTCGAGCGGCTGACGATCGAGGACGGACCGCCCTGTACGACGCGGTAGGTCACTGTGTACGCGGCACTGGCGACGACGACGTTGGTCGAGACGTTGCAGAAGCGCCGCGAATCGTAATGCGTCTGCGAGAGGATCTTGCAGCCGCTGAGGGACGCGCGCGCGTCTGTGGCGGTGGGGAGCTCGAGCTCGGTGACACTGATGGACCCGTCGGCGAACCGGGTCACGGTCTCCTCGGTTCCTGCGCGGACCATCGTCTCCGTCGAGACCGGCGCCGAACCGTCGAGCGCGTCCCAGGTGCCGCCAGAGGTCAGTTCGGCCAGGAGTCTGTCCTGCGTCTGAACGGGCACGTCATAGGCGTTCCATGTCTCTCGCATGGACGCTGCATCCGCGCTGGTACTCGCGCTGGCCGGCACGGCGATGGCAAGGCTCGATGCGATGACGATGAACGCCGCGGCTGACACCGCGGCGACGCGACGGGGGCGGTGAGACATCTTCGTCCTTTTCTCATTGATGTTCTGCCGCTGATATTTGAGCGGCAGAATCAGCATGGCGTACTTCCAGCACCGATGCAAACCCGCGCCAGCGATCGGCGAGGTCCGGCCTGATCTGTCGGCGGCCACCCCTAGGCTCGCAGGGCACCAGAGGAGACGGGGGAGCGCATGCAGATCGGCACCGACGGGCACGTCCTGCTCAGCCCGAGCGACCTGTCCACGTGGGCCTCGTGCGAATGGGCGTTCCTCCGGCGCATGGACGCCAAGCTCGGCCGCGGCGAACCCCTCCCCGAGACGCACGACGACATGCTCGAGCGCACCGCCCGGCTCGGGGACCAGCACGAGCTCGACTACCTCGCGATCCTCAAGGAGACGCGGGACGTGGTCGAGTTCGAGCGGCCGGCACCGCCCGAGTACTCCGCGGCGGCAGCGGCGGCCCGAGCAGCCATGCGCAACGGCGCCGACGTCCTGTACCAGCCGACCTTCCACGCACCTCCGACCGCGGACGACGCGGGCTTCATCGGCTTCGCCGACTTCATCATCCGCAACGACCGCGGCGAGTACGAGGTCTACGACACCAAGCTCGCCCGCCACGCCAAGATCAGCGCCCTCCTGCAGCTCGCCGCCTACGCCGAGCAGATGCAGGCGCACGGCATCCCCACCGGCGAGCAGGTCCACCTCGTGCTCGGCGACCGGACCACCACTACGCATGACCTCGCCGACATCGCCCCGGTGTACCGGACGCAGCGCGCGGAGCTCAAGCGGGTGATCGCCGAGCGGCTCGCGGAGGACGAACCACTGAAGTGGGCTGACCCGCGGTACTCGAGCTGCGGCCGGTGCGACGTCTGCAGCACGCAGGTCGAGCAGCACCGCGACCTGGTCCTCGTCGCGGGCATGCGCCTCGACCAGCGGACGAAGCTGATCCGGCAGGGAGTGCGGACGATCGACGACCTGGCGGACCGGACCACGGCCGTGCCGGGCATGTCGAACTCGACGCGACAGCGGCTGGTACGTCAGGCGCGCCTCCAGGTCGACGGCCAGCACGCCGGCGGACGCAAGCCGCTGTTCGAGGTCCTGGACCCGCGGGCGCTCGACGCGATCCCCGCGCCCGACCCTGGCGACGTGTTCTTCGACTTCGAGGGCGACCCGCTGTACACCGAGGACGGCGTGCACTGGGGCATCGACTACCTGTTCGGGCTGGTGCACGACCAGGCCGAGTTCACGGCGTTCTGGGCGCACACGCTGCGCGCCGAGCGGCAGGCGCTGGTCGACTTCCTCGCCTGGGTGCAGCAGCGGCGCGAGCAGTACCCCGGCATGCACATCTACCACTACGCGGCGTACGAGCGGACGCACCTGCTGTCCCTCGCCGCCCGGCACGGGGTGGGCGAGGAGGCCGTCGACGACCTCCTGCGCGCGGGCGTCCTCGTCGACCTGTACCCGGTGGTGCGGAAGGCCCTCGTGGTCGGCAGCCGCAGCTACTCGATCAAGAAACTCGAGCCGCTGTACATGGGTGAGGACCTCCGGCTCAGCGACGTCACGAACGCCGCGGACAGCATCACCGCCTACGTCGACGCGATCACCGAGATCCGCACGGGCGATGCGACCCGCGGCCAGCACATGCTCGACGAGGTCGCCGACTACAACGCCTACGACTGCCGCTCGACGCTCCGGCTGCGGGACTGGCTGCTGACGCTGCGCGCCGAGTCGCCGGCAACCCCACGGGAGGAGGACGAACTCCTCCCGCCGATCCCCGTCGACCGTGAGCCGAACCCTGTGTACCTCGCGCTCGCCGCCGAACTCGAGGACGTCGACGCCCTCGACCGCACCCCCGACCAGACCGCCCTGGCGCTCGCCGCGGCCGCGATCGACTACCACCGGCGCGAGGCGAAGACGTTCTGGCAGGACCACTTCGACCGCCTCCGGAACCCCGTGGACGAGTGGGCCGACATCCGCGACGTCCTCGTCGTCGAGCGCGCATCCGTCGAGCGCGACTGGGACACGCTGCCGCGTGCCCGGTCGCAGTCGCGTGAGATCCGGTTGTCGGGGACGGTCGCGCCCGGTTCACGGCTCCGGCCTGGAGGCACGCCCCACCTCGTCTACGACGACCCGCTCCCGCCATCGGTCGTCTCTCCGGGCCCGGGGTCGAAGGGCGCGTCGTCCCGCGCGGTCATCGTGGACGTCAGCGACGACGGCGATGCCGTCGAGGTCCTGGTGAAGGAGAACCTGCCGGTCGGCGGGACCCCGCACGGAGACCTCCCGGTCGCCATCGCACCGGCAGCGCCGCCCCGCGCGAAGCCGCAGCCCGAGGCGATCGCCGAGTGGGGGCAGGCGGTGCTCGACGCGCTGCCGTCGATGTTGCCCGACCCCGCGTTCGACCTGCTCCGCCACGTTCCGCCGCGCGGGCCGATCGTCCCCGTGCAGGGGGAGGACACCGTCTCCGCTGTGGTCGCGACGCTGCTCGGCCTCGACCGGTCCTACCTGGCGATCCAGGGCCCTCCCGGCACCGGCAAGACCTACGTCGGGTCGAACGTCGTCGCGCGGCTCGTCCGCGAGTACGGCTGGCGCGTCGGCGTCGTCGGGCAGTCGCATGCCACCTCGGAGAACTTCCTCGATTCGGTGGTGCGGGCGGGCGTGCCGGAGGACCGCGTCGTGAAGGTGCCGCGCACCGGTGCCGACTCGGAGGACGTCGAGGCTGCGGCGTGGACGCCCGTGAAGAACGGCGCCGCGATCGCCGCGTTCCTGTCGTCGTGCGAGGCCTCGGGTACCGGCGGCGTCGTGGGCGGCACCGCGTGGACCTTCGCGAACGAGGCCACGATCGCCCGTGGTTCCCTCGACCTGCTCGTCGTCGACGAGGCCGGGCAGTTCTCGCTCGCGCCGACGATCGCCTCCTCGGTCGCCGCGACCCGCCTGCTCCTGCTCGGCGATCCGCAGCAGCTGCCCCAGGTGTCGCAGGGGTCGCACCCCGAACCCGTCGACCAGTCGGCGCTCGGCTGGCTGACCGACGGGGCGCACGTGTTGCCGTCCGAGTTCGGCTACTTCCTCGCCCGCACCCGGCGCATGGAGCCGGCACTGACAGCCTCGGTCTCGGCCCTGTCCTACGACGGGCAGCTCGCCTCGATGGTCTCCGGCCGGCACCTCGACGACATCGACGCGGGCGTGCACCCCGTGCCGGTCGTGCACGCCGGGAACACGACGTCCTCGGTGGAGGAGGCCGCTCGGGTCGTGGCGCTCGCACAGGACGTGGTCGGACGGCGATGGGTGGACGGTGACGTCACCCGGACGCTGACCGACGAGGACGTCATCGTCGTCGCGCCCTACAACGCCCAGGGCGCCGTGATCCGTGACGCCCTGGACCGTGCCGGACTCCGGGGCACCCAGGTCGGCACCGTCGACATGTTCCAGGGGCGTGAGGCCGTCGTGTCGATCGTGTCCCTGGCGGCGTCGAGCGCTGCCGACATCCCGCGCGGACTCGACTTCCTGCTCATGCCGAACCGCCTGAACGTGGCGCTGTCCCGGGCGAAGTGGGCGGCGTACCTGGTCTACTCGCCCGCGCTCACCATGGGGCTGCCCCCGTCGATCGCCGGGCTGTCCCTGCTCTCCCGCTTCATCGAGCTCGTCGAACCGCGCCCCTGATCGCGGCTCGGCCCTCGCTCACTGCGCGGCGACGGTCCCGACGGCCGAGCTGTAGGTCGCGACGGCGCCGAACGCGCCGCCGGTGATCGTGACCGACCACGCCGATCGGTCGGGGGCGACCGTGTAGAGGACCCGAGCGCCGTCCGGGACCGGTGCGAGCCCGCTTCCGTCGGCGAGCGTGATCCGCTGGGGCTCGCCAGCGCTGACGACGAGCGAGGCAGGGTACGGCCCAGCGCCGAAGCGCTGCTCCATCGTGAACGCGAGCGTGCCGGCGCTCTGCATCAGGGCCGATCGTTCAGCTTCCAAGGACGCAGACTTCCCGGCTGTTGCGGGGGAGGGCGCAGTGACGGGCTGGTCGACCCGTGGGGCGGCCGCGATCGGGACCGATGGAGTCGTGTGATCGAGCGCGGGGAGGGAGATCGCGGGCAGGGTGACGCCCGAAGCGGTGAGTCCGAATGCCAGGAGCGCGTACGCCATGAGCGTCGTCCCTGCTACCCCGAGGATCGCGCCCCCGCGACCGAACGCCCGGACCGTTGCAGAACCCCACCGCGCGAGACGGACCGCGCGGACACCCAACACGATCGCGGTCACGCCGATCGTGGAGACCACGAAGCCGGAGGGGAGCCCACTCCGCTGTGGTTCGAGCAGTCCGAGTGCCAGACTCGCGCCGCCGAGCACCATCGCCAGCGCGGCGAAGGCCCACGGGCGTGTCGTCCGACGCGGTCGCAGCGATCGGTACGGCGACGGATCGTACAGGGCTGTCGATCGCACCCACCCCGGTCGAGAGGAGGGTTGCGTGGGATCGCTCGGAGACCAGTCTCGTGGTCCTGGGCTGCCCAACGGCATCGTCGTCCCCCTCTGTTCGTCGACCGTGACAGTCTTCCGGCGACGGCGGACGTGAGCGATCCCCAGAACAGGGCTGGTGATGGGAGACGGTCGGATCGGCTCAGTGCTGCCCTTGAAAGGTATGCCTATTCAAGGGAAGTAGGGCAGGTCTCCCGCACCGACGTCAGCTCGACGAGATCGTCGCCGTCGTGGCCGCGGTCGTCGCCGCGACGCTCGCCATGATCGCGGCCGTCTGGATGTCCTCGAGGACGGCCTTCACCGCCGGGGTCGCCCAGCTGCCCGAGGTGATCTCCTTCACGAGCCCACGGTCGACCTTGCCGAACTGCTTGCGCAGGGTGTTCGTCGCGTCGAGGAGCCCGATCACCGCTGCCGAGAACGGCGTGGGGGCCGACCGCTGCGCGAGGACGTCGGCGATCGCGGACCGGAGCAGGGTCTCCGGGCCACCGTCGCGCTCCGGGTACTTCGTGGTGGGGAAGATGCCGAGCGCCTTCCCCTGTTCGAGCGTGATCACGCCGCGCGCGATCAGCCCGGCGAAGACGTCGTCGCGGAGCGGGCGCTTGGCGAGGCGGGTGATCCACCACTTCGCCTTGCGGGGCTTGTCGGCCGCCGCGATGGTGCCGACGACGCCGTCGAGCACCGGGTCGCCGGTCGCGGCACCGTTCGTGACGGTGACGAGCCCGTCCTGCAGCGAGACGACCCCGCGGAGGGCCAGGTCGGCGAGGACGGCGCCGGCGAGCCCGGCGTCGAGGGTCTGGACGTCCGTTGACTTCCGCCCGTCGGACTCGACCTGGAGCAGCGCGAACGCCTGCGGGACCGTGAGTTGCTCAGCCATGTCCGCAGCCTGCCATGCGTGGCGGAGGTGCGCCGTGCCTCCAGGCCGATGCCCAGCGCACACCGAGGTCGGCGCGCCGGGCTGCGTGGCTCAGTACGCGGCGGACTGCCCGCCGTCGATCGGGACGACCGTCGCGTTGACGTAGGACGCGTCGTCGGACAGCAGGAAGGCGACGACGGCAGCGATCTCGGGAGCCTCGCCGTAGCGCTTGGCGGGGTTGACCTGGATGAACTCCTCGGCGGCCTTGCGCGGGTTCTCCGGGTCGAGCTGCTTCATCGAGTTCTCGACCATGGGCGTCCAGATGGCTCCCGGTGCGATGGCGTTGATGCGGATGCCGTACCGGCCGTACTCGACGGCGGAGTTGCGGGTCAGCCCGACGACGCCGTGCTTTGCGGCGGCGTAGCCGGACTGGTTGCCGATGCCGCGGATGCCGCCGACGCTCGCGGTGTTGACGACCATGCCGCTGCCCTGCGCGTGCATGACGGCGAGGACCTTCTCGAGGCCGAGGAACACGCCCCGGAGGTTGATCGACACCACCTTGTCGAACTCCGCTGCGGTGAAGGACTCGGTCGGGTTCTGCTTGCCCTCGATGCCGGCGTTGTTGAAGAAACCGTCGATGCGTCCGAAGCGCTCGGTGGTCGCCGTGACGTAGGCGTCGACCTGGGCCTCGTCGGAGACGTCGGCGACGGTGGTCAGCACCTGGGCGTCGGGGGCTGCGTCGAGCACGGCGGCCTTCGATGCCTCGAGGCCCTCTGCGGACACGTCGACGAGCGAGAGCGCGGCACCCTCCGTCGCCAGGCGCACGGCGGTGGCGCGGCCGAGGCCGGAACCGCCGCCGGTGATGAGGACGACGCGGTCGGTGAAACGGGAAGTGGTCATGGGTGGCCTCCTGAGGTCTTCGACGGTGAAGGTCGGTGCGTCCGCATCGGCCCGAAGTAGACTACACCTGTCGCCTAAAACCGGCTCCGGTGCGCGCTAGGCTGCCGTGCCGTGGGGAACAGGACGCTGCTGAGCAGGATCGTGTGGGACGGGACGCGGCGGCAGGCGGTGCTGCTCGTGATCGGTTCGGGCTTCGCACTGGCCGCGGTGGGGGAGGTCGCGCTCCTGGTGCTGACGCCCGACCCGGACTGGGGGACCGGGATCACGAGTGTGCTCTGCGCGATGGCGATCGCCGGACTCGTCGTCGGGCTGCGGTGGAACCCGTTCGACTCGCTCGAGAGCCGCAACCGGGTCCGGGCTGCCGAACAGACCTCGCGGGAGGGCCGCCGCACCGCGCTCGACCTGCTCCTGCTCGACCTCGTGCTGGTGGTGCTGGCGTTCCCGCTCGGCGTCGTCGTTGTCGTGCGTGACGACGACCCCACCGGGTGGTTCCTCTCGTTGATGTTCGCGTTCCTGTCCGCGATCGGGCTGCTGCTCGCGTGGCTCGTCGACATGCTCGTCGTGCTGCCCGTCGTCACACTGGTCGCGACGCTGATCGGTCGCACGGGGCGCAACCGTGTCGCGGCGTCGCTCGCGGCGATGCTCCTGGCGATCGTGGCGTTCGCGATCGCCGTGACGTTCGCGGTGCCGAGCGAGTCCCACGGGTACGTCGGTCGCGGAGGTCGACTGCTCGAAGCCGTCGGCGTCCTGCTGGGCGTGCCGTTCCGCGAGCCGGCGAGCCCGGCGCTCCTCTGGATCGCGCGGCTCGCCCTGGTGCTCGTCGTCGCGTCGATGGTCTGGTTCGCCCGGGAGGGGCGCGCGGCCCGACGTCGGTGATCAGCAGGCCTGCAGGATCCTCGCCATCGCATCGTGCTCTGCGGGCGCGACCCACAGCCGGTACTTCGTCTTCACCGCGACCTGGTGCTCGATGTACGTGCAGCGGAAGGACTTGTCGGCGGGCAGCCAGGTCGCGGCGTCGCCGGAGCGCTTCTGGGCGTTCGAGTGCCCGTCGACGGCGAACAGGTTGTCGGGGTCGTTCGCGAGGGCCTCGCGCTGGGCCTGGGGGAGCTGCTGCGCGCCGGTGCGCCAGGCGTTCTCGAGCGCGACGACGTGGTCGATCTGCACGAGTGTGGAGGTCGTGTTCCCGCGGACGAAGTCGATCGTCGCGCCGGTGTACGGCGAGACGAGCGTGCCCGTCAGCACCGTGCAGGGGCCTTGCCGGACGATTCCGGTCAGGTCCCGGGCGAGCACGTCGTTCCGGGTGTCGCACCCGTTCCGGTCGACGTCGAGCCACGCCGTCCCGAAGTCCCCGACCCGGTCGTAGCCGGTCGCCGACGCCTTGCCCTTGACGGGCAGGTCGGCGAGCTGCGCCCGCGCGGTCTGCGCGTCCTGCTGGTCGGTCGCGGTGCCGGTCACCGAGGCGGTCGGTTCCGACCCCGGCCTGGAGGCGCGGGTCGTCTCCGGCGCGGCGGGTTCCGTCGTGATGACGGGTGCGTCCGAACCCTCGGGTGCGCTGGTGACGGCGGGTGCGGCTTCGGCATCCGGCGCGAGGAACCCCGTCGTGTGGAGCGCGTACGCCCCGACGGCGAGCCCGAGGACGACGAGGACGGACGTGAGACTGGTGCGGGTGCGGCGTCGGCGGGACGTCATGCTGCGGTGGTGCTCCTGGTGGTGCGGGTGGTGGCCTGGACGATCATGCCCGAGCCCGCTGACATCGCGGGTCAACCGCGCGGGGTAGAAACGGACGCATGACCGATTACGCGAATCCGTCCGTGTCCGTCACCGGTGGGTCGATGCCGCTCCTGGGCTTCGGCACCTGGCAGATCCCCGAGGCCGATGCCCCCGCCGCCGTGGGCGAAGCGCTCCAGGCCGGGTACCGGCACATCGACACCGCCACCGGCTACCGCAACCAACGCGGGGTGGGGAAGGCGATCGCCGACTCCGGGCTGGCCCGTGACGACGTCTTCGTGACGACGAAGCTGCCGCCGGACAACGCCGACCGGGTGCGCGAGACGATCGAGGAGAGCCTCGACCAGCTCGGCCTCGACCACCTCGACCTCTGGCTCGTGCACTGGCCGCCGAACGGCGAGGCCCGCCCCGACGTGTGGGAGCAGGTCGTGCAGGCGCAGGCCGACGGGCTCACCCGGGCGGTCGGCGTGAGCAACTACTCCCTCGCGCAGATCGACGAGCTCGTGTCGGCCACCGGCGTGACCCCGGCCGTGAACCAGATCAAGTGGAGCCCGGTGGAGTTCGACGCCGCGATCGCCGACGGGCTCGCCGAGCGTGGCGTCGTCCTCGAGGGCTACAGCCCCTTCAAGGCGAGCAACCTGCAGGACCCGACGCTGCTCGAGATCGCTGGGGCCCACGACGCCGACAGCGCGCAGGTCATCGTCGCGTGGCACGTCGCGCACGGCTTCGTCGTGATCCCGAAGTCCTCGAACCCGGAGCGCATCCGGTCGAACGCCGCCGGGGCCCGCATCGAGCTGAGCCCGGACGAGGTCGCACGGATCGACGGCCTCGGGCACTGACCACCCGACCGGCGGCGTCACTCCAGCAGGGAGCGGATGTCGTCGGCCGTCAGGTCGTCGGCGAACAGGGCGTCGTCGTCGATCATCGTGGCGAACAGCTCGGCCTTCTTCGACGCGAGCGCGAGGACCTTCTCCTCGATGGTGTCCTCCGCGATGAACCGCTGCACGTTCACCGACCGGGTCTGCCCGATGCGGTGCGTGCGGTCGACCGCCTGGTTCTCGGCCGCGGGGTTCCACCACGGGTCGAGCACGAAGACGGTGTCGGCCTCGGTCAGGGTGAGCCCGAACCCGCCGGCCTTGAGCGAGATGAGGAACGCCGGGGCGGTGCCGTTCCGGAAGCGGTCGATGACCTCAGGGCGCCGTCGCGTCGATCCGTCGAGGTACTCGTAGCCGACGCCCCGGTCGTCGAGGGCGGTCGCCACCATGCGGAGGAACGACGTGAACTGGCTGAACACCAGGGCACGGCGGCCCTCGGCGGCGAGCTGTTCGAGCTCGTCGAGCAGCAGGTCGAGCTTCGCGGACGACAGGTCCTCCCGCGAACCGTCGACCAGGGCCGGTGACAGCGCGAGCATCCGCAGCAGGGTCAGCGAGCGGAACACGATCATCCGGTTCCGCGCGAGGTCGTCGATGAGGTCGAGCACCTTGAGGCGCTCCCGGTTCAGCGTCGTCTCGTAGAGCGCCCGGTGCGCCGGGTCGAGCGTGACCCGGACGACCTGCTCCTGCTTCGGTGGGAGGTCCGCGGCGACGCTCTCCTTCGTCCGCCGCAGCATGAGCGGCCGGATGCGACGTCGGAGTCGTTCGGTGAGCTCCTGGCGGGCGACCCCGCGGAGGTCGGGGGAGGCGAGGGGCTTCACGTAGTCGTCCCCGAAGCGCGACCACGACGACAGCAGCCCCGGCGCGACGACGTGGAAGAGCGCCCAGAGGTCGGTGAGCCCGTTCTCGAGCGGCGTGCCCGTGATCGCGAACTTCACCGGCGCGCGGAGCTCCACCGCGGCCCGGTGCGTCTGCGACTGGGGATTCTTCACGAACTGTGCCTCGTCGAGCACGAGGGCCGACCACGGCAGGTCGGTGTACGCCGGGGCGTCGAGCCGCAGCAGCGCGTACGAGGTCACGACGACGTCCGACGCGGCAGCCGCACGGGCCACCCGGGCCGGGTCCTTCAACGAGGTCGCGGTCACCGTCGTCACGCGCAGGTCCGGGGTGAACTTCGCGGCCTCGGACGCCCAGTTGCCGACGACGGAGGTCGGTGCGACGACGAGGAACGGCGGCGCCTCCGGCGACGACTGCCGCGCGGCAGCGATCGTCGTGAGCACCTGCAGGGTCTTGCCGAGGCCCATGTCGTCGGCGAGCACCCCACCGATGCCGTGCGCCATCAGGAACGAGAGCCACGCGTACCCGGCGTGCTGGTACGGCCGGAGCTCGGCGTGCACCGTGTCGGGCACGAGGACGTCCGCCGGGGGAGTCGCTCCGAGCAGCCCCGACGCGATCGCCTGCCACCGCTCGTCGTGCGAGGTCTCGTCGGCGAGCTGGTCGAACTCCGACCAGATGCCGGCCTGCAGCGGGGTCACCGTCATCGGCTGGTCGGGTTCCCACTCGTCGAGGTCACGGGCCTCGTCGATGAGCTCCTTCAGCCGGTCGAACGCGGGGTCGGCGAGCGACAGGTACGAGTTGTCGATCAGCTTCATCCGCCGGTCGCGCTTGGCGAGCGCCCGGAGCAGCGGCGTGAACGGCACCTGCTTGCCGTTGACCGTCACGAAGATGCCGAGGTCGAACCAGTCGTGCTTGTCGGACGGCATCGTCGTCACCCGGATGTGCGGGCGGCCGGTCAGGCGCTCGTAGTCGACGCGCTCGCCCTGCACCACGGTGCGGACGCCGAGCGACGGCAGCTCCGGCAGGAGTTCGTTGGCGAAGACCGCCACGTCGGCGCCGTCGATGGTGCCGTCCGCGAACCAGTCCAGTCCGCCGCCCGGAGTTGCTGATCCGGCGCTGTCGTCCGCTGCCCGCAGGGTGGTCAGGTCCGGCAGGGGGCCGTGCAGCGCGACCGGGTCCTTGCGGCCGTCGACGTGCCAGCGCCACTGCAGGTGCACACGGTCGTCCGTCCGCGGGGCCCGCGCCGGCTCGAACGTGGCCGTCAGCACGAGCTCGGGCGGGGTGCGCTCGGGGAGCTCGATCGAGCCGTCGGAGCTGACGAGCCCGAGTGCTCCGCGGAGCTTCGGGGACCAGTCGGCCAGGAACTCCTCGACCTCGTCCCGGGGCACGCTGATGCGGCTGCCGTCGACGAGCATGCGGCGCTGGTCCTCGGGCACGGGGCCGGGTGTCGGGGCGAACGCGACGTGGAACTCGGGGCTCTCGCGGAACGCGTAGACGCCGTGGTCGCCGATCATCCGCGCGGTGCCGTCCGGGATCGGCCTGCCGTCGAGCACGGCGCTCGCGCCGATCACCAGGCCGTCGACGTCGCGGGCAGCGTCGAGCATCACCCGTGCCTCGGCCCCGAGGACCGCACCGCCCTCGCGCTTGCCCGTGACGAACGCGATGCCGAGCCCCCGCGCCTGCGCGAGCAACGGCCAGAGCAGCGGGCTGCCGAAGTCGTCGAGGTGGACCCAGTCGGCCTCGCCCGGGAGCCCCGCGAGCTGCCCGGCACGGTGGAGCGCGGCGAACTGCAGGAACCAGCCGTGCTGCTCGGGGGAGAGCCCGAGGCGGTTCATCGAGTACGGCAACGTGCCCCACGTCAGCTGTCCGCGCACCCAGTTGCCGGCGTCGCTCCGGGTCACCGGGCGGACCCCGAGCCGCACCGACCGCGAAGCCGTGGGCAGCGCCCGACCCGCCGCCCGGGCGCGCGACGCGAGCCGGGCGGAGACCGCGTCGCGCAACTCGAACTGCAGGCCCATGAGGGTGCCCTGCGGGGTGACCGCCTGCTCGTCGTCACCGGCGAGGCGGGCGAGGTCGTGCCTCCAGTCCGAAGGCGGCGGAGCCGGTGCTTCCGGGCGTGGGCCGGCTGCCGCGGACAGGGCGCGCGCGTTGATCGTGAGGAGGGCGGCGGCGACGTGCTTGCACTCGCCGCCGAGGGGGCAGCTGCAGGAGCTGCGGACCGGGCGGACGAACTCGCCGCGCGCCGGAGTGGTCTCGACCCGGAGTTCGTAGGGGTCGTCGGCGGACCCGGTGACCGTCGCGGTGACCGTGCCGTCGTCGTCGTGCCAGACGGCGTCGTCGACGAGGCCCGCGCGGACGAGGTCGCGGGCGCGGCCGAAGGTCTGCGGCCCGACGAAACGGATGACGTCGACGGCGTCGATCATCGGGGCGGCTGGCACGGGTCAACTCTGCCAGGTGCCGCCGACGCCCGCTGCTACGGTGGATCCGCGCACAACCGGCGCAGGGACACAGGGGGAACACCATGGGGATGGATCGACGATCCGGCGCGCTCGTCACGGGCGCGTTGCTGCTCACCACCGCGCTCGCAGGGTGCGCGGCCGGCGGCTCCGGAGACGCCGCGCCGACACCGACCCGGACGACGGCCGCGGCGACGCCGGGCAAGGCGTCCTGCCACCTGTCGTCGGGCGGCGGCAGTGTCTCGCTGCAGGAGACCGCCGACGCGTACCGAGTCGAGTGGAAGGGCGTCCCGACCGACGACGGCGGTCGGCGGAACACGTACCAGGTCCAGCTCGGCAACGAGGGCCAGACGAAGCACATCGGCCTGTACATCCAGTTCGACAGCATCACGGGCACGACGTACGGACTCTTCAACACGGAGACGAACGACGTCGATCCCGTCCCGGGCGAGCCGGACACGTCGAACGGGACCATCGTCGGGACCTTCCCGAAGCAGGAGGACATCGACGCCGTGTACTGGGCGCCGAGCTACGGGAAGACGACCACGGACAGCTCCGAGACGACCTGGTGCACGAAGGACGGCCAGGTCCTGGACTGGACGCCGCTCGACTGAAGCCGACCGAGCCATACTGGTTCGGTGACGACCATGCGAGGCGAACTGCGATCGACCGAGACCCGCGAGTCCGAGGGCAGCGGGGACAACATCGAGGCGGCTCGGCAGGCCGCGATCGCTGCGCTCGACCTGGACGGGTTCGAGCTGCAGCAGATCAACGCGGTGACGAGCAAGGCGACGGGGGAGACCACCGTGCGTGCCGTTGCCCGTGCGCGGGACACGAAGCCGCACGAGGCGACCGGCAGCAGCTACGAGGACGCACTCCGGGCGTTCCGCGAGTCGGTGCCCGAGGGGTGGCAGGCGCAGAACGTGCGCGAGGTGCGCGAGGGGTAGAGCAAGCGCCAGGCAGTTCTGGCGGGCAGCCCGTTCTGGGGGCGTCGGCGACGCGTTCGACCGTGCAGGATCGAGGGCATGCTGCAGTCACTCGTCTACATGAGTTCGGCCGCCGAGCCGTTCGACGACGACGCCCTCGAAGGGGTGCTCGAACACGCCCGCTCGCGGAACACCGCCGACGGGCTCACCGGGCTCCTCGTCCACCGCAACGGGCGGTTCATGCAGCTGCCCGAGGGTCCGTACGACGCGGTGCTGTCGACGTACCAGCGCATCCTCGCGGACGACCGGCACGACGACGTCCGGCTGCTCGCCGAGGAGAGCATCCACACGCGGCGGTTCCCCGAGTGGTCGATGGCGTACGACCGGGACGCCGACGGGGCCGCCGTGCCCGAGGGGTTCAGCGACTTCCTCGAGACCGGGGACCGCAGTGCGGACTCGAGCCGCTCGCGGGAACTCCTCCGGTGGTTCCGCAACCACCCGATGGCGGATCCGACCGCGGCGAAGGGCAAGCACCGCCGCGACGGCTGAGCGTTCAGGTCCGGACCCAGGTCCGAACCCAGTCGATCATCAGGTGCCCACTCGACCCCCAGTTGCCGATCTGGAACATGTACCGGTGCGGGGTGGTCGGGACGTCGTGCGTCACGGACATCACGAGCTTGCCGTCGAGGTAGTACTTGACGTACTTCCCCGGCGCCCACTGCGTCGTGTACGTGTGCCAGTCGCGCCAGGAGACGTCCGCGGTGTACGACACCTTCTCCTGTTCGTGTCCGGGCACCATCAGGTGGTGGAACGCGTGCACCGCGCCGTCGAAGTTCCCCTCGGGGTAGTTGAGCTCGCCCTCCGACCAGTCGTCCGACGTCGGCCAGAGCATGACCGCGAGCCCGTTGTCGCCACCGCCCGTCGCTCGCGCCCGGATGCTGAAGGTGCCCCCGACGTGCGTCCATGCGCCTGTCGGTGTGCCGAACGTGCCGGCTGCACCGTGCTCGCCGTCCATCGCGACGTCCATGGAGCCGTCGTGGGCGCTGATGATCTTCCCGGACCAGTACTTCCCGCCCATGCCGTCCGGGTACGGCTGCCAGGACTGCGCGTACGTCGCGGCGAAGGGGCCGCCGGCTGCTGCCGGGGTGTCGAAGTCCTCCTCGAACGTGGGAGCGCCGAGGTCGGGGAGTGTCGGGACAGGGCTTGCTGACGGAGTCGGCACGGCGCTCCCCGTGGGGTCGGGTTCGCCGGACTCGGCGGTGCTCACGACGGTCAGGGACAGCCCGGTGGAGAGCACAGCGATCGCCGCGATCATCAGCAAGTGTTTGACCATCGGGTCGCCGGCCGTCCTTCTCGTGAGTGGGTGTCACGAGGCTAGGCAGCCGGATGCCGGGGTTCTGTCCCCCGGAAGGGGGGTGCTCGCGTCAGGACTGGGAAGTGCGGTCGGACGGTGCGGGACGCGTGCGGTTCCGCCACGGTGCCGCTGCGGTCACCCGCACGCCGGTTGCGGTCCGGTGCGGGGCCGTGCGGTCTCGCGCAAGGGGCCGCGGGCGGGGCAGGAGCGCGTCAGCGGTCGGCGTGCTCGGCGTGCTCGGCGAGCTTGCTGTGCTTCCGGGAGTAGCCGAAGTACACGCCGAGGCCGATCGCGAACCACACCGCGAACCGCACCCAGGTCTCCCACTGCAGGAACGTGACGAGCCACAGCGACGCGATGACGCCGATGATCGGGATGACGGGCATGAACGGCAGCTTGAACTGTCGGTCGAGGTCGGGCTGGCGGTAGCGGAGCACGATCACCGCGGAGCAGACGACCACGAACGCGAGCAGGATGCCGATGTTCGTGAGTTCGGCGACGACGCCGATCGGCAGGACGCCCGCCAGGATCGCCGACGCGATGCCGAGGATCCACGTGACGCGGGTGGGGACGTGGCGCTTCGGGTCGGTCTTCGCGAACCACTTCGGCATGAGGCCGTCGCGGCTCATCGAGAACCAGACGCGCGAGGCGCCGAGCATGAAGGTCACGAGGACGGTGACGATGCCGACGATGGCGCCGATCGCGATGACGTTCGCCACGCCGCCGAGGCCGACCGACGCGAAGGCCGACGAGAAGCCGGAGGCCGGGTCGATGTCGGTGTACTTCTGCATGCCCGTCAGCACGAGCGTCGCCAGGACGTACAGGATCATCGAGATGCCGAGGGAGAGCAGGATCGCCTTCGGCATGTGCTTCCGGGCGTCGGTGGACTCCTCGGCCGCGGTCGACATGGCGTCGTAGCCGAACACCGCGAAGAACACCGTCGCGGCACCGGTCATCACGCCGCCGAAGCCGAACGGGAAGTACGGCGAGTAGTTCGCGCTGTTGATGTGGAACACGCCGAGCACGACGATCAGCACGACGAGGGCGACCTTGATGCCGACCGCGACGAACTCGAACCGCGCCGCACTGCGGATGCCGCGGGTGAGGACGAAGGCGGTGAGCAGGCAGAGGATGATCGCGAAGACGTCGATCACGTGGCCGTCGCCGGTGCCGGGAGCACCGAGCATCCAGGCGGGCAGGTCGATGCCGAACTGGCCGACCAGGAACCCGACGTAGCCGGAGATGCCGATCGCGACCACCGCCACGATCGCGGTGTACTCGAGCAGGAGGTCCCAGCCGATGAACCAGCCGACGATCTCGCCGAGGACCGCGTAGCCGTACGTGTACGCGCTGCCGGCCTTCGGGATGAGGCCGGCGAACTCCGCGTACGACAGGGCAGCGGCGGCGCTCGCGACCCCGGCGACGAGGAAGCTGATGAGGACGGCGGGGCCGGCGACGCCGTGCGCGACCGTGCCGGCAAGCGTGAAGATGCCCGCGCCGATGATGCCGCCGATGCCGATCGCGGTGAGCTGCCAGAGGCCGAGGTGGCGTTTCAGGCCGCCCTCGCCACCGGTCTCGTCGTCGATGGTCTCGATCGGCTTCCGTCGGAACAGGGTGCGTGTCGTCGTCGTCACGCGCCCACTCTGCACCCTGCGGGCGTCCTGTGCGCGGTGGCGGGGCGGGCGCGGCGGCGGGCCGCACCACGGGGCGCGCCCCGCGCGTGGCGTGACCAAGTGGCGGGCCGGGGCGGGCGGGGCGGGCGGGCGCCGGGCCTCCAGGCAGGGTCGTGGGTACGGGGTCGCGTGGGTACAGGGGCGTGGGGTAGACGGGGAGCATGCGTCGACCGAACCGAACCGAGCCGGGCCCCGGACAGGAGTCCGTGTGGGACTACCCGCGGCCTCCCGCTGTCGAACCCGTCCGCGAGCGCGTGCGGGTGCGGCTCGGGGGTGTCGTGATCGCCGACACGACCGATGCGGTCCGGGTGCTGGAGACCTCGCACCCGCCCGTGTACTACCTGCCGATGGCCGAGCTGGAGCTCCGGCCGGCCGACGGCTCGAGCATGTGCGAGTTCAAGGGGCGGGCGCGGTACTTCGACGTCGTCGGTGGGGACGGGGTGGTGGCTCCGCGGGCTGCCTGGAACTACCCGACGCCGATGCCCGGGTACGAGTCGTTGCGTGATCGGGTGGCGATCTACCCCTCGGCGATGGACTCGTGCGAGGTCGGCGGCGAGGTGGTGCAGGCGCAGGAGGGAGACTTCTACGGCGGGTGGATCACCTCGCGGGTGGTCGGGCCGTTCAAGGGCGGGGCGGGCACGTTCGGGTGGTGAGGGCGGCCGCGCGCGGGTGGGTGCGCGCGTGAGTGCGTGGCGGCGAGTCTCGGGCTGGGCGACCGTTCTCGGGGGATCGGGCGCGAGAGACGTCGCTCGGGCCGAGACTCGGCACACGAACCCGGCCGCACGAACCCGGCCGCACGAACCCGGCCGCACGAACCCTGCCGCACGGGCGCGCCCGCGCCGCGGTCAGCGGTGTGCGTACGGCGACCAGAACGGCGGCGGGAACGCGCCCCCGGTGGCGATCACGAGCAGCTGCCACACGAGCATCACGAGCCCGAGGGCCCCGATCACGATCCCGATCCACGACCACACCCGGACCGCGATCCGTCGGCGTCCAGCGATCGACAGCGCACGCCAGCCGCTCAGCACGCACACCACGCCGAACGCGGCGCCGAGCAGCACGTGTCGTCCCATCGACGCCGCGGGGACGATGATCCCCATGTAGAACGCGACCGGACCGAGCAGCACCGCGAACGTCGCCGGAGCGGCGGGCGGCTCGTGGTCTCGCGAGGCTGCTCCCATGCACGTGAATCTACCTCGGATGCGCGGATGCGCGGATGCGCGGATGCGCGGGTGCGCGGGTGCGCGGGTGCGCGGGTGCGCGGGGCGCGCGGATGTCCGTTCGGAGCGCTCGCGGACCGCGGACGCGTCGGACGGGCACGATGGAGGCATGCGTTCCTTCCTCCGTGTCCTGCTCGGCCTGGCCCTCGTCTTCGCGGGGACGAGCCACCTCACGTTCGCGCGGCAGGACTTCCGCGCGCAGGTCCCGGAGTTCGTGCCGCTCGACGAGGACACCACCGTCCTGGCCTCCGGCGTGGCCGAGATCGGCCTCGGTAGTGCACTGGTCCTCGCACCCCGCCGGTCCCGCCGCTTCGTCGGCACCGTGGCGGCGCTGTTCTTCGTCGCGGTGTTCCCGGGCAACATCTCGCAGTGGCTGAACCGCCGCGACGCCTTCGGCCTCGACTCGGACGTCAAGCGCATCGGCCGGCTGTTCGGCCAGCCCCTGCTGATCGCCGCGTCGCTCTGGTCCACGCGCGGGCGGCGAGGGTGATGGACGCCCCGACGAGGGCGGAGCCGCCCGGTGCCGGGTCTGGTGTCGGTTCCGTCGGTGCGGGTCCCGATCCGCTCGGGTCCGGTCCGGCGGCGTTCGGACGGGAGGCACGACACCCCTTGGCAGGCGGCCGTCGCGTCGCGGACGTGGTCGCCACCACGGCGCTGCTCGTCCTCCTGGCTGCCGAGTCGGTGGTCGCCGGGGGCGGCATCGTGTTCCTGTCGCTCGCGTTCAACTCGTGCGGCGCTCCCGGCAACAGCTGCGACGAGGCGCTCGGCGGTGCGGTGGTCTACGTCGGCCCGGTGCTCGTCGCGATCGTGCTGGTCGCCACCCTGATCGTCTGCGTCCTGCGGCTCGTGCGCCGGCGGTTGTCGTGGCCGTTCGCCCTGGTCGGGATCGCCGCGGTCGTGGCAGTGTTCTTCGGGGCGATCCTGCTCGTGGACAGCGCGATCACGCACGGCATCTGAGCGTCGTCCTCCACAGGGCGCTCCGTCAGTCGGGCACTCCACAGATCCCTCGTCGTGGGCTCGCCGCCGAGGCCGTCGGCGGGACGCTGGGGGCATGCCAGAAACCGACATGCTCGACCGCCTCATCCACACCGCCGTCCGCACCGACGACGACGTCATCGACCTCGTCACCGCCCTGGTGGAACGCCCGATCACGCGGCAGTGCTGGGTGCTGTTCCTCGATGAGCGAGCCGTGCCGATCTCGTTCGTCATGCCGATCTCCGACCTGCCGTGGCAGCCGGACGAGCACGTGGAGGACTTCGCCGCGCTCACCTCCGACGTCGTCGTCCAGATGGCCGCGACCGAGGTCGTGCTCGTGTGGGAGCGCCCGGGGGAGTCCCGGCTGTTCCCGGTCGACTGGGAGTGGGTCGACGCCTGCGCGTGCGCGTTCTCGGAGCACGGCGTGCGGATCCGGGCGCAGGTCGCGGTGCACACGGGCGGGGTCGCGATCGTGTCACTCGACGACGCCGAGGACCTCGACGATCTCGGCGAGGTGGCGTGATCAGGCCTGCGGCGCGGTGTCGGGGACCTTCTGGCTCGTCAGCCCCTCGACGACCGCCTTGGCCTCGGGCCAGAACTTCGCGTAGTGGTCCGGGTCCGAGTTGATCTGCACGGCGTGTGCCATCTGCGTCGGCGTCATGGTCTTCCAGCCGGGCACCTTGACGAGCTTGGCGTAGAACATCGACGCCGCCGTGTACGGGTCCATCCGCTGCTCGTAGGTGCCCCACGCGCCGTTGTCCCGCTGCTGGAACAGGCCGCGGCTGTCCGGGCCGGCCGCGTCCCCGTGGTCGAGGTTCACCAGGCTCGACTCGCCGATCGCCGTCATCACGCCGACGGCCTGGGTGTGCGGCCCGATGCCGAGCGCCTGGGCGGCCTCGATCACGTAGGCGGCGTTGACCAGGCGGTCCTGGCAGAACCCGGCGACCGGGCCGGCGGGGACGACGATCCCGCCGATGGTCTTCGAAGCGACGTCCGGGCAGGTCGGAGCGGCATCCGCTGTGACGGACTTCGCCGCTCCGGCCAGGGAGTTGACCGCGATGACGATGACCACGACGACGCCGATGCCGATCGCGACGACGCCCGCGCCGAAGACCGACGCGAGCGTGATGCCGACGCGGCGCATGGCGGGTCCTCTCGGGCGGGGCGGGTCAGGCGGAGCACGACGAGGTTACGTGCGCCGGCTGGGAACCGCACCCGCCCGATCGGGGGTGTCGTCAGACGTCGCGGTGGTCGTGGTCGTGTTGGCGCTGCACCTTCGTGGGCTCGGTCACCAGGCCGGTCGGTGCCTTCTCGGCCTGCTTGCGGCCGTGCGTGAACCACGTCACGATCCAGAGCAGGATGCCGAGCGCGAGCAGCGCACCGGCGATCTGGTACTGCTGCGGGTCGCGACCGGAGGAGAACGGCAGCACGAGCCACAGGCAGGTGATCACGCCGATGATCGGGATGATCACACCGGCGCGGAAGTGCTTGTGGTCGACCTTGTCGCGCCGCAGGACCAGCACGGAGAGGTTCACCACCGCGAACACCGAGAGCAGCAGGAGCGAGGTGGTGCCACCCAGGACGACCACGATCGGGGAGTCGGGGTCGAGCGAGACCCAGCCGATCAGCAGGAGCGAGATGAGGGTCGTGAAGACGATCGCGGTGGACGGCGTGCGACGGGTCGGCGAGACCTTCGCCAGGAAGCCGGGCAGGACGCCCTGCTTGCTCATGCCGTACAGCAGGCGCGACGCCATCATCATGTTGATCAGCGCGGTGTTGGCGACGGCGAACATCGAGATGAAGGGCAGCAGGTCGGCGATCGGGAAGTCCGGCGCCGCGGTCTGCACCACGGTGACGAGCGGCGTCTCGTTGCCGGCAAGCTCACCGATCGGCACGACGGCCACGGCGCAGATCGACACGAGCACGTAGATGACGGCGGTGATCCCGAGGCCGGTCAACATGACCTTCGGGAAGATCCTGGAGGGGTCCTTCGTCTCCTCGGCCATGTTCACCGAGTCCTCGAAGCCGACCATCGCGAAGAACGCCAACGACGTCGCGGTGGACACCGAGAGCAGGAGGGTCTTGTCCTCCGGGGTCTCGAACATGACCACCCGGGAGAAGTCGGCGTTGCCGCCGGCGATCGCCCAGAAGCCGATGAGGATCACCATCACGAGACCACTCAGCTCGACGAGGGTGAGGACCACGTTCGTCTTCACGCTCTCGCTCACACCGCGGAAGTTGATCGCCATCACCGCGAGCATGAATCCCATGGCGATGAGCATCACGACGCCGTTCGGCAGCTCGAGACCGAACCCGGCGCCGAGGTTCGCGGCGAAGGCCCGGGATGCCGTCGACGCCGACGTGATGCCCGAGCACATCACGATGAACGTGACGATGAAGGTGACGAAGTGGATGCCGAACGCCTTGTGCACGTAGAGCGCGGCACCGGCGGTCTGCGGGTACTTCGTCACGAGTTCCAGGTACGAGAACGCGGTCAGCAACGCCACGGCGAACGCGATGAGGAAGGGGAGCCACGCTGCTCCGCCGACCTCTGCCGCGACCTGTCCCGTGAGCGCGTAGACGCCCGTGCCGAGGATGTCCCCGACGATGAACAAGAGGAGGAGTTTGGGACCGATGACCCGCTTGAGCTCTGGCTGCTCCGTCTGCGGGCGCTCTGTGTTGGTGGTGGCCATGGGTCAGCCTCTTCCGGGGGACACCATTCTGTCCGCCTTCACAGGAAGCTCCCCGCTGATCGCAACACGGTCGTGTCCTGCGTGACACGCGGTCCCCGGACGTCCTGCGGGTCGACCACTACGCTCCGAGCCATGTACGACGACTCGAACACCACCGAGGAAGCAGTCGAGTTCGCGGACTTCAACGCGAAGCTCCTCGTGCTCGACGTGCTCTGCTACGACCTCGACGTCCTCGAGCCGTACGACCCCGAGGAGCAGGACGAGGCCGACGAGGACCTCGACGTCGAGGGGCAGGACGACCGGGCACGCGAGTACTACGACGACCTCGACCTCCTGCCGTCGCACCTGTCGCTCGTGACCGAGGTGACCGTGGACTCCGACCTCGAGGTCCTGCAGGACGTGCACCCCGGGTGGGACGGCTCCGACGACCGCTACGACCCGCAGAACTGGGACGACCTGCTCGACCTGCCGGCACTCACGACCGTGTACGCCGCGGCACCGCTCCCGGCGCACGTCGTCGAACGGCTCACCGCGAAGGGCGTCGAGGTCCGCTCCGCCTGACGGCTCCGCCTGCCCGCTCCGCCCGACCGCCGCGGCGCGCGAGGTCGCAAGAACTGCCGCCTGGAGTGCATCGAAGCGGCGCCTTGTGCGACCTCGGTGGGTGCGAGGCGGCATGTCGTGCGACCTGGGCGAGGTCAGCTCCCGCGGCGGTTCAGGGCGAGCACCTGTTCGGTGAACTGCTTCGCCCCGCCCTGGGCCGGGTGCCGGACCGCGACGGCGTCGATCCCCGCGAGCGCCAGCGCACCCTGCGCCTTCCGCCCGACGGCGACGACGCGGACCTCGCCCGTGCTGCCGGACGACCGCAGTGCCTCGAGCAGGGCGAGCGCCACCGGAGCGCCGTCCCGCACCTCGGCCGGCCGTGGCGTCCGGTTCGTCAGCCGGTCCGGGGCCGCGAACGGGTGGTGCGGGAAGATCGCCCACGTCAGGGGGAGTACGCCGTGCCACTCGGCCAGCGCCGCCTGCACGACGCGGGACGACGCCTCCCACGGTGCGGTCGGCTCCGGCGGGACGAGGTACTCCGGGCCGAGCTCCCGCATGCTCGTGAACGGCACGCCGGTGTTCGTCATGCCCCGCCAGCCCGGAGCCTCGGCGACGAGCACGGTGTCCGCGCCGGTCCCGATCCGGTCGAGGTAGCGCTCCAGGTTCGTCCGTCGGAGCCGGCCCTCCGCGGTCGACACGTCGTACAGTGCCTCGGCGTCGTCCGCGACCGGCACGGCGTCGAGCGCTGCCCAGAACCCGTCGAACGTGGTCATCGCACCCTCGCACCGTGCGACCGCGCGCTCCTGGCGCGCCCAGTGTGCGAGGTGCCGAGCAGTGTGCGAGGCGCGCGGCGTCCCACGGTGCGCGGAACCTCGCACACTGCGGCGCCCTCGCACGGTGCGAGCACCCGCGCCCCCACCACCTCCGCCACGCTCACGCGCGACCGAGCACGCGGCGGTACACGTCCTCGAGTCCCTCGGCCGACCGCTCCCAGCTCAGGCGCTCGGCGTGCTCCCTCCCGGCAGCCGCGAGCGCGGAGGCGTACGACGCATCGGTCAGGATCCGCTCGATCTCCGCAGCCCACACCGCCGGGTCACGGGACTCGAGCACGACCCCGGTCTCGCCGTCGACCACGGCCTCACGCAGCCCCCCGGCAGCCGCGGCCACGACGGGCACCCCGGAAGCGGAGCCCTCGAGCGCGACGAGGCCGTACGTCTCCGAGTGCGACGGCACGAGCACGGCTGCCGCGCCGCGGAACAGGAACGCCAGGTCGGCCCGCGACTGCGGACCGACGAACGTGACGCGGTCGGCGATGCCGTGCGCGGACGCGAGCCGACGCAGTTCGTCCACGTAGTCGCCCGCCTCACTCGAGGCGTCTCCCGCGATGACGAGGGTGGGGCGTGCCTCCAGGCTGATGCCCGCGATCGCCTCGATCGCCAGGTCCAACCCCTTCAACGGCTGCACGCGTGCCGCGGCGACCACGTAGGGGACGTCCGCTCGGCGCGCACCGGCCGCGGCGGGGCGGAAGACCGAACCGTCGACGCCCGGCGGCACGATCCAGACCCGACCGGAGTCCCCGCCGAGTCGCGTGCGGACCGTCTCGGCCTCGGCCTCGGAGACGACGACGACCGCGTCGGACTCCCGGGCGAGCAGCTGCTCGCCGGCCATCCGACCACGGGACTCCGGCCGCTCGCCCTCGGACAGCGGGGTGTCGCTGTCGGCGGCGATCGAGTGGAAGGACTGCACGTGCGAGATGCCCCGCTCGCGGGCGACGGGCAGGGCCGCCGCGCCGGAGAACCAGTGGTGCGAGTGCAGCACGTCGAAGGGGCCGAGCTGTTCGAGTCCGTGCCGGAACGGCTCGATGAACGCGTCGTGCTCACCCTTCGGGACGGGTTCTGCAGGACCGGCGGACAGGAACCGCAGGCACACGCCCGGCACGAGCGACACCGAGTCCGGCTGCGTCGGTGCGGAACGGCGCGTGATGATGTCGACGTGGTGGCCACGGTCGGCCAGGGCCTCGGCCTGGTGCCGGACGACGACGTTCATGCCGCCGACCTCGCCGGATCCGGGTTCGTCGCCGGGGGAGGTGTGCAGCGACACCAGCCCGATGCGCAGGGGTTCCGTCGTCGTGCTCACCGATGAAGCCTATCCGCGGGGTCGCCGCTGCGACGGGCGCGCGGGCGCCACCACGACGGCCTGCCGGCCCGCCTCGTCCAGCGGATCGGCCGGGAGGCACGCGTCGCCTCCCAGGATCTGCACGCGCCCGTCACCGTGCCGCTCCCAGAAGGCGGCCGTCCAGGCACACAGGGCACCGTCGAGCAGGTCCTCCCGGTGCTTGTGCGTCGGTCCGTGGATCCCGGAGGGCCCGGCCAGCTCGGCTGTGAGCGGGTGCGAGTCGAGATGCAGCGGCGGCTCCAGCGGCGTCGACCGGAGCCGTCGGACGAGCTCGTCGAATGCCTCCGCCCGACGTGCGCGCGCATCGGCTGCCGGCACCTTGAGGTCGAGCCGCTTGTACCGGGGACGCTCGTCGTCGTAGCCGAGCTCCTCCACGCCGACGAGGGTCGTGTACGGGTAGCACTCGAACGCAGCCGGTCCGGTGCGCTCCCGCATCGCAGCGGTGTCGGAGACGTACCCGACGCCGAGGTCCGTCAGCCGCTCGAGCAGCCGGGCGCCGGCGCTCGCCGCCGAAGCCAGGTTCGTCGGGTTCGCCGCGACCTTCCAGCGGCCGTAGCGCTGTCCGACCTGCCGTTCGGCCTCGCGGATGCCGGTCGGGTTCGTCACGACGAGCGACGCATCGACGGCGATGAGGGAGCGGGGTCCGAGGTGCTCGGCGATCCAGGCGGTCACGGCGTCGACGCCTCGCGCCCAGCCCGCGTCGGTGATCGTGCCGTCGGCGCGCATCGCCACGAGTCCGGTCTCGTTCGCGGGCTTCCGGTCGGTCCCGAGCCCCCAGGCCAGGTCCACCCCGATGTACTCCGTCACCCGTCCATCGTGCACCGTGTAGCTTCCGCTGCATGGCGAGCGAAGCGACGACGCTGACGGTCCCGGGGCCCGACGGCGACCGGGAGGTCCGGATCAGCAGCCCCTCGCGCGTGCTCTGGCCGGAGCCCGGGATCACCAAGCTCGACCTCGCCGAGTACCTCGTCACCGTGGGCGATGCCTTCGTCGCCGCGAACGGCGACCGACCGATCTCCCTGCAGCGGTTCCCGGGCGGTGTCGACGGCGAGCAGTTCTTCTCGAAGAACCCGCCGAAGGGTGCGCCCGACTACGTCCGCTCCGTGACCGTGACGTACCCGAGCGGTCGGGAGCACCCGCAGCTCGTGGTGGACGAGCCGGCGGTCGCGGTGTGGGCGGCGCAGATGAACACGGTCGTGTTCCACCCGTGGGCGTCCCGCGCCGAGGACAGCGACCACCCGGACCAGCTCCGCATCGACCTCGACCCGCAGCCCGGCACCGACTTCCGGGACACGGTGCCGATCGCGCACGAGCTCCGGAAGGTCCTCGACGAGGTGGGGCTGACGGCGTGGATCAAGACGAGCGGCAACCGTGGCCTGCACGTCTTCGCTCCGGTCCGCCCAGAGCACGAGTTCCTCGACGTGCGGCACGCGGTGATCGCGGCGGCCCGGGAGCTCGAGCGTCGGATGCCGGACCGGGTGACGACGGCGTGGTGGAAGGAGGAGCGCGGGCAGCGCGTGTTCGTGGACTTCAACCAGGCGAACCGCGACCGGACGATGGCGGGCGCCTACAGCCCTCGCGCCCTGGCGCACGCGGCGGTGTCGACCCCGATCGCCTGGGAGGAACTCGACGACGCCGATCCCACGGCCTTCACGATCCGGACTGTCCCGGACCGACTCCGGACGACTGGTGATCCCTGGGAGGGCATGCACGCGAAGCCCGCGAGCATCGCACCGCTGCTGGAGTGGTGGGCGCGCGACCTGGAGGACGGGGACGGCGAGCTGCCGTTCCCGCCGGACTTCCCGAAGATGCCGGGCGAACCGCCCCGCGTGCAGCCGTCGCGCGCGAAGAAGCCGAGCGCGACCGACTAGCGGACTACGCCGCGCTGGTCTCTTCGCCGAGGAGCTTCGGCTCGATCACCCGCGTGGTCTGCGTCGGGAGCGTGACGCTCGCCGTGTGCAGCCGCGTCAGCCGTGACCAGGTCCCGCGGTGTGCGTCGCTGATGCCGTCGATGATCATGTCCCGCTCCCGTCGCTCGTGGCGGCCGGTGCCGCACCCCCAATTTACTAGGCAGGCTAACTAATCACAGCCGTGAGCGTCAATCGGACATCAGCACGTCCTGCAGGTCGTACGCGGCCGGGACCTCGAGCTGGTCGAACCCGCAGGACCGGGCCTCACGGTCCGGTCGCCAGCGCTCGAACTGGACCGTGTGCCGGAAGCGATCGCCCTCCATCTGGTCGTACCGCACCTCGAGGACCCGAGCCGGCGCCAGCCGGACGAACGACGTGTCGCGACCCGACGAGAACCGCGACCGTTCCCCGTCACCGGTGACGGGCCTCCCGTCCGCATCCCGGAGGACCACCGGGTCGAGCTCGTCGACCAACTCGACCCGTCGTTTGTCGGAGAAGGCGGACACGCCGCCCACCTGCCGGATCTCGCCGTCTTCGCCGTACAGGCCGACGAGCAGGGAGCCGACGCCGGTACCGCTCTTGTGCACGCGGTAGCCGATCGCGACGACGTCGGCCGTGCGGTGGTGCTTCACCTTGAGCATCGAGCGCTTGTTCGGTTCGTACGGGTTCGTCCGGGGCTTCGCCACGACGCCGTCGAGGCCTGCCCCCTCGAACGTGGTGAGCCACTCTCGGGCGAGATCGACGTCGAGGGTGGTGCGCGTGACGAACAGCGGGTCGGCCATCCCGGTGGCCAGGCGCTCGAGCCGGTCGCGCCGCTCGTCGAACGGCAGGTCCAGCAACTCGGACCCGTCGACGGCGAGCAGGTCGAACGCGACGAACTGCGCGGGCGTCTCGGAGCTGAGCTTCGCGATCCTCGAGGCCGCCGGGTGGATCCGCTGCGACAGCGCCTCCCAGTCGAGCCGTTCGGAGCCCGGCTCGCCGGAGCGCAGGACGACCTCGCCGTCGAGTACGACCGGGTGGTCCCGGCCGCCGAACTGCGCGCGGAACGCCTCGACCAGCTCGGGGAAGTACCGGGTCAGCGGCTTGGCGCCGCGGCTCCCGATCTCGACGTCGTCGCCGTCGATCGTCACGATCCCGCGGAAGCCGTCCCACTTCGGCTCGTACCGCAGGCCGCCCTGCACGCTGTCGGGTTCGGGGACGGTGGCGACGGCCTTGGCGAGCATCGGTGCGATCTCCATGCGGCCTGTCTACTCGCGTGGTCGCGCACGACTGCCTGGAGGCGCGGCTCGCTCCGGTCGCGCCCGTCGCGTCAGTAGGGTGGAACGCGTGACGACCGTGCCACCGCCGGCAGTGCCGGCACCGGAACCGATCAGCCCCGTGCAGGCCGCCGCGCTCCGCGACGGCGTCCTGCCGCCCGCCGAGGAGGTCCGGCCGGGCATCTGGAACCTCGCCGTGCCCTTCCGGTTCGGCGTGCCCGACGCGACGCTCGTGTACGTCGTCGAGGGGGCCGACCGCTCGCTCACGCTGATCGACCCGGGATGGGCGTCCGACGATGACCTCCAGGGGCTCCGCGACGGACTGGCGGCGATCGGCCGGTCGCTCGACGACGTCGGTCTGGTCGTCGTGACGCATCTGCACGCGGACCACCTCGGTGCCGCTGCGGCGGTCCGGCGGGCCACCGGCGCGCGGGTCGCGATGCACCGGCTCGAGGTCGAGGCGCTCCGCCGTGAGCGCGACGACGCCAGGGCGAACGACGTGGACATCGCGACGTGGGGGCTGCCCGGGGACCTGCGCGCCGGCGTGGTCGAGGCCTGGGGGAGCGGTCGCCGGATCGGACTCGGGCGGACGGCGGAGCCCTTCGCCGACGTGTTGCTCGAGGACGGCGACGTGCTGCCCGTCCCCGGCCGGACGATCCGGACGCTCTGGACCCCCGGGCACACCGCCGGGCACTGCTGCTTCGTCGACGAGGCTGACGGGCTCCTGTTCACCGGCGACCACGTGCTGCCCCGGATCAACTCCGGTATCGGCCTGGGCGGCCGCACGACGACGAACCCCCTCGGCGACTACCTGGCGTCGCTCGGGCGGCTCGTCCAGTACGCGGACCTCGAGGTCTGCCCGGGGCACGAGTACCGGTTCCGGGACGTCGTCGCCCGTGCACGGACGCTGGCGCGGCACCGGGAGGAGCGGTCCCGGCACGTCGCCGAGGCGCTGGACGCGCTGTCCTCGCCGACGCTCTACGAGGTCGCGTCGCGGGTGCCGTTCAGCGGCGGGATCGAGTCGATGACGGGGTTCCTCCTCGCGAGTGCCCTGACGCAGACGGCGTTCCACGCGGCGCTGCTCGGACGCGCCGGTGAGGTCCGTCCCGCCTGACCGTCCTCCACAGGCGACTCGTCCCGGCATCCGTCCACAGATCGACCCGCCCGCCGACGGCCCACACCTCCGCCGGATCAGAATCATCTTGAAGCCACGTCGTCAAGTGGCTCTTGATGGTCATGACTAGGAGGGCTTGATAACGTGGTGCGAGCCGTTCCCCATCGGACTGTGACCGACTTCCTCCGACACCGAGGGTGGTGGGTGGACCGCGTCCGTGGCAGTCACGAGGTCTGGCGCGGACCGGACGGTGGGCGGCTCGTCGTCCCGAGACACCGTGAACTCAGCCCGGGTGTCGTGCGACAGATCATGCGGGTGTTCCCGGACACACCCGACAGCTGGCGATGAACGGAGGAACCATGGGCACGAGGTACCGCGCCACTGCGCACCGCGAAGGTCGCTGGTGGTCGATCGAGATCCCGGAAGCGCACGCTGTCACGCAGTCGCGACGCGCGTCCGACGCCGAGTGGATGGCTCGTGAGTGCGTCGCGCTGACACTCGACGTCCCGGAGACCGACATTGCGATCGATCTGGAGTTCGTGTTGCCCGCGGACACCCGCGGCGAGTGGGAGACGTCCCGCGAACTCGCCGAGCACGCTCGACGGGACGCGGCCGAGGCGGCTCGACTCGCACGGAACGTCGTGACCCGCATGCGTGCCGAGGGGTACACGTACTCGGAGATCTCGTCGGTCCTGGGGCTCTCCGCGCAGCGCATCCACCAGCTCGGCAAGGCGTCCTGAGCCAGCGGAGCCAACCGCTCGAGGTCAGACGATCGTGGCGGCGAGGCGCTCCAGGGTGGTCTTCGCGTCGGCGACCTCGGCGGCGGCGTGGTCGGCGAGCGGCGCCAGGTCGGGCAGTCGGTCGGCGAGGGTCGCGCTGACCGTGACCGGGTAGAGCTTCATGCCGAGGGCGGTGCCGAGGATGAGGTGCAGCACGGGCGAGCCGTGGTCCCAGCCCTCGGTCGGGGTGCCGGCGTCGTACGTGGCGCCACGGCTGACGACGGTCACCACCGGGCGGCCGGCGAGGGGCTGGACGTCGCCGGCGAGGACACCGGGGACGTGGATGCGGTCGATCCACGCCTTGAGGGTCGACGGCACCGTGTAGTTGTAGAGCGGTGCCCCGACCACGACGGCGTCGGCGGCGAGGAGCTCGTCGATGACCTCCTGCCGGAGCGCGTCGGCTTCCGGTGCCACGACCTCGTCGTCCGTGCGGTCCGCCGCCGCCCAGTGCAGTGCCGACGACTCCAGGTGGGGGAGCTGGTCGACGTGCAGGTCCCGGCGCACCACGGTGTACTCCGGACCGCGGGCGCGCCAGGCGTCGGCGAAGGCTGCGGTGAGGGCTCGCGAGCGGGAGTGCGCGAGGTCGGCGGACGAGTCGATGTGCAGGAGCGTGGGCATGCGTCCACGCTACCGATCGACGGCCGCCGGATGACGGGAACGGCCCCGCCGCGCCGGTGACGGGCGGGACGGGGCCGAGGTGGCCCTCCCGTCAGCCGCGCGGGCACGCGACTGACGGGAGGCGTTCGGGGGTCAGCGCTGGGCGTGACGGCGGCGCAGCGTGCGTGCACCGATCAGGCCGATGCCGGCGAGGACGAGACCGAGCGCCCAGGGGAGGGCACCCGTCGCGTCGGTACCGGTGTAGGCGAGACGGCCCGCTCCGGTGTGGTGCACGGCGACGGCGGCGGGCTTGACCGGCGTGACGACGGTCGGCACTGCTGCCGGGCGGACGTCCACCGCGAAGCTCGTGCTCGGCACGCCGGCGCCGGAGACGGTCAGCGTGTGCGTCGAAGCGTGCGGGAACGTGACGCTGACGTAGCCGACCTCACCGAGGTCCGAGTCGGGCGTGATCACGTCGGACGCGACGTCGGAGGTGACGGTCGGCGTGAAGAAGAGCGGCTCGTCCGTCTCCTCGTCGAAGTCCGGGTAGATCGTGTTGCCGAAGCGGTCGACCTTGGACCCACCGACGAGCAGCGTGCCGCCCTGTGCCACGGACACGTGACCGCCCTTGACGGGGTCGGCATCGCCGAGGAGGTCCTGCGTGTAGACGTCGCCGTTCGGGTGGATGACCCACGCGCTCGTCGTGGTTCCCTCGGTGAGTCCGTCCTTGTCGATCGAGACCACCTCGATGCCGGCGGGTGCCGCGGCCTCGACGCTGATCTGGCCGTACAGGTCGCTCGTGACCGTGCCCGAGGTCGCCTTCGTCGTCGCCGTGACGTCGAAGGAGTAGTACTCCTCCGCGTTGGTCAGCGTGCCGGACAGGACGCCCGTCTCCGGGTCGAACTCGACGCCGGCGGGCGCGGTGGTCGGCTCGTCGTCCTCTTCGTCGAACCAGGTGATCGAGAGGGTCGGCGCGGGGGTGCTCAACGCACGGAAGGTGTGCGTGAAGGCCTCGCCGGCTGTCGCGTCGATGGACGCGTCGTCGCCGTAGAGGTCCGGCTCACCGTCCTGGTCGAGGAAGACGGGTGCCACGGCGGTGTCCGTCTTCGTGGTCGCGGACTCGCCCGCGACCGAACCCTCGACCGTGACCGTGATCTGCTGTCCGGCGAGGGCCGGATCGATCGTGTAGGCAGCCGTCTCGGAGAGTGTTGCGCCGGACTCGTCGGTCCAGAGGTAGGAGCTCTTGCTGCCGGAGGTGAAGCCCTTCGGCTCGGCGACGAGCTGCGAGCCGACGGTGAGGTCGCCCGTGATGGTCACCGACTGGGCAGCGGCGACCTGGACGGACTTCGTGGGCTGGTCGTCGGCCGTGCCGGGCGTGGCCGGAGCGGTCGTCGCGTCGCCCGGCGTCTCGGTGCCGGTCGGGTCGGTGGCGGGGTCGCCGGTGGCGGGGGTCCCGGCGGTCGGGTCCACAGCCGAGCCGTCGGTCCCACCTGCCGGGGCCTCGTTGCCGGTGGTGCCGCCGGTCGTGCCGCCCGTGCTGGTCGAACCGTCGGCCGTGCCCGAGCCAGTGTCCGTGCCGGAGGAGGAGTCCGTGCCGGTGCCGGCGTCGGACGTCGTCGCGCCCGCGTCGTTCGACGTCGTGTCGGACGTCCCGGTCGTCGCCGGGGCGGACACCGACGCGTCGGGATCGGTCGCGGCGGACGCGGCGGACGCGGTCATGATGCCCAGGCCGGTCGTCAGACCGACGAGCGCGATGGTGGTGCCGACGGCGCAGGCGCGTCGGACGGTGGAGGTGCTACGGCGCACGGGTTCCCCCAGGTGGTCCAGGTCCGGCGGGTGCCGGATCGTAAGAATCTGCCGAGAGTTCTCGGCCACGCTCGGATCGTAGGTCCTCGGGACGAACGACACGGTGGTGTTGACCGAAATGTGACCCGGCTTGGGGGTCCGTGCGGGAACCCGTGGACAGACAGGAGGCTCCCCACCGGGCACGGCCCGGCAGCCGCTGGCGCGTCTGCCGGGTACCGGCCGGCGTGGGCCCAGGTGCCAGCTGGCGCAGTGCCTCCTGTCCGATCGTGGTGTGCGATCAGGCGCGACGGCGACGCAGCCGTTGCAGCAGCAGGCCCCCGCCCGCGGCCAGCAGGCCGAACGCCCACGCCAGCGGTGTGGTCTCGTCGGCACCGGTGTACGCGAGCGTGCTGCCGGTGCCGCTCGTCGTCGTCGCGACCGCGGCGGTGGCGACCGGTCGCACGGCGACGACGAACGTCGTCGAGACACCGCCCTGGGTGATGGTGAGGCGGTGGTCCGAGGCGTGCGGGAACGTCACCTTCGAGGCGTCGCCCCGGGGATCGGCGACGATCTTGTCAGATGCCACCGAGCTCGCCACCGTCGCGCCGAAGCCCGTGCTCACGGAAGCCGGTGCGGTCGGGTTGCCGAACCGGTCGACGGCGAGCCCGGACACCACGAGCGAGCCGCCCTGCTGCACGGGGATCGACGCGACGGTGCCGAGCGGGTGTCCCTCGCCGTCGAACGCCGTGATGACGCCACCCGGGGCGACCGACCACACCGTGGTGCCCGGCTTGCCGCTGTCGACGATCGCGAGGACCCCCACCGGAGCCGCCGGGAGCACGGTCAGTCGCACGTACTCCGTCGCTGTCGCGGTGCCGCGGAGCGCGACGACCTCGAAGTCGTACGTGCCGGCGACCGTGACCGTGCTGGTGAGCACACCCGTCTCGACGTTGACGCTGAGGTCGGACGAGGGGGAGTCCTGGATCGCGTACGCCAGCGATCCCGTGCCGCCGGTGGTGCGGAAGGTGTGCGTGAACGTCGTGCCGGCGGTCGCCGTGAGGGCGAGCGGCTTGGCCTTGGTCCCCGGCTCGGTGAAGACGACCGGCGACGGCGAGACGGTGAGGCGGACGTACTCGGTGACCTGGGTCGAGCCGCTGAGGGCGACGACCTCGAAGTCGAACGTGCCGGCCGTCGTCGGCGTACCGCTCAGCACGCCGGTCTCGACGTTCACGGTGAAGTCCGCCGACGGGGCGTCCTGGATGGCGTACGCGACGGTGCCGTCGCCGCCCGTGGTGGTGAAGGTGTGACTGAACGGCGTGCCGACCGTCCCGGTGAGGGCGAGCGGCGCGGCCTGGGTCGACGGCTCGGTGAACGCGAGGTCGCTGCCGTCGCTCGGCGCTGCTGCCGGGGCCGCGCTGTCCGTGGCCCTCGCGGCGGGACTCGCGCCCGGCGTCGGGCTGGCGCTCGGGGTCGGAGTGGCCGTGGCGTTGGCGGTCGTGCTCGTCGGTGTCGTCGGTTCCGTCGGCGTCGCCGCCGTCGCGGACGCGCCGACGCCGATGACCGAGCCGATGGCGGTCGCCGCCACGACGATGCCGATCGTCGCCGCACGGCGGACGGGCGGCCTGGTGGACTGGTGCATGGTTCCCCCCTGGGAGTCCGGGTCGCGAGCGCCCGGTGGTCGTGCGCTCGTCCGTGCTGACGATACGGTCCGCCGGGCCGTTCCGGGCCGGTCCACACGTCACGGTTCCATCACGGAACCACCCGCTCTGACCTGGGGTTTTTCACAGAATCAACCAGAAGACGGACTGGAGGCGCGGGGCGGGCCCGCCCCGCGCCTCCAGTCCGTCAGTGGGTCACCGTGACGTGCCTCAGCCGTGTCGGCGACGCAGGCGCCAGACGAGCAGGCCGGCGCCCGAGGCCAGCAGGCCGAGGGCCCCCGCGAGCGGGCCGGACTCATCGGCCCCGGTGTAGGCCAGCGAACCGTCGGACGAGGAGGAGACGGGCGTCACCGAGACGTCGAAGGTGCTCGTGGCGCCGTCGAGCGCCACGGTGATCGTGTGGACCGAGGCGTGCGGGAAGCGGATCTGGGTGCTCCACACCGAGGGCAGGAACGTGACCTGGTCGGATCCGATGCTGCTCGTCACCTTCGGCGCCGGGTCACCGGGGGCGGGCTCCACGGGCGCGGTCGCGTTGCCCCACGCGTCCATGGGAGTCGTCTTGACGTACAGCGAGTCGCCCTGCCGCACGGGGATCGAGTCGACGTCCTCGTGGGTCGCCGATTCGCCGGTGCCGTCGATGCGGATCAGCTGGTCACCGGGCACGTAGCCCCACGTGGTGTTCCCGAGCAGCTGCGGGTTCGGGCCGATGAAGGTCTGCAGGTGCGTGGTGGCGCCGGGGGTGACGACCACGTGCACCTCGCGCCGGACCGTCTGCGTGCCGGACGTCGCCACGACGTCGAAGCGGTAGTCGCCGGCGATCGTCGGGGTGCCGCTGAGCACGCCGGTCTCGCGGTCGAGGGTGAGGTGATCGGGGATGCGGGCGTCAGCGTGCGTGGGGTCGGCTTCCGATCCGTCGGAGTACTGGAGCGAGTACCGGACCGGTTCGATCCCGCCGGTCGTCCCGAACTGCTCCGAGAACGCCTTGCCCGCGGTGGTCCGCACGTCGTTCGAGGTGGGGGAGCCGACGAAGGCGAGCGTGGGGTCCTCGACCGAGACCGGGATCGTCATGGTCAGGCCCTCGGAGGTCAGGGTCAGCGTGCGGTCGCCCCTTGCGGTGAACGTCGTCTTCCACGTGTTCGTGTCCGCGTTCCAGACGAGCACGTCATCCGGGTCGCTGCTGGTCAGGACGGACTCCGACGGCATCTCCGTCCCGTTGAGCGGGTTGCTGTAGTGGTCGAACACCGCGGCACTCGTCCAGAGGGAGCCGCCGGGGGCCACCGGGACCGCGGTGACGAGGCCGCCACCACCGGACGGATCGACGTCGCCGTCGGCGCTCACGAACCAGGAGGGGTTGTGTCCGTCCTCGTGTGAGTAGACCTGAGCGCCGATGGTCTCGGCTGCTCCGGGCTCGACGATGATGCGGACGTACTGCGTCGCAGTGTTGCGGGTGTCGGTGGCGAGCACGTCGAAGTCGTACGCGCCGACGACGGTGGGCTTCCCGCTGAGGAGTCCGTCGTCGCCCCACGAGAACCACTTGAGCGCATCGAAGCCGATGGAGGGGGCGAACCCGTACTCGAGCGGCCCGTCCCCACCGTGCGCGACGAACTGGTGGGAGAAGTCGCTCCCGGCGGTGACGGTGTAGACGATCCGGTTCGTCCGGCTCGACGGCTGGTCCCAGGTCACGGCGGCGTCGGCGGCCGGGGCTGCGTCGGACGTGGGGTCCGTGCTCTCCGCCGGCGTGCCTGCGGCCGGGGTCGGGTCGGTGCCGTCGGCGGTGTCGCCTGCGGCGGGCGTTGCGTCGGTGCCGTCCGCCGTGTCGGCCGGGTCGGCCGTGGGCGTCGGGGTGGCGTCGGTCGCCGGGTCCGTGGTCGGTGCGGCCGGTTCGACGACCGTGGTCGGCGCGGTGCCGTCGCCGGTGGTCGCGGTCGTGGCCGCGCCGCTGGTACTGGTGGCGCTGGTCTCGGCGGTGTCGGCGACGGCGGCGGTCGTGCCGATGCCGATCACGGACGACACGGCGACGAGTGCGACGGTCGCGCCGAACGCTGCGGTACGCCGGAGTGCCGGCGGTGTGGACTGCTTCACGGGATCCCCCTCGGATGCCTGGACGGGACACTCGACGAGCGTCCTCTACCCAGGGAATGTCCGGGCGTGACGAGTCCTGACGGGCCGCAGGTCACGGATCGGTCACGACGTCCGCACCGGTGTCAGCGACGGCCGTGGCGGGGCCGCACCGTGCCTCCCGACTGGTGCGCCTCAGTCGCCGACCGTCGCGGCCGCGCGCTCGAGCGCGTGGCGCAGTGCCCGCACGGCCGGTGACGACGAACCGGCGGTGCGCACCACCGTGAAGATGGTCCGTCGCGGGTGCTCGGGCAGCTCGACCAGTCGGCAGGTCGTCGTGCGGCCGGTCCACATCAGGTCGGGCATCAGGCTCACGGCGTTCCCGGACTCGACGAGCCGGATCTGCGTCTGCAGGTCGGCGGTCTCGTACCGGACGTCGGGCTCGAAGCCCCAGCGCCGACAGACCTGCTCGGCGAAGTGCCGCGATGCCGTGCCGCGCGGCTCCATCACCCAGGGCAGGGCCTCGGCGTCCTCGATCGACGACACCGGGGCGAGTGCGGTGTCGATCGGGGGCAGTGCGAGCCGGACCGCGTCGGTGGTCAGGTCCGACCGGTCGAGCCCGGGCAGGTGCGGCGCCGCGTGCGCGGGGTACTGCTCAGCGATGACCATGTCGAAGTCGCGGGCCCAGGTCTCGTGCAGGGCGGTCTCCGGTTCCCGCTGCACCATCTCGACGCGGACGTCCGGGTGCTCGGTCGCCATGGCGTGCAGGGCGTTCGGCATCAGGGCGAGGGCCGCCGACTGGAACACCGCGACGCGGATCCGTCCCTGCACGGTCGGCATGGTCTCCTCGACCTGGGACTGGGCCAGCTCGAGGACGTCCATCACGTGCGCGGCCGCCTGCACCAGGACCTCCGCCTGCGGGGTGAGCTGCAGTCGCCGCCCAGCCTTCCGGAGCAGCGGCACACCGACCTCGCGTTCCAGCGCGCTGAGCTGCTGCGAGACGGCCGACGGGGTGAAGTTCACGGCCTCGGCGACGGCGGCGATCGTGCCCCGGATGGAGAGCTCCCGGAGCAGGACGAGGCGGCGGACGTCGAGCATGCTGACACTTTAGCTTCGCTGAACGGTATCCATCACGAACCGTTGCTTCCGCTGATGGGTCGGGCGCTCCACACTGATCCCATGACGACCCTGCACGAGCACCCCGCCACCGACCACGACGCCCTCGCGGACCAGTCCGTCGCGCTCGTGCGACAGTGGCTCGCCGAAGCCGAGACCTACCCGGTCGACGGCTCGGCGAAACAGCTCGCGGGGGTCCTCGCCGACCCGGCCGGCCTCGACTTCGCCGTCGGGTTCGTCGACGGGGTCGTCCGGCCCGAGGACCTCGGGGTCGCCGCCCGCAAGCTCCGCGCGATCGCCCCTGGTGCGCCCGGCTTCCTGCCCGCCGCGCTCCGCGGGCTCGTCCGCCTCGGTGGCGGGATGGCACCGGCGCTGCCCGGCGTCGTCGTGCCGATCGCGCGCCGCGTGCTCCGGAACATGGTCGGCCACCTCATCGTCGACGCGACCGACGCCAAGCTCGGGCCCGCCATCGCCAAGATCAAGCGCGACGGCGTGCGGCTCAACGTCAACCTGCTCGGTGAGGCCGTGCTCGGCGAGGGCGAGGCAGCCCGCCGGCTCGAGGGCACGCACAAGCTCCTCGCCCGCGACGACGTCGACTACGTGTCGATCAAGGTCTCCTCGACGGTGCACCCGCACTCCCCGTGGGCGTTCGACCACGCGGTCGAGGACATCATCGAGAAGCTCCGGCCGCTCTTCCGCCGTGCCGCATCGGCGTCCCCGGCCAAGTTCATCAACCTCGACATGGAGGAGTACAAGGACCTCGACCTCACCATCGCGGTCTTCACGAAGCTCCTCGACGAGCCGGAGTTCCTCGGCCTCGAAGCCGGCATCGTGCTCCAGGCGTACCTGCCCGACGCGCTCGCCGCGATGGAGCACCTGCAGGAGTGGTCCGCCGCCCGCCGTGCCCGTGGTGGTGCCGGCATCAAGGTCCGTCTGGTGAAGGGTGCGAACCTGCCCATGGAGCAGGTCGAGGCCTCGGTGCACGGCTGGCCGCTCGCCACCTGGCACACCAAGCAGGACTCCGACACCAATTACAAGCGCGTGCTGGACTGGGCGCTGACGCCGTCGCGCATCGAGAACGTCCGCATCGGGGTCGCCGGCCACAACCTGTTCGACGTCGCCCACGCTTGGCTGCTCGCCGGGGAGCGCGGCGTCCGGGACGGCATCGAGTTCGAGATGCTCCTCGGCATGGCGCAGGGACAGGCCTCGGCGGTGAAGAACACCGTCGGCTCGCTCCTGCTCTACACGCCGGTCGTGCACCCGCAGGAGTTCGACGTCGCGATCGCGTACCTGATCCGCCGACTCGAAGAAGGCGCATCGCAGGAGAACTTCATGTCCGCGGTGTTCTCGCTGGTGTCCTCGCCGGAGCTCTTCGCCCGTGAAGAGGAGCGCTTCCGTTCCTCCCTCGAGCCGCTCGCCACACCCGAGGGCCTGGCTGCACCCGCGTCCCACCGTGTCGCCGACCGCTACGCGGCCGTCGGTCGCCCCGGCGTCGGACACTTCGAGAACACCCCGGACACCGACCCGTCGGTGGCGTCCTTCCGTGAATGGGGAGCGGCGATCACCGCGCGCGTCGCGTCGTCGACGCTGGGCGTCGCTGCCGTCCAGGAGGCACGGGTCGACTCCGCCACGACGCTCGACTCGGCGCTCGCTCGCGTCCGGGACGCCGGTGCCGTCTGGGGGACCTGGTCCGGTGCCGCGCGCGGCGCGGTCCTGCACGCCGTCGGTGACGCTCTCGAGGCGAACCGTGCCGCCCTCGTCGAGGTGATGGCGTCCGAGACCGGCAAGACGATCGACCAGGCCGACCCCGAGGTCTCCGAGGCGATCGACTTCGCACACTTCTACGGCTCGCTCGCCGCGTCGCTCGACGATGTCGACGGTGCGACCTTCACGCCCTCGGCGCTGACGCTCGTCGCGCCGCCGTGGAACTTCCCGGTCGCGATCCCCGCCGGGTCGACCCTCGCCGCGCTCGCCGCCGGGTCCGCCGTGGTGCTCAAGCCCGCGCCGCCCGCCGAGCGCTGTGGTGCCGTCCTCGCCTCGATCATGTCGACCGCGTTCGACGCGATGGGTGCGCCGGCGGACGTGCTCGCCTTCCTACAGGTGTCGGAGAGCGACCTCGGGCAGCAGCTCGTCGCCTCGCCGCTCGTCGACCGGGTCATCCTCACCGGGGCGTACGAGACCGCCGAGCTCTTCCGCTCGTTCCGGCCCGACCTGCCCCTGCTCGCCGAGACCTCCGGCAAGAACGCGATCATCGTGACGCCCTCGGCGGACCTCGACCTCGCCGTGAAGGACGTCGTCGCCTCGGCCTTCGGGCACGCCGGGCAGAAGTGCTCCGCGGCGTCGCTCGTCGTGCTCGTCGGTTCCGTCGCCACGTCGCGTCGCTTCCGGTCGCAGCTCGTCGACGCCGTGTCCTCGCTCACCGTCGGCTACCCGACCGACCCCACCACGCAGATGGGACCGGTCATCGAGCCTGCTGCCGGCAAGCTGCTCGACGGCCTCACGAAGCTCGGTGCGGGGGAGTCGTGGGCGGTCCAGCCGGCCAAGCTCGACGACTCCGGCAAGCTCTGGAGCCCGGGTGTCCGCCAGGGCGTCCGTCGTGGCTCGGCGTTCCACCGCACGGAGTACTTCGGTCCGATCCTCGGCGTGATGACGGCGAAGACCCTCGACGAGGCGATCGACATCGTCAACGAGGTCGACTACGGCCTGACCTCGGGCCTGCACTCCCTCGACTCCGCTGAGATCGGCACGTGGTTGTCGCGCATCGAGGCGGGCAACCTCTACGTCAACCGGGGCATCACCGGCGCGATCGTCCGACGCCAGCCGTTCGGTGGCTGGAAGAAGTCTGCCGTCGGTGCCGGGACGAAGGCGGGTGGGCTGAACTACCTGCTCGGGCTCGGGTCGTGGACGTCCGCTCCGGCTGCGTCCGGTTCGGCGTCCGCCGGTGTCGCGGTGTCGCAGCCGGTGTCCGCGTTCGTACGTGCCGCGGGTGTGGCGTCGCCGTCGCTCGACCGGGCCGTCGCCTCGGACCAGCGCGCATGGGACTCCCTGTTCGGGACCGCCACCGACGTGTCGGCCCTGACCGCCGAGCGGAACATCGCGCGGTACCTGCCGTTCCCGGCCGTGCACGTGCGGTTGGCGTCCCCTGCTTCGGCTGCTTCGGTCGCTGAGGACGCCGTTGCCGATCTGGTCCGGGTCATCGCGGCGTCGGTCCGCGCCGGCACGACGATCGACGTCTCGACGGTGTCGACCTTGCCGTCCGCGGTCGTGTCGGCCGTGCGGGCGCTGCCGAACGTCCGGTCGCTGACGCAGTCGCACTCCTACGCCGCGTTCGCCTCGGCGGTCGCGAGCGGGCCGTCGACGCGGGTCCGGCTCATCGGCGGAGACGTCTCGGCGCTGTACACGGCGATCGGTGGGCGCCCGGACGTCGCGGTCTACGCCGAGCCGGTCACCGAGGCCGGTCGGATCGAGATCCTGCCGTTCGTCCGGGAGCAGGCGGTGTCGATCACGGCGCACCGGTTCGGTACGCCGAACCACCTAACGGACGCGCTGATCTAGGCGCGGCGGCGGTCGGGCGCTCGGCTGGGGCGGGTCGCTGTCCGGTCGCCGCACCACCTCGGGCGGCCGTCAGGTGCGGAGCGTTGCGTCAGATGGGCGCCGGACCCTGCCGGCCGATTCCCTGAGGAGCACTCCCCGTGACTGAACCCTTCGCCCGCCCCACCGCCCTGGCCCACGTCCGCGTGACCGTGACCGACATCCACCGCAGCAAGGCCTTCTACCAGCAGCTGCTCGGGACCGATCCGGCCATCGACTTCAGCGACCAGGTCGACGAGCCCGGCGTCCTGGAGGATCGGGAGCGCTTCTACGGCGGCAGCGTCTTCCAGCTCGGTGACCAGGTGTTCGGGCTGCGTCCGGTCGCTCCCGCGGGTCAGCGGTTCAACCCGGACACCGTCGGGCTCGACCACGTGAGCTTCGTCGTCGGGTCGGTCGACGAGCTGCACGCCGCTGCCGCACGCCTCGACGAGGCCGGGGTCGAGCACGGGGAGGTCACCGACCTCGGCGACGCGGGCATGGTCATCCTGTCGGTGCAGGACCCCGACGACATCAACCTCGAGCTGGCGGCGCTGAAGAGCTGACGCGGCTCGCTGGTCTGGCGCTGGTGCCGACCGCCGCTGCACAACCAAAGTGCGTTCGCACCGCGGTTTCCCGTGGTGCGAACGCACTTTGGTTGTGCGCCGGTCAGTCCGCCGGGACCGACGCGGGGGCGCTCATCGTCGCCGTCGCGAGCTCGCGGAGGGAATCCGGCAGCGGCCTCGGGCGGCGCGCACCCTCGCGGTCGATGATGACGTGCGCGAACTCACCCGTCGCGAGCAGGGCACCGTCGGACTGCCGGAACAGGCCGAACTCCCACGACAGGCTCGTGTTCCCGAGGTGCTTCGAACGCATCCCGACCTCGATGACGTCCGGCCACACCGCCGACTCGACGAACCGGCAGCTCGACGACACGAGCACGGCGATCCACTCGGACGAGAACGGATCGAGGCCGGCTTCCTCGCGGAACCAGTAGGTGGCGGCGTTGTCCATCGCGCTGTAGTAGATCGTGTTGTTCACGTGCCCGAACATGTCGTTGTCGTTCCACCGTGTGGGGTAGACGCGGACGAAGGGGTAGTCGGCGATGGTCATCGGACTCCTGATGTGGTGGTGACGGGACGGAGGACGTACTCGAACGTCGCCCGAGCACGGGCGGGGTCCGGCGTTTCCCCGGAGATGAGGTCGGCGTACGTGAAGGACTCGGAGATCCGGACGAGCAGCCGAGCGAGCTCCTCGGCGGACAGCGGTGTCGGATCGAAGGCCCCGGTGATGCGCTCACGATCGACGAGTTCGGTGACGCGGCCGACGAACCGGCTCTGTACGTCGCTCTCGGTGGTCGTCAGCAGACGGAGTGCCCGTGCCGGTTCGCGGGTGAGGAACGCCCGGAAGTAGGGGGCTTCGATCAGGTCCGCCGTGAAGCGGTCGAGCACGTCGACGATGCGCGCGGCACCGGACGGCGCGGCCGCGGCGGCAGCCGCGTCGAACGTCGGGACGGCGAGCGACCAGAGGATCTCGGACAGCAACCGGTCACGGTTGCCCACCCACCGGAACAGCGACGTGCGGTCCACGCCGAGCGAGCTGGCCAGCGCGCCCATGTCGATCCGGGACCCGGCGATGAAGGTGTGGCGTGCCTCCCGGAACGCGCGCAGCGCTGAATCCGATGTGTACACGCGATCCTCCCTTGCAACGTTTCCGAGAATGATGCACGATCAGTGTATGTCACTGACGACGGCCACCCCCGCGATCCTCGAGTCCGACTTCTACCGGTTCCAGGAGGGGTTGACCGACCAGGAGCGCGAGTCCCTCGGACGGCTGCGCACGTACCTCGAGTCCGAGGTGCGCCCGATCGCGGACGAGTACTGGGCGCGTGCCGAGTTCCCGATGCAGGTCATCAAGCCCCTGTCGGAGCTCGGCATGTACGGCGCCGGCGTCCCGTTGGTGCGGCACTTCGAGAACTCGGCCGTGTACCGCGGGTGGGCGGCGCTCGAACTCGGGCGGGTGGACGCCAGCGTTGCAACCTTCATCGGTGTGCAGTCCGGGCTCGCCATGAACTCGATCGCGGTGGCTGGAAGTGACGAGCAGCAGCAGGAGTGGCTGCCGCGCATGGCCTCCGGTGAGCTCGTCGGAGCGTTCGGTCTGACCGAGCCGCTCTCCGGCAGCGACTCCGCGCGCGGCCTCCGGACGACCGCCCGGCGCGACGGTGACACCTGGGTCCTCGACGGTGAGAAGCGCTGGATCGGCAACGCCACCTTCGCGGACGTCGTCGTCATCTGGGCGAAGGACGTCGCCGACGACCAGGTGAAGGGCTTCCTCGTCACGACGGACACCCCAGGGTTCACCGCGACGAAGATCGAGGACAAGATCGCCCTGCGCGGCGTGCAGAACGCCGACATCGTGATGACCGGGGTCGAGGTGCCCGAGTCGCGACGGCTCCAGCGGGCGGACTCATTCCGCGCCACGGCCGAGGTGCTCCGGCTGACCCGGACCGAGGTGGCGTGGCAGGCGATCGGCATCGCGGTCGGCGCGTACGAGGCCGCACTCGACTACGCCCGCAACCGGATCCAGTTCGGCAAGCCCATCGCCGCGCACCAGATGGTGCAGGACCTGCTCGTGAAGTCGCTCGCGAACATCACGGCGTCGATCGCGCTGTGCACGCAGGCCTCGGCGATGCAGGACGCGGGGACCGGTGGCGACGAACACTCGGCGATGGCGAAGGCGTTCGCGACCGCGAAGATGCGCGAGACCGTGGCGTGGTGCCGTGAGGTCGAGGGCGGCAACGGCATCGTGCTCGACAAGGGCGTCGCCCGGTTCTTCGCCGACGCCGAGGCGATCTACTCGTACGAGGGCACGCGTGAGGTGAACACCCTCATCGTCGGGCGAGCGATCACGGGGCAGGCCGCGTTCGTGTAGGTCGGCCCGGCGCGGCCAGACCCAGAACGACTTCGTCGACGTCGTACGACGTCGACTCTGTCGTTCCGGGTCGGGGCGCGCTACCCGAGCAGCTCCGGCCGCTCCCACTCGCCGCCGCGCACGTGCTGCTCGAGGAACGCGAACACCGTCTCGTACCAGACCACCGCGTGTTGCGGCTTGAGCACCCAGTGGTTCTCGTCCGGGAAGTACAGGAACCGGTGCGGCATCGAACCGTCCGGTGCCGCGTGGTGCTCGGCGAGCTCGGACCACAGCCGGAGTCCCTCGCCGATCGGCACCCGGTAGTCCTTGTCGCCGTGGATGACGAGCATCGGTGACGTGATGTCCGCCACGAAGCGGTGCGGGTCGTTCTCGTGCAGCCCGTCGGCGTCGAAGATCGACTGCCAGTACTGTGACATGTCCGTGGTGCCGTTGAACTGGTCGAGCGCCCACAGGCTGGCGTGGGTGACGATCGCCCGGAAGCGGTCGGTGTGGCCGGCGACCCAGTTCGCCATGAAGCCACCGAAGGACCCGCCGAGCGCCGCCGTCCGGGTCTCGTCGATGTCGTCGCGCGCCACGACCGCGTCGGTGATCGCCATCAGGTCCGTGTACGGCGCCTGACCCCAGGCGTTCCACCCCCGGTTGATGAAGTCGAGGCCGTACCCGGTCGACAGCGCGGGGTCGGGCAGGAGCACGGCGTACCCGCGCGCTGCGGCGAGCTGCGGATTCCACCGCCAGGACCACTGGTTCCACGAGTTCAGCGGCCCGCCGTGGATCCAGAGCAGCAGCGGGTGCGGTCCGTCGCCGGCGTCGGACGACGGCAGGACGAGCCAGCCGCGCACCCGGGAGCCGTCGGCAGCCGTGGTCTCGACCTCTTCCAGGCGGCCGGGGACGTCGGGCAGCGCGGCGGGCGTGGCGAGCGGCGTCACCGTCCCGTCGGTCGCGATCTGCACGGGGTGCAGCGGGGCCGCCCAGGAGGCACGGAGCGCCACCACGGCGCCGCTCGCGTCCGCCACGCGCAGGCTCGAGTACGCCCAGTCGTCGTGCGTCAGCTGCTCGACGGCACCGCCGTCCAGGGGCAGCCGGAAGACCGGCGCGCGACCGTCCTGGTCCGCCGTCGCCAGGAGCGCACTGTCGCCGTGCGCGAAGACCAGCTCGTTCGGCCAGCGGTCCCAGTCGGTGGCGATGCGCCGTGCACCGGACGCCGTGGTGCCGTCGAGGTCGGCGACCCAGATCTCCTGCTGCGTCGCACCCTGCGGCGTGAAGCGCGGCGTCCGCACCCACGCCAGGGTCCGCCCGTCGTGGCTGAGGGTGGGCGTCTCGTGGTCGACGGCGTCGTCGCTGAACAGCACCGTGCTCTGGCCGGTCGCGACGTCGAAGGCGACGATCGTCGATCGCGAACCACGCGATTCCTGCACGGCGACCGTCGCGACGACCACCGAGCCGTCGGGCGTGACCACCCCGTCGACGTGTTCGAGGGAGCGCGCCGGTGCCGGCGTGAGGTCGGTGAGCGCGGGGAGGTGTGCCGGGTACACCGGAGCATCGGACGCACCCTGCGTGGTCGGCGTCTCCTGCGGAGACGTCTCCTGCAGCGCCGTCTCCCGCAGGGTCGCGAGGTCGAGCGTCAGCACGTGCGTCTCGTCGGGGCCGAGGTCGTGGTCCCAGAACCGCACCGGGTAGGTCTCGTGCAGGATCGCCTGCACCTTCCGGCCCTTGCGGCGCCCGCGGAGCTCGGCGTCGGCGGCGATCACACCCGTGCGGTCGGTGCCGGCGCCGGGGAGCAGCCCGGCCGTGACCGCGACGGTGTCGGCCGCCGCGGCGGTACCGAGGACACCACCGACGCCGCCCGCGAGTTTCGTGACCGGTCGTGCCTCGCCACCGGCGGCGGGCAGGACCCAGAGCTGCGGGGCGTCGCTGTCCTTGTCGCCCTCGCCGTCGGGACGCCCCGAGACGAACAGCAGGTCACCGGAGCGTGTGAAGGAGACCCCGCCCTCGCCCTTCGTCGAGCGCGTCAACCGGACCGGCGTCGAGTCGGTGTCGGACGACGGGCCGGGCACCGCCCAGATCGACCGCCGGTACCCGGTGCCGTCGGCGTCGAGCACGCTGACGGTGAGGGCCACGCGGGAGCCGTCCGGGCTCACCGCGATCCCGTCCACGCGGGGGAGAGCGGTGTACTGGTCGAGGTCCGAGAACGGCGTCGTCATGCCCCCACGCTATCGGCGCGACCCGACAGCAGGGCCCTCACGACCCGGCCTGTGGAGAAGTGTCGGCCGGGCTCACGCCCAGAACGCGGCGATGCCCTCGGCGACCGCACTGCCCTGGGTCCGCCCGGCGTCGGCGGACGGCGCCTGCGTGCTGAGCGACAGTGAGTTCGTGCCGAACGCCTGCTGCGCGGTGCTGTCCGCCACGATGACCTCGACCGAGCTGCCGGCGGCGCGGAGTCCCTCGACCGCGACGTCGAGCCACGGCCCGAGCGGCGACGGGCCCTCTGGACCGCAGGCGATGACGAGGACGCGCTCGTACCCGGCGGCGACGTCCACGTTCGTCGCCGAGCGGAGACCGCCGTCGATGTAGGGGCGTCCCTCGAGTCCGACCGGCGACCACACGAGGGGCACCGAGCAGCTCGCGGCGACGGCCCGGGGGAGCGGGATCCCGTCGGCGGCGGTGACCACGCGGAAGGTGCCGTCCGTCGCGTCGATGGTCGTCAGGGCGAGCGGCTTCGCCGGCCACTCCGTCGCGGGCAGGGTCTCGGTGAACGTGGCGACGCGCTCGTCGTCGGTCTGCCCGGTGGTGGTCTGCTGCGCGAGGAGGCCGAGGCGTGCACGGGCGTCCTGGTCGGAGGTCGCGCCCTCGAGGACGGCGCCGATGCGCTGCTGGAAGTCCTCGCCGTCGATGGCGACGGGTTCCTCGTACGTGGTCGGGACGGGGGCGTGCTGCTGGTCGTACGCCTGCTGGACCCCGCCGTACCGGACGAACGTGCCGACGACGCTGCCGGCGCTCGTCCCGACCACGAGGTCGGCCGCGTCGAGGTCGACCCCGGCGTCCTGGAGCGCGGTGAGCACCCCGAGTTCCCAGGCGATGCCGGCGATGCCGCCACCTCCGAGGACGAGTGCTCTGGTTCCGGGTGCGGGCGTCGAGACGTCGGTCATGGGTCCTGCTTACCAGGCTGCGGTGTCGCCGTGGTGGCGACCGGCGACGGACTGGAGGGGCGTGGCGGCGCCGTCACGCGCCTCCAGTCCGTCTCGTGGGTGCGCTGGGTCAGACGCCCGCGGTGGAACGGATCCAGCTGGCGGACTGGGCGAGCACCGCGTAGTTCGAGCCGGCGTGCGTGTTCGCACCGGGGTCGGCCACGTCACCCGTCGAGCACACGCCGACGACCTTGCCGTTCACGACGAGTGCGCCACCGGAGTCGCCGTGGTTCGAGGCTCCCGACACCCCGGTGACGTGCTGGGCGAGCCCGCCGTACGCGTCGGTCGAGCTGCCCGTGAGGTTCACGGTCGCCTGGTAGAGCCCGGTGGTCGGGACGCTGTTGGCCCGGTTGCCGTACCCGAGGATCGTGCCCGTCCCGGTGGACTTCGGACTGAAGCCGAGGTCCAGCTGGGCGTACGAGGACAGGGTCTTCGGCGTGCGCAGGTGCACGAGTGCGATGTCGCCCGACGGCGCCGAGTAGAGCCGGTCGGCCGCGGTCGCCGTGCCCCGGTTCGTGGTGCTGTTCGAGTGGTAGACGTTCATCGCGGTGGTGCCGTCGACGCAGTGCTCGGCGGTGAGCACCCACGAGGCGTTGAGCTGTTCGCCGGTGCACCCGAACGTGTCGGTGCCGCCCTGCTGGAAGACGAGCTGCACCTCCCACGGGGTGCTCGGCGCCGGCTCGCCGCCGATGACCTGGGGCGAGGCGGTGGCGGCGTTCGCGGCGGTCGCGCCGAGGGAGCCACCGAGGAGGGCGAGGGCGGCCGTCGCGGTCAGTGCGAGGGCCCTGAGGTTCTGTCGCTGCTTCATGGACAGATCGTGCGCGCCCCCTGTTCGGGGGTCAAGTCAGCGTTGCGGAGGACAACACACGTCACCCTGTGGACAACTCCGTCGGCGTCGGTGGCACGCCCTACCGTCGAGGCATGGGGCAGGAACAGGAACGACGCCGGACGCGTGCCGGGCGGGTCGGTGCGGTGGTGTGGCCGATCGTGGTGGCCGCTGCGCCCACCGCGGCGTTCCAGCTGCCGAACCTCGTCCAGACGTCGGCGGTGCGGGTGTCGCTCGTCGGGTTCGGGCTCGTCGTCCTCGTGGCCGCGGTGTTCGTGCAGGTGGTGCGCGCCCGCCGTGCCGAGGCGTCACGGACCGCTGCGGCAGACGACTCCGCCGCAGTCGAGCTCGAGCAGGGGACCGCGGTCCGGTACGCGTTCGGACAGCTCGCCACCCGGCTCGTCCGGTTCACCGAGCTCCGGCGACGCGACCGTCGGAGTGAACTGCCGGCGTTCGCGGACCGGGTCGCGGTGGCCCTCGCCTTCTACCTGCTCCCCAAGGTCCCGGACGTCCGCGCCAACGTGTACCAGCTCTCGGCGGACCTGGGCGCGCTCGAACCGATCGGCCACGGCGGAGCGGGCGACACCGCCGGGGTCTTCCGCGCGGGCACACCCTACGGGGACCGCAACCTCGAGTGGGTGCTCGTCGGCGGCGCACCCCGCATCGTCGGGGACCGTGCGGCCGACGTCGACGTCGACCAGGACCTGCCGGGTTTCGAACCGCGGTACCGGTCGTACGTCTCCGTCGTCATCCGGTCGCACGAGTACTCGTTCGGCATGCTCACCGTCGACTCGCCGGCTCCCGATGCGTTCACCGATCTCGATGCGAAGACCGTCGCCGTGGTCGCCGCGTTCATGGCGGTGGCGTTCTCCCTCACCTACTCGTCCCCGGAACGGGACCGCGACTCCCGGAAAGGCCCGTGATGCTCACGCGATTTGTCGGACGCTCGACGTACCATCCCCCCATGACCATCGTGACCCCCGAACCGAAGCCCTTCGGACGTTCACGGGTGTACACCCCGAACTGGACCGACGACACCACTGACGCCGACTACGAAGACCTCGAGGTCATCGCGGCGAACATCGAACGTGAGCGTGCAGCCGCGCGACGCCGGGTCGAGGCGCGGATCGCCGCCCGGCTCGCTCGCTGACCGGGCGGGATCCGCACCGCACGCGTCACTCGGCGGTCACGTCGATGAGCACCTTCCCGACCGTGTCGGACTCGACGGCGTCGTGTGCGGCAGCCGTCTCCTCGAGCGTGAACCGCACGAGCGGCAGTCCCGCAGCTTCGCCCACCGGCAAGACGCCGTCGCGCAGCGCCGCGGTGACGTCCTCGGCGGCTGCGCGCAGGGCATCGTCGCCGATCGTGTAGAGCAGCAGGAACTGGTACCGAGCGTTGACGCTCATGTTCGGACGGATCGGCAGCGTGGCGTCGTCACCGCCGTTGTTCGCGTAGATCGACACCACGCCGTGGTTCGCCAGTACCTCCGCGACAAGCCCGGCGTTCTGCGGGACCGACACCTCGACGACGATGTCGACGCCGTCGGGGGCGATGTCCCGGATGCGGGCAGCGGCGTCCCCCGACCGGTAGTTCACCGTGTGGTGCGCGCCTGCCGCGGTCGCGAGGGCGGCCTTCGCGTCGGAGCTGATGGTCGTGATCACCGTCGCGCCGGCCCACCGGGCGAGCTGGATCGCGGCGTGGCCGACCGCCCCGGCGCCACCGGCGACCAGGACGGTCCTGCCGGTGAGGGCTCCCGGCGCGAGTCGTGACGGTCCGTGCTCGTGCGTGGTGAGGGCTCGGTGCGCGGTCATCGCGGGGACGCCGAGCGAGGCGCCGACGTCGAAGCCCGTGCCGTCGGGCAACCGCACGGCCCGGGCGGCCGGTACGACGGTGTACTCCTGCGCCGTGCCGGTCGGACGGCTCGCGGCGGCCATGTACAGCCAGACGTGGTCGCCGACGGACAGTTCCTCGACCCCGTCGCCGAGGGCGTCGACGACCCCGGCACCGTCCTGGTTCGGGGTGATCTCGGGGAAGGGCAGACCGTCGCCGTAGGTGCCGCCGGCGCGGGCCTTCCAGTCGGTCGGGTTGACGCCCGAGACGACGACGCGGACCCGGACCTCGCCGGGGCCGGGCTCGGGGAGCGGGCGCTCCGCGAGGGTCAGGACGGACGAGTCACCGGGCTTCGTGTAGACGACTGAACGCATGTCCCCAGGCAACCACGGCGGTGGCTCGGGGATTCCGGGCGCGCTCAGCTCCGGGCGTCGTACACCTCGCGCGAGACCGCGACGTCGTCCATGTGCGAGGTCGCCCAGTCCTCGAGCGGCTTCAGCACCTCGCGCAGGGACTGACCGCGGTCGGTCAGCTCGTACTCGACGTGCGGCGGGATCTCCGGGAAGACCGTGCGGGTGACGAGTCCGTCGCGCTCGAGGGCGCGGAGGGTCTGGGTGAGCATCTTCTGCGACACCCCCTGCACTCGGGTGGCGATCGCCGAGTAGCGTGCCGGACCGTCGGCGAGGGTGCCGATCGTCAGGACACTCCACCGGTCGCCGATGCGGTCGAGCAGTTGCCGCGAGGGGCACTCCGCGGCGTACGGGCTGTACTCGAGTGCTGACACGACGACCTCCGTTACGCACCGTGAGGTGCCTACTTACTTAAAGAGAGTAACGCTTGTACGGTGAGTGTCAACGTTCCACGAAAGGAAGCTCCATGACCAGCATCGTCGTCTTCGGTGGCACCGGCTACGCCGGCTCCGCCATCACCCGCGAGGCCCTCTCCCGCAGCATCGCCGTCACCGCCGTCGCCCGCGACACCTCCAAGCTCGAGGCCGCCGAGGGGCTGACCCTCGCGCAGGGTGACGCCTTCGACGCCGACTTCGTCGCCGAGGTCACGAAGGGCGCGGACGTCATCGTCGTCGCCCTCCACGCGGTGCAGGCGGACGGCAGCGAGCTCAAGGACAAGTTCCAGCACTTCGTCGACGCAGCCGTCGCCGCGGGCGCCCGGCTCGGCATCGTCGGCGGTGCCGGTTCGCTGCTCGTCGCCGAGGGCGGCCCGCGCCTGTTCGACTCGGCCGAGTTCCCGGACGCGTTCAAGGGCGAGGCGAAGAGCCACGCGCAGATCCTCGACGCACTCCGCGCCGCGGACACCGAGGTCGACTGGTTCTACGTGAGCCCGGCGGCGGCCTTCGGTGGCTACAACCCCGGCGAGCGTCGTGGCACCTACCGCACCACGGACGAGGTCCTGCTCACCGACGCCGACGGCAACTCGGACATCTCCGGCGAGGACTACGCGCTGGCCTTCGTCGACGAGATCGCGTCGCCGGCGCACCACCGCGCGCGGTTCGGCGTCGCGTACTGACGCAGCGCGCTTCGCGATCGCGATTGCGCCCCCACGTGAACAGTGCGCCCCGTCTCGACGGGGCGCACTGTCCATTGCGGGGCGCGGTACCGCGTAACGGGCGGACTGGAGGCACGGGGCGGGCCCGCCACGCGCCTCCAGGCCGTCAGCGGTGACCGACGATCGACGGGACCGGCATGTGGTGCCGCATCCGGACCGCCAGGTGGAGCCCGCCGCGGCGGGCGAGCACCAATCCGACGACGGCCGCGGCCGCGGCGGGCACGCCTCCGGCGACGACCATGCCGACGTGGGCGCCGAAGTGGTCGACGATCTGGCCCATGAGCGGGCCGCCGATGGCCTGGCCGCCGAGCAGCACGAGGACGTAGAGCGACATCACGCGGCCGCGGATCGCCACGTTCGACGACAGCTGGACGAGTGAGTTCGACGCCGTCTGGAAGAGCAGCTGGGACATCCCGACGGCGACGAGCGCGACGGTGAACGGCGCGATCGCGGGGATCGAACCGGACACGACGAGCAGGATCCCCGTCCAGAACACCCCGCCGACGATGGTGCGGAGCCGGACGGTCGCGCGCCGGGTGGAGAGCAGCGCCCCGACGAGTGCACCGATCGCGACCGCGGAGTTGAACACGCCGTAGCCGCCGGCGCCGACGTCGTAGACCTTCGACGCGAAGGCCGAGAGCAACACCGGCATCGTCAACGCGAAGACCGAGAAGAACGCCACCAGGATCACGGGCACGATGATCGTCGGCTTCCGGACGGCGTAACGGAGGCCCTCGACGAGCTGGCCCTTGCCGCGCGGCGCCGGGGGTGTGCGGTGCAGCTCCGAGACCTTCAGGAACCCGAGCGTCACGACGACCGCCACGCAGGCGATCGCGTTCACGCCGAACGACCAGCCAGCCCCGACCGCGACGAGCAGGGCGCCGGAGAGTGCCGGACCGATCATGCCGCCGAGCTGGAACACCGAGGAGTTCACACTGATGGCGTTCCGGAGGTGCTCGTGGCCGACGATCTCGGTGACGAACACCTGCCGCGCCGGATTGTCGATCACGGTCACCATGCCGACGAGGAACGCGATCGCCCAGATGTGCCAGGCCTGCACGACACCGGTCAGGGTCAGCACGGCGAGCAGCGCGGACAGCAGCGCGAACGAGCCCTGCGTGATCATCATGAGCGCGCGCTTCGAGAACCGGTCGACGAGCACGCCGCCGAGGAGCCCGAACAGCAGCATCGGCGCGAACTGGCACGCGACCGTGATGCCGACCTGCGCGACCGACCCGGTGAGCTGGAGGACGAGCCAGTCCTGCGCGATCCGCTGCATCCAGCCGGCGGTCATGGCGACGAGGTTCGTGGCGGTGAAGAGCCGGAAGTTCGGCACCGACAGGGCGATGAGGGTGTGGCGCCACGGCGGGCGGGTGGCCTGGATCGGGAGCGGTTCGGTGGGCGGGGGGAGGGTCGTCGATGACGCGCTCACGGTGGGGGATCTCCGGACGTCGGCTGCGGAACTGGTACCCCATCGAAACTACGTGTTCGCGGGTCATTCGATACCCCTATGGTGGCTATCAGTCCATTGCGATGTCGAATGAACGGGGTGCGCCGTGCTCGATCCGGTCCTGCTGCAGACCTTCCTGGCCGTCGCCGAGACGGGGAGCTTCACGCAGGCCGGAGCCCGGCTCGGGATCAGCCAGCCGACGGTGTCCCAGCACGTGCGGCGGCTCGAGACCGCGGTCGCACGGACGCTCGTCGCCCGGGACACCCGGGGCGTGGCGCTCACCGACAACGGGGACGCGATGGCCGGGTTCGCGCGGACGATCCTCGCGGCGCACGCCACCGCCGACGCGTACTTCTCCGGGGCGGCGACCCGCGGGCGGCTCCGGTTCGGGGCGGCGGACGACCTCGCGATCACGCAGCTGCCGCGGATCCTGCGCGACTTCCGGCGACTGCACCCGCAGGTGAACCTCGAGCTGACGGTGAACCAGTCCTCGCCGCTGCTGCGCCGGGTGCACGCCGGGCAGCTCGACCTCGTGTTCATCAAGCAGACCGCGGGGGAGTCCGCCGAGGGCACCCGCGTCGCCACCGACCAGATGGTGTGGATGGCGCAGGACGGCATCGCGCTCGAACCCGGGGAGCCCGTGCCGCTCATCGCCTACCAGGCGCCGAGCATCAGTCGGCAGATGGCGATCGACGCACTCGAGGCCGCCGGACGCACCTGGCGGATCACCTGCAACACCCGTGACGTGAACGGGGTGCTCGCGGCGGTGCGGGCGGGGATCGGGGTCGCGGTGTTCCCGCACTCGCTCATCCCCGCGGACCTCGTGAAGGTGTCGCAGCGGCTCGGGCTCCCGGACCTGCCCGCCGTCGACTACGTCCTCATCGCCAACCCGACGGTGCAGCGGGAACCGATCGACGCCCTGACGAACGCGATCCTGTCCCGCGGGGTGGTCCGCGCGGTGTGAGGGGTCGGGGTGCGTGCGGGGTGCGTGCGCGTTCAGTGAGCGGAAATGGTCGGGTCGAGGGCGCGCACCCGACGTCTTCTGCTCACTGAACGACGGCAGCGGCGCACGCGACGGCAGCGGGGCGACGCCCGCTACGGGGCCAGCGTCGGGGACGTTCCCGTGCCGGTGAGGTCGGGGAGCGTCACGCCGGCGAGCGGCAGCACCGCCGAGGCGACCGCCCACAGCAGCACGAGCGTGCCGACGCCGCCGAGCACCGCCCCGAGCAGCGCGATCGGACGCTGCCACGTGGCCGAGCGGTTCCGCAGCGTCACGATCGAGAGCACCAGCGCGAGCGCGCCGAGCAGCAGCCCGACACCGTGCACGGTCGCGGGAGCGAGGAACCACCAGGCCGCGAGTCCGAGCGTCGCCAGACCGGCGACGGCGCCGAGGACGGCACCCGGCGTGGCTCCGACGAGCGGCTTGCGCACGCGCTCGGGGTCGGCCTGGAGGCGCGGCTCGCCTCCGTCGGTGTCGGTCGCCTCGGCGGGTGGTGCGCTGGTCACGGACTCTGCTGCCGGTGCGGCGGCGGGCGCGGCGGACGGCGCGGCGGTCGGTGCCGAGGCGGGCGCCGCGATCACGGCGTCGAACGACCGCGTGGGAGTCGGAGCGGACGCGGGAGCCTGCAGCGGGGCCTGCTGGCGGGCGAAGCGGGCAGGGGTCCGGTAGCCGATCGGGCCGGAGGGGGTGGGCTCGGCGCCCTCGACGACGACGTGCTCCAGGCCGGGCACGGAGAACCGCGGTTGGCCGACGACGGGCACCGCGGGCACGACAGGCGCCGGGGGAGCGGCGTCGATGGGCGACACGGGGGCCGGGGCGAGCAGTGCGGCCTCGAACGGGACCGTGTGCACCGCCGGCGACGTGGGTGCCGGCGGGAGGAGGTCCTCCTGCGGCGGGTAGTCGGGCACGACGATGTCATCGTCGACGGGTGCGGGGGCGGACTGCACGGTGGGGAGCGTGCTGCCGGGGCCGACCGTCTCGGGGGCCGGGGCCGATGCGACGGGGGTGGGGCGTGCCTCCAGGCCGGCGCTCTCCGGCGGTGCCGTCACCCAGGCCGGGACCGCGCGACGCGGCCGCTCGTCGTCCGGCATGCGATGCGATGCCACTGCGGCTCCCTCCGTAGGCTGATCCATCGTCAGTTCTAACGGCAACCCGTGCGCCCGGCGCAGCCCCAGTTCCGGGGTCGCCGGTACGGTCGACTCATGACCGGAATCGAACACCGTCCGCTCGGGCCGTCAGGGCTCGTCGTCTCCACCGTCGGCATCGGCTGCAACAACTTCGGCCGACCCGGCACGTTCACCGAGTCGCAGGAGGGCACGGACGCCGTCGTCCAGGCCGCTCTCGACGCCGGTGTCACCCTCTTCGACACGGCGGACGTCTACGGCGGCCGGCCCGGTCTGTCCGAGGAGATGCTCGGCAAGTCGATCGCCGGGCGCCGCGACGAGGTCGTCCTCGCCACGAAGTTCGGCATGGACATGCAGGGCGCGAACGGGCCCGACTGGGGCGTCCGCGGCTCCCGGCGGTACGTGCGGCTCGCCGTCGAGTCGTCGCTGAAGCGCCTCGGGACCGACTGGATCGACCTGTACCAGATGCACCGCCCGGACGACGTGACCTCCATCGAGGAGACCCTGTCGGTGCTCGACGACCTCGTCCGCGAGGGCAAGATCCGCTACATCGGCCACTCGAACTTCGCCGGGTGGCAGATCGCCGAGGCGGAGCTCACCGCCTCGATCGCGGGCACCACGGCGTTCGTGTCCGCGCAGAACGAGTACAGCCCGCTCGCCCGCTCGGTGGAGGACGAGGTCCTGCCCGCCGTGCGTGCCTACGCGCTCGGGTTCCTGCCGTACTTCCCGCTCTACAACGGTCTGCTCACCGGCAAGTACACGAAGTCCGGCGGGCCCGCCGACGGCCGACTGACGAAGGCGAAGCCGCAGCTGCTCGCCGACGCGCCGTGGGGGATCGTCGAGGAGTTCCAGCGGTTCTGCGACGAGCGCGAGGTCACGATGCTGCAGGCCACCTTCGCGTGGTTGCTGGCGCAGCCCGGGCTGTCGAGCGTCATCGCGGGGGCGACGAAGCCCGAGCAGATCGTGCAGAACGCCGAGGCTGGCACGGCCTGGGCGCCGTCGGAGGACGACATCGCGGAGATGACGGTGATCTTCGACGGCGCCTGAGCGCGCGCCGGGGCGGGCCCGCCGGAGCTACTGGTCGCGGTAGCGCTTCGCGGACGCCAGCGCCTCGCGCAGGGTGTCGGTCGTCAGGCGCGGACCGTAGCCGGGGGTGTCCCGCTGGATGCGCCATCCCTCGGCGAGCGGTCCGGCGTCCACGACGTCGAACCCGAACTCGTCGATGAGGTCCGCCACGACGGCCTTCGCCGCGTCGTCGTCACCCGCCACCACCAGGGCACGACGGTCCGGGGTGCCCGCGGGGGTCGCGTGGCCGGTGAGGTCCGCGGCGCCGATGTGGTTGAACGCCTTCACGACGCGGGCACCCGCCAGGTGGTCCTGCAGCAGCTCGGCGGTGGTCGTGGTCTCGTCGTCGAGGGCCTGGATGTGCCCGTCACGCTGCGGGTAGTAGTTGTTCGTGTCGATCACGACCTTGCCCACGAGCGGCTCGACCGGGATCGTCTCGATGGCCGCGAGCGGGGTCGTGACGACGACGATCTCCCCGGCGACGGCCGCCTCGTCACGGGTGGCAGCGCGAGCCTGGTCGCCGAGTTCCGCGACGAGCTCCGTCAGCGTCTCCGGGCCGCGTGAGTTCGCGATCACCACCTGGTGACCGTGCTGCACCGCGAGCCGTGCGAGCTGGGATCCGATGTTGCCTGCGCCGATGATGCCGATCGTTGTCATGGGACCCATGCAACGCCGACCGGTCCGACGCATTCCCCGACTGCCGTCACGCGAGGTCGCACGGGTGCATGATGGCGGCATGGACCACGAGTTCCGGCACGAGGCAGACCAGGACCGCTACGCGATGTACGTCGGCGGCGAACTCGTGAGCGTCCTCGACCACCGCGAGAACGGCGACGCGATCGCCTTCCCGCACACCTACACGGTGCCCAAGCACCGCGGGCACGGGTACGCCGCCGAACTCGTCGACTTCGCGGTCGCCGACGTCGAGGCGAACTCCACGAAGCGCATCATCCCGATGTGCTGGTTCGTCGGCAAGTGGTTCGACGAACACCCCGAGAAGGCAGACCTGCTCAGCCGCGGCGCTGCGGACTGAGCCGAACCGGAAGGCCCCGCCCATGCCGACGATCACCCCGTTCCTCTGGTACGACGACCAGGCCGAGCAGGCGGCGGAGTACTACGCCGCGCTGTTCCCGGACAGCAGCATCGACAGCGTGAGCAAGACCCCGGACGGGCAGACCCTCGTCGTGGAGTTCACGCTCCTCGGCCAGCCGTACCGGGCGATGAACGGCGGACCCGGACACGAGCACACCGATGCGGTGTCGTTCCAGGTCGACGTCGACGACCAGCCGGAGCTCGACCGCATCTGGGACGCCCTGCTCGCCGACGGCGGACGACCGTCGATGTGCGGGTGGCTCTTCGACCGCTGGGGTGTCGCATGGCAGGTCACCCCGTCGATGATGGGCGACCTCATGACCGGTTCGGGCGACCCCGAGGCGAACGCCCGCGTCTTCCAGGCCATGATGCAGATGCAGAAGCTCGACATCCCGGCGCTGCAGGCCGCGGCGGCGGGTCGCTGACCCCCGGCGAACCGTACCCGCCGGTATGGTGGCGGGACCGAACACCGCCGGTCGGCACCGGCGCAGCAACGAACAGGCCCTGACAGGCTGGAGGCCCGGCGATGAGCAGCCCGAAGCCCGACGTCCGCAACAGCGACATCGGACGTGCCTACACGGAGCTCGCCCGCATCACCCGGCGCGCGAGCATCCGGGCCCGTGGGTCGGAGTCGATCCTCAGCGTCGTCGACCAGTCCCTCGTCGACTTCGTCGTGCAGCACCCCGGCTGCATGGCCATCGACATCGCCCGGTACCTGCGGCTCAACCGGTCGACGATCTCCCGCCAGCTCTCCGGGCTCCTCGCCGCCGGGCTCATCCGCACCACGGACGGCGGGACGGGCAACGCGAAGCCGCTCGGTGTCACGGACGAGGGCCGCGCCGCACTCGAACGGTCCGTCCAGCTGCACCGCGACGCACTCGACGAGCGGCTCGCCAGCTGGTCGGACGACGACATCGCGCTGCTCGCGGGGCTGCTCGAACGCCTCGGCGCCGCCGACGAAGCGGGTCTGCCCGTCCCGGGACGCACCGCACCGTGACGACCTCGTTCGTCCTGCTCTCCGACACGCACCTGCCGAAGCGGGCGAAGGACCTGCCGGAGCCCCTCTGGACGGACATCGACGCCGCCGACCTGGTCGTGCACGCCGGCGACTGGGTGGACCTCGCGACGCTCGATGCCGTACAGGGCCGGGCGCGCCGGTTCGAGGGGGTCCGCGGGAACAACGACGGCCCCGAGTTCGACGACCGCCTGCCGCTCGTCGCCCGGTTCGCCGTCGAGGAACTCCGCTTCGCACTCGTGCACGAGACCGGCGCGGCGACCGGCCGGGAACGGCGCACGACCGCGGAGTACCCGGACGTCGACGTGCTCGTGTTCGGCCACTCGCACATCCCGTGGGACACCGTTGCACCGTCGGGCCTCCGGCTGCTGAACCCCGGGTCGCCGACCGATCGCCGGCGCCAGCCGGACCACACCTGGATGCGCGGCACGGTGGACGGGCGCGCACTCGCCGTCGAGCTGGTGCGGCTGCCGCCGCCGTCCCGCTGACGCGGTCGCTGCCGCGGGTCGCGAGAGCGACAGGCTGCCGCGTGACGGCGGCGGGATCGTGTCGCTTCGGCGGGGTGGTCGGCGTGCGTGGGCGGGACGGTGTCGCTTCGGCGGGGTGGTGACGGTCTGACGGCCTGGAGGCGCGTGGCGGCCGCGCGCCGTGCCTCCAGTCCGGTGTCGGTCGCGAAAGCGACAGGCTGCCGCCTGACGGCGGCGGCATCGAGTCGCTGTGGCGGGGTGGTCGGCGTGCGTCAGCGGGACGGTGTCGCTTCGGCGGGATGGTGACCGGGGCGTGGGCCGAGTCTCGCGTCGACGGACAGTTCTCGGGTTCCGGCGGGCGAGGACTGTCCGTCAGGCCGAGATTCGCGGCGGTGCGGCGGGCAGGGGCATGCGGAAGAACGCGAGCTCCCACTCGGTGCTGCGGCGGAACGCGCGGGTCATCGCGCCGCGCTCCGCGGGCGTCGCGGCGGCGGCGAGCTCCTCGACACGGGCGGTCGCGGCAGCCGAGGCCTCCGCGAAGCCCGGATCGCCGTAGGCCCCGACCCAGTCCGCGAACAGGTGGCCCGCCGGCACCGCGCCGAGCTGCGTGCCGACCCACGCGTAGACCCGGAAACACGGCAGCACCGCGGCGGCGAGGACCCCGACCGACCCGGAGTCTGCGGCGGCCTGCAGGTGCGCGAGGTACCCGGCACAGGTCGGGTCCACCGGGTCGTCGGCGTGCGTGCCGGCGAGGCGTCGGTGGTGGAGGTCGCGGGCCTCGTCGGCGCAACCCTCGGCGGACGCCGCCCAGAACGCCGCGGCGTCGCCGGACGACCACGACGCGAGCTGCGACAGGTGTCGCTCGTACGCGCGGAGGTAGTGGATGTCCTGCGCGAGGTAGCCCGCGAAGACGTCGGCGTCGAGCGTGCCGTCCCGCAGGCCGACCAGGAACGGGCAGTCGATCGTCTCCTGCAGCACCTCGGTGACGTCGGTCCACCAGCGGTCCGTCCACGATGGCGTGGGCAGGGCATCACGGATGACGGCGCCGTGGTCGATCGGGCCGGTGCCGGTCCCGACGTGCAGGGCGTCGGCTTCGCGGAGTGCCGCGGTCAGCCAGGTCTTGGCAGTGCCGATCGCGAGCTCCCAGTCACCGTCGCGGGCCACGAGCGTCGCGATCGCACTCGACAGCGAGCAGCCGGTGCCGTGCGTGTTCGTCGTGGCGACGCGCGGGCCCGAGAAGGTCCGGACGCTGCCGTCGGGCGAGACGAGGACGTCGTCGGAGGTATCGCCGTCGTCGTGGCCGCCCTTCGCGAGCACCAGGACGTCCCAGGTCCGGGCGACCGTCGAGGCGGCTGCTGCCGGTGGCGTTCCGGGTGCGGCACCGGCCAGGGTCGCGAGGACGTCCAGCTCGGCCCGGTTCGGCGTCACCAGGTCGGCGAGCGTGAACAGCTCGGACACCGCCCGGGTGGCGTCTTCGTCGAGCAGGCGGTCGCCGCTCGTGGCCACCATCACGGGGTCGACCACCACCACGGGCGGTCGCTGCTCGTGGAGCCAGGCCGTCACGGTGCGGACGACCTCGGCCGTGCCGAGCATGCCGATCTTCACGGCGTCGATCGTCACGTCGTCGGACACCGCGTCGAGCTGCTCGCGGAGGAACCCGACGTCGGGCACGTGCACGGACCGCACCCCGCGGGTGTTCTGCGCGACGAGGGCCGTCACCACGCCCATGCCGTAGCCGTCGTGCGCCGCGATCGACTTCAGGTCGGCCTGCAGCCCGGCGCCCCCGGTCGGGTCGGTCCCCGCGATGCTCAGGACGCGGGGGACTGCCGGCCGTGCGGCGGTCACGGGGCACTCCAGGCGGACACGTACGCCGCGGCGGCCGATCCGGGATCGGCAGCAGCGCAGATGCCGGACACCACGGCGACGCCGGCTGCCCCGGCGGCACGCAGGGGCACGACGTCGTCGAGCGTGACGCCGCCGATCGCGACGCAGGGGACGTCGGTCGCGGCCGCGAGCCGGGCGAAGCCGTCGTGGCCGAGCGCCGGCGGGTGGTCCGCCTTCGTCGTGGTGGGGTGCACGACCCCGACCCCGAGCAGGTCGACGGTGCCGCGGGGGAGCCGGTCGACCGCAGCGAGGTGCCCCGGCGTGTTCGCGGTCAGGCCGACGTGGGCGTCCGCGCCGAGCAGGGCCCGGGCGACCTCGACCGGGACGTCGGACTGGCCGAGGTGCACCCCGGCGACCCGGTGGCCGGCGTGACGAGCGGCGAGGGCGACGTCGAGCCGGTCGTCGACCACGACGGTCGCCCGGTCGCCCACGGCGTCGGCCACCGCGGAGGTCAGGGCGAGCAGGTCACGCGCGGAGGCGTCCTTGTCGCGGACCTGCACGATCCGCACGCCGCCGTGCACCGCTGCCCGGACCACACCGAGGACACCGATGCCGTGCCGGTCGGACAACGCGCCGTCGGTGACGAGGTAGACGCCGACGTCGGTGCCGGTCACGCGGGGACCTCGACGGTGTTGGGTGCCTGCTCCACGGTGATCCGGGCCTCGCGGACGACGTCCTCCGGGCTGAGCGACGCCAGCCGGTCGAGGAACAGCGGCTGGAACGTGCCCGGCCCGCCGGCGTCCCGCGCCGCGAGCTCGGACGCGATCGTGTGCGCCGCGGTGGCGGCGACCGCAGCCGCTCCGGCGTCGTCGGGGGAGACCGCGGTGAACGCGGCGACGACCGCTCCCAGCGCGCACCCGCCGCCCGTGATCCGCGTCAGTAGCTCGGTGCCGTTCGCGACCCGCACCGACCCGATGCCGGGCGCGACCAGCAGGTCGACGGGACCCGACACGGCGACCGCGGCCACGCGCCTCCCGTCCGGGTCCGGACCGGCCACGGCGGCGACCGCAGCATCCCGCGCGTCGTCGGTGCCCACCGTGCTGTCGACCCCGCGCCCACCGGCGGAGGCACCGAGCACGGCGAGGACCTCGGAGGCGTTGCCGCGGAGCACCGTCGGACCGAGCGCCAGCAGGTCGCGGGCGAGCGCGGTCCGCACCGGGAGCGAGCCGACCGCCACCGGGTCGAGCACCCACGGCGTGCCGGCGTCGACGGCTGCCGAGGCGGCCTCGAGCGACGCGGCCCGGGGCTCGGCGTGCGGGGTGCCGGTGTTCACCAGCAGGGCGTCGGCGACCCGGGCGAACGGCCCGGCCTCGGTGACGACGTCGACCATCGCGGCCGAGGCGCCGAGCGCGAGCAGCACGTTCGCGGTGACGTTCTGCACCACCGTGTTCGTGATGCAGTGCACCAGCGGGCCCCGGGCACGCACGGCCTCGAGCAGTTCGGCGGTTCGGTGGGCCCAGTCGTGTTCGGGCGCAGCGGTTTCCATGGACGATCCCTTCGCGAGTACGAGCTCGAGCAGGTTCGACGGGTGTGATCTCAGCCGCTGGTTGCGGCACCCCGTGTCTCGGACGACACCGTACACGACGTGCTCCCGACGTCTTCGGTCACACGACGGGTGCCGTGTGACAGGCTTGGAGGGTGCCAGACGCAACGCCTCCCGGGCCTCCTCCCGGCCCCCGCGATCCCGGCGACGCCTGGGCGATCGGCCCCGACGGCACCAAGGCCTGGGGACGCTTCGGCGCTGCAGGGCTCCTCGTCGACGACGGCTCCGGACGCGTCCTCCTGCAGCACCGCGTCGAGTGGAGCCACCACGGCGGCACGTGGGGCATCCCCGGCGGAGCCCGGCACCTGGGCGAGGACGCCGTGACCGGAGCCCTCCGCGAGTCCGCCGAGGAAGCCGGCGTGCCGTCGGACGGCGTCGACCTGCGGCACACCTCCCTGCTGGACCTCGGGTTCTGGACGTACACGACGGTGGTGGGCCGTGCCTCCGTGCCGTTCGAACCGGTGATCGCGGACCGTGAGAGCCTGGAACTGGCCTGGGTGCCCGTCGACGACGTCGACGACCTCCCCCTGCACCCCGGGTTCGGGGCGTCCTGGCCGGCGTTGCGGGCACGGCTCGCGACGACACCGCACGTGGTGGTGGACGCCGCGAACGTCGTCGGCAGCGTGCCGGACGGGTGGTGGAAGGACCGGGCGGGGGCTGCGTCGCGGTTGCTCGGGTCGGTCGAGGCGCTCGCCGCGGAGGGCGTGCCGGCTGGGCTCCTGGACCTGCCCTTCGACCGGTGGTGGCCGCGGTGGACGGTGGTGCTCGAGGGTGAGGCGCGGGGCGCGGCGTCCGGCGCGGACGGCGCGGACGGCGGCGCAGGCGTTGGCGCGAGCGCGTTCAGTGAGCAGAAAACGTCGGGTGGGGACGCCCGACCCGACCATTCCTGCTCACTCGACGTCGTCCGGGCGCCCGGATCAGGCGACGACGCGATCGTCGAGGCCGCACGAGCCGCGGTCGACGCCGGTCACGCTCCGGTCGTCGTGGTGACGGCCGACCGCGAGCTCCGGGCCCGCGTCGAGTCGATCGGCGCCGTGGTGCGCGGACCGAGCTGGCTGCGCGAGCAGTTCTAGCCCGCCGGGGCCGGGATGTGCTTCCGCGACGACACCAGGATCGCCACCCACGACACCACCCCGAGCCCGACGACCACCCACAGGATGAGCGGCACCGCCACGACGTTCGCCACGGCCGCGATCACCGCGGGCGCCAGGAACCCGGCGTACGCCGCCGCGTAGAACACCCCGGTCAGCCCGGCCAGGTCGCGGGCCCCGGCGATCCGCTGCACCTCGAGCAACGACGACACGAGTGCGAGCCCGATGCCGAGGCCGATCACCACGTTCGCGACGAGTCCGATCGCCACCGACTGCAGCTGGATCGCGACGACGACCACCGCGATGCCCGCGGTCATGAGCCCCACGGCGGTTAGGAGTCCACGTGCCGAGACGAGCGAGTTGACCCGCGCCGCCAGGGGCTGCACGGCGCTCGACACCCCGAGGGCGACGACGGTGGCGGCGGTGGCGAACAGGAGCCCCCACATCCCGGTCGCACCGGCGAGCTTGGTCGGCAGGTACCCGTACCCGATCGCCGCGGAGCCGAAGATCCACGGTGCTGCAACGAGCACGACCCGGGTGAAGCGACGGTGGCCGGCGCTCGGCACGGCGAGCTGCTTCCACCACGGCCCGGGCAGGCCGCCGGTCCGGTTCGTCTCCGGCGTCCGCCACACGATGACGGCGAACGGGATCGCGACGCAGATGTGCACGAGGAACGGCAGCACCTCGGGGATCGGCCCCCACTGTGCGATGAGCCCGGCGACGAGCGCGCCCGACGCCGACCCGAGGGTGAACGCCAGCGATGCCCGGCGTGCCCCGGAGCCGGCGTCGGCGGACGGGTCGAACCGGCCCTGCGAGAGCTCCTTCACCCAGCTGTTGCCGACCGCCATCGCGATGCCCACGGTGATCCCGGAGAACAGGCGTCCGGCCATCAGGAAGCCCGCGCCGAGCGGCCCGAACGCCAGCAGACCGCTCCCGACGACGGCGGAGACGATCCCGGCGAGCATGAGAGGCCGGCGTCCGTGCCGGTCGGACAGGGAGCCGGCGACGAGCAGCGCCGGGGCGAGTCCGAGGACGTAGACGCCGAGGAAGACGTTGACGAGCAGCGACGAGTAGTGCGCGCGCTCCTCGTACATGAGCAGCAGCGGCGAGAACTGGTTGCCGCCCCACGAGCAGACGAACACCGCGCCCCAGACGGCGACCCACGGCAGGACCCGGACGCTGGGGACCGCGATCGAGTCGGTGCCGGCGCTCACAGGGCGCCCCGGTGCGACGCGACGTGCGCGCTGAGGACCTCGGCGTAGCGGGCGGCGTCGCCTGCCTCGAGTGCGGCGGCGAGGGCCCGGTGGTCCTCGAGCGACGCCTGCAACTGCGACGGTTGCAGGCGCATCAGGTGGTGCCGCAGTCGCTGCTGTCGGTCCCGCAGCGTCCGGGCGAACATGACGGCGATCGCGTTCCGCGACGCGCCGATGACCGCGCCGTGGAACTCGGCGTCGACCTCGATGAACCGGTCGACGTCGCCGGTCACGACCGCCTGTGCCTGCTCCGCCAGCATGGCCTGGAGGCTCGGGGTGACGTCCGCAGCGCGGCCGTCGGTCACGACGCGGGTCGCGGCGGTCGACTCGATGGCCTCCCGCATCTCGAGCACGTCGGCCGCCTCGTTCGGGGACATCGGCCGGACGACGGCGCCCTTCCGGGACTCGAGGGTGAGCAGGTCCTCGGCGGCGAGGCGCAGGAACGCCTCGTGCACGGGTGTCCGCGAGACGCCGATCTCGTGGCACAGGGCGTTCTCGCTGATCGCGGTGCCGCCGGGCAGGTCGCCGCGGATGATGGCGCGCTTGACGTGGTCGTACGCCCGGTCGGACGCTGCCTGGCTCGTGACGGGGGTGCTCGGAGTGCTCACGGTCGTCGATCCTACGCCTTGCATGCAACGGTGCATGCGCTGTTGTGACGTTCTGTTGCTGAGTGCAACCCGAACAACGCGCGACATCCGGCTGCCCGCACGGATACGCTGGGCCACCACGTCAACGGAGACGTACGACAGGAGGTTCCGATGGAGCGGATCACCAGGGCCGACGATCGTGTGCACCGCCCGGCAGGGCCGTGGACACCGACCGTGCACCGGCTGCTCGCCCACCTGCACGAACAGGGGTTCGTCGCGGCACCGGAACCGATCGAGCACGGGGACACGCTCGAGACGGTGTCGTTCGTGCCGGGCACCGCGGGAGAGTACCCGTGGACCGCCGACGTCGCGAGCGAAGCGGCGCTCGTCACGACCGCACGCCTGCTGCGGCACTACCACGACGCCGCCGCGACCTTCCCCCGGGACGACTCCCGCGACGTGTGGTCCCAGGCTGAGCGCTGCCCCGCCGAGACGATCGTGCACGGCGACTTCGCCCCGTACAACTGCGTCTACGACGGCATCGCCGCCGTCGGCCTGATCGACTTCGACACCGCCCACCCCGGGCCACGGGTGTGGGACGTCGCCAGTGCCGTGTACCGGTTCGCCCCGTTCACGACCGGCATCGTCGAGGGGTCGACCGCACCCTCGCTCGACGAACGCCTCGACCGTGCCGCGGAGTTCTGCCGCGCCTACGAGCTCGACGCTCGGTCACGGGATCTGCTCGCCGAGACGATGACCGGGTCGCTGGTCGCCCTCGTCACGACGATCGAGACCGAGGCCGCCGCCGGCAACCCGAAGTTCGTGAGCGACCTGGCGCACGGGCACGCCGACCTCTACCGGGCCGACGTCGCGTACATCGAGGAGCACGCCGAGGACATCGCCGCCGCCGTCGCCTGACGGTGGTGCCGGGCATGCTGGTGCCGTGACGACGACCCCGGCCCAGCTGCGCGCGATGCGCCTCGCCGCGCAGGGCGTCGCCGTGCCCGGACTCGGTCCCGCCGCCGCGGTCGAACGGATGACCGCCATGCAGGGGCAGGACCTCGGGCAGGTGCTGTGGGCGATCGGCGTCCGTTCGCCCGGGTCGACGCGCGACGACGTCCGTGCCGCGTTCGACCGCGGGGAACTCGTCCGCTCGTGGCCGATGCGCGGCACCCTGCACGCGATGCGCCCCGACGACCTCCGGCTGCTGCTCTCCCTGACCGCCGAGCGCACCATCCGCGCCATCGCCCGTCGTGCAGCGGAGCTCGGTATCGACGACGCCGTCCTCGCCACCGCTCGTGACGCCACCGTCGACGCGCTGTCCGGCGGGCGGTCACTCGTGCGCGACGACCTGTTCGCCGTGTACCGAGCAGCCGGCATCGACCCCACCGGCGGTCGCGGCTACCACGTGCTGCTCCGCCTCGCGCAGGAGGGCCTCGTCGCCTGGGGCCCGACCGCCCGGGTCGGACAGGGACTCGTGCTCCTCGATGACTGGGCACCGGCGACGACCGACCTGCCCGACCGCGACGAGGCGCTGCGCCGGGTGCTCGTCGGGTACCTCCGTGGCCGCGGCCCCGCGACCGAGGCCGACGCCGCGAGCTGGACGAAGCTCCCGCTCGGTGACGTCCGACGTGCCCGAGCGGCCGCCGGCGACACCGTGGAGGACCTCGGCGACGGCCTCCTCGCACTCGCCGACCGCCCGGCAACCGGGGGCGTCCCGACCGCGCACCTCCTGCCGGGGTTCGACGAGTACCTGCTCGGGTACGCCGACCGCTCCGCCCAGCTCGACCCCGTGCACGCCGACCGCGTGGTCCCCGGCGGCAACGGGATCTTCCTGCCGATGGCCGTCCTCCGTGGCCGGGTCGTCGGCGCCTGGACCCGGACGGAGCGCTCCCGGGACGTCCGGGTCACGCTGACCCCGTTCGAACCGCTCGACGCCGCAGGCGTCCGTGCGCTCGAGGCCGCCGCCCGTCGCTACGCCCGGTTCCTCGCCGCCCCCGTGTCGTTCTCCGTCGCCTGACCCGCGGCGTCTCGACGGCGGCGCACGCCGCGTCACCCGCGAGACGCCGCCTCCGGCGCCAGACACCGCCGGATCCGGCGGCGTCTCGCCGCACGCGAGGCGTCTCGCCGCCACCCCGCCGTCTCGACACGCGAGCCGACCTGCCGGCGCCGCCCCGCGCCTCCAGGCAGCACCCAGCAGCCACGCGGCGGACTCCGACGCTCCCTCGGGTAATGTCGCAGGGCCATGACCGACAGCCCGGCCGACGCCACCCCGTACGAAGTGCTCGGCGTCCGAGCGACCGCCGACGACGACGAACTCCGCCGCGCCTACCGCCGCGCCGCCCGCGAGTCCCACCCCGACCTCGGCGGCGACGCGCGCCGCTTCCGCCAGGTCCAGATCGCCTGGGAGCGCGTCGGCACCCCCGCCGCACGCCGCGCCTACGACGCGGGATCCCAGCGTGGCAGCCAGCAGGGCGCGTCCGGCCCGTCGGGTTCGTCGGCCTGGAGGAGCGACACCGGTCGCGACGCCTACGCACCCCCGGCAGCGCGTCGCGATTCACGGCCCCGGGCCCGGTCCCACGGACACCCCGGCGGACGGTCGCGCGAGGTCTTCCTGCAGGCCGAACGCGAGTGGGTCGGCCTGGGAGACCCGATCGAGGACCCGTACGACCCCACGCTGATCCGCTCCGCACCGCGGCACATCCGGCGACTGCTGGCCGAGGCACTCGCCGAGGAAGCGACCGCCTCCATCATCTCCGAGATGGGCATCGGCGTGACGGTGTGGCACGACCTCGACGCCGGGGCCGAGGGCAAGCTCGACCACGCCGTCCTCACCCCGAGCGGGCTGTGGGCGGTCGAGTCGATCGACTGGGGAGCCCCGGTCCGCGTCGAGCACGGTGAGATCACGGGCGAGACCCTCGCACCCGGGGAGCGTCCCGTGAAGGAACTCGTGCGCGCGGCCCGCGCGGTGCAGAAGACGACCCGGGTGAAGTTCACCGGCCGGCTGCTTGTCGTGCCGGACTCCGCGGTCGACGAGGACGTCCAGCTCGTCGGCTCGCCTCGGAAGCCCACGGCGCTCGTCGTCCGTCGGAGCGCACTCGGTCAGGTGCTCAACGGCGTGTGGTCGCCCGAGGGCAGCGTCGACGTGTTCGAGCTCCGGGATCGACTGCAGCAGACCGTCCGGTTCGTCTGATGGCCGAGCCCGTGGTCGTGATCATCGGCGGGTGGGAGCACGAGTGCTGCGGACCCGCTGTCGAGATCGGCGACGTCGTCGAGTACGGCGTGGTGTCCGCGGACGGTGCGCGGCGCTTCGAGGAGGTCCGGCACGACACGGTGCCGAACCAGCGGATCCGGGGCCGCGTCGTCGAGCTCTTCGCCGTCGGCCGTGGAGGACGGGTCGCGATCGAGCGGGTCCCCAGCGGCTCCGCGATGTGCGGGAACGACGAGGACGACGACGGGCACCTCGAGGCGCGGTGGACGGGGCAACCGGTCGAGGTCGAGTGGGACGGCGAGACCGAGTTCGAGGTCGTCGTCGACCCGTACGGCAAGCCGCGCCGTCAGTAGCCGCGCAGCTTCTCGAGGTCGCGGCGCTCCCGCTTGCTCGGACGTCCGGCGCCGCGCTCGCGCATCGGGACGAAGCCGGCCTCCTCCTTGGGGAGCCGCGGCGGGGTCTTGTCCTCGAAGTGCTTCGCGGCCTTGGGCGCGCTCGTCCGCTTCAGGATGATCCCGGTCACGACGACGATGCGGTCGAAGCCGTTCTGACGGACCCGGACCTCGTCCCCGGGGCCGATCGGCTGCGCGGGCTTCGCACGCTCCCCGTTCACCCGGACGTGACCGGCCTTGCACGCGGCGGTCGCGGCGGAGCGGGTCTTCGTGATCCGCACCGCCCAGATCCAGCTGTCCACGCGTGCCTTGGCCATCCCCACACTCTAGGCGCGCCCTACGCTGGGACGGTGGAGGGCAGCGGGCAGGACGCGATCGCTCGGGCGCTGGCGCTCGGGGTGCTGCGGGACGCCGGGCTCGGGGACCGCCTGGTCGTCCGAGCGCACGACGACGGGGGAGCGCGGGACGCCCTCGGGGTCCTCGTCGCCCGGACCGTGACGTCCGTGACGATCGACACCCGCCGCGGGCCCGTCGAGGTCGCGCTGGCCGACGTCGTCGCCGCGAAGCCGGTCCCGCCGCCGCCCGCCCCGCGCCCGCGCCGCCCCTGACCGAGACCGCGGCTCGACCTCGTACCGTGCGACCCGGTGCCGACACCGTGCGAGGTTCCGCGCGCCGTGCGAGGCCGCGCGGGTCCCACGGGGCGCGGAACCTCGCACACTGCCGCGCGCGCCGCGCGCGCCGCACCCCGTCCGCCCGCGACCGGCGAGCCGCAGGCTCGCCGGACCCACCCCCGACGTAGCCTCGTGCCATGGCAGTCCCCGTCCCGCTCGGCACCGAGGACCGCACCGCCCGTCTGACCCTCCGCCGCCCCGACGCGTGGCGCCGCGAGGACTCGGCCCAGGCGGACCTGCGTGTCACCGGCGACGACGTCGTGCTCACCGTCCGCTCCCGTCCGAGCGACCGGACCATCACCGAGGAGCACACGAGCCTGCTCGAACGCCTCCCCGGCTCCGTCGAGGGACTCCGCCTCATCGGCTCCGACCCGTGGACCGCCACGGGAGCCCCGGCACGCCTGGTCGAGTACGTCCGCCCCGACGAGGGCGGTGACGTCGTGGGCGCCCACCTGCTGTTCGTCACCGGCAGGCACCGCGTCGACCTGACCGTCGAGCGGCCGCTGGCGCGCATGCTCGCCTCCGACGACCTCGTGTTCGCCGTCCTCGACACGGTCCGGGCGACCGAGCCCGCACCGTCACGGGTGCAGCGCGAGCTCGAGGACCTGCCGGTCGCCGCTCCCGCCCCGACGATCGACGGCCCGCACCTCGGCCCGGAGGCGCTCACGACCCTCCGCAGCCTCGCCGGCCGCCGCTGGAACCCCGCACTCCTCCGCAGCCCCGCGGGCCGGGAGCTCATCGAGACCGGCCTCGTCGGCCGCCTCGGCACGCTGCCCGAGTCCACCCAGACGCTCCTCGAGCCCTGGGAGGGCGATGCCCGACCCGTCACGCTGGAACAGCGGCTGCCCGACGGGCGCAGCACGCGCCTCCAGGCCTGGTCGGAGACCGTCGTCGACGGGACGGACGAGGACGGCGCGGTGGTCACCGGGCTGCCGGTCGAGCGCGTGGTCGCGGTGATGGCCGGGAGGCTCGGCATCGGTCCGGCATGGACCTTCCCGTTCCGCACGGGGTCGCTCCGGGCAGACCTGCTCGGGCGGCGCACCGGCGGAGCGGAGGACGCCCCGGACCTGCCGGCGGCGATCGCCGAGGCGGACCCCCGGCTCGCGCGCTTCTGGGCTGCGCCGTGGACGGTGTCGTCGCTGCGGCGTCCCGGCAAGCCGAACCCGATCGTCGTCGTGCACGCCGAGGGGCAGGGCTTCGCGCGCGTCGGACGCACGGAAGCCGGGGAGACCGCCTTCTCGACGGACTCCCCAGCCAACGTGTACCGCTCGGTGGTGCGGGCGCTCCTGGGTTAGGCGGCGGGGCCGGCGGTCAGGGTGACCGTCACGGTCTTCGCGGCGCCGGTGCTGTCGGTGTAGCCGACCGTCACCTTGTCGCCGACGGAGTGCGACTGGATCGCCGAGGTGAGGGCGTCCGAGCTCGTCACGGCGGTGCCGTCGATGCTCGTGATCGTGTCGCCCGCGGCGAGCCCGGCGCTCGCGGCACCAGAGCCCTCGACGGTGCCGGCGACCGCGACGCCGCCGGTGGTGGCCGTGCCGCTGACCTCGACCCCGAGGAACGCGGGCAGGCCGATGGTGATCGTCGACGAGGACTCGCCCGCGAGGATCTTGTCCGCGATCGACTTCGCCGTGGTGATCGGGATCGCGTACCCGGTGACGTTCGCCGAACCGGAGGACGCCGCGGTCGCCATGCCGACGACCTCGCCCTCGCTGTCCAGGACCGGACCGCCGGAGTCGCCGGAGACGATGTTCGCCGCGATCTCGATGAGGCCGGTCAGCGACTCGGTGCCGGTGCCGGACTCGCTCTGCACCTGGATGTCCTGGTCGGTCGCGGTCACGGAACCCTCGGCGGCGACCAGGTTGCCGGTGCCCTCCGCGTTGCCGACGTCCGTCACGGTGTCGCCGGTGCTCGGCTCGCCGTCGTCGTCGAGCGTCACGGTGGACAGACCCGACGCGCCCTCGAGCTTCAGCACGGCGACGTCGTTCGTGGCGTCCGTCCCGACGACGTCCGCCTTGTACTCCTTGCCGGTGGTCTCGTCGGTGACGGTGATGCTCGTCGCGCCCTGGATCACGTGGTTGTTCGTGAGGACGGTGCCGTTCGAGTTGATGATCATGCCGGTACCGGCCGCCTGCGAGGACTCGTCGTAGTTCAGGACGGTGTTGATCGTCACGACGCCCTTCTTCTGGGCGCTCGTCGCCGCGGTCGCCGCCGACTCGGTGCTCGATCCGGTGCTGCCGTCGCTGCTGCCGCTCCCGGTGCCGTCACCGGGGACGGTGAAGCCGTTCGTGCCGCTGCCGCTGTCCGTGCCGGAGCCGGTGTCCGGCAGGGTCGTGGTGCCCTGCGACTGGCTCGAGGTGGTGGTCGTGCTCTGCGTGGAGAGCCCCAGCGCGGTCCCGCCCGCGGCGCCGACGATCGCGAGCGCGGCGATGCCGGAGCCGATCATGAGCCCGAGTCGCCGGGGGCGCTTCGTGCCGTGGTCCGTCGCGGCGTGGTTCGCGGTCGCGGCACCGTGCGCCCAGCCGTGCTGGAAGCCGGGGAGCGTCGGGCTGCCGATCAGGAACGGGCCGCGGCCGTCCGGTGTGTACCCGTAGGGGCCGGAGCCGTCCGGGCCGTAGAGGTACGGGCCGCTGCCGTCGAAGGCGTACGCCGAGCGGAGGGTCGACGGGTCGGCGTGCGGTGCCTCCCACGTCGCCCCGGCCTGCGGCTGCGCAGCGTCGGTGCGGGCGGTGCCGTTCTCGTCGGCAGCGGGGTTCGGGGTCTCGTTCATCGGTGCTCTCCGGTCGTCCCTCGACGACCCGGTCGGGTGTCGATGGCTACGAGTACAAGCCCGGTTCCCATGACGAACCTATGAACGGACCCTGCGGCTGCTCACGGCTTGCTCGGGGGTCGCCGTACGAGGTCGTCCGTTAGGGTTGCCTTACTTCCCATGCGTTCGTCGTCGCCCACCCCTCCCGCGCCCAGCTCCGTGTCCCGCCTCGTCGGCGCGACCGTGCTGGCGGTGGTCGTCCTCGCTGTGGCGGTGGCACTCTCCGTGGCGTTCGGGTCCCGCCCGATCCCACTCGGCACCGTGCTCGACACCGTCCTGCACCCGGGGCGCAACGACGAGATCGGCCTCATCGTCCTCGGCAACCGGGTGCCACGCACGGTCGTCGGGCTCCTCGCCGGATCGGCCCTCGGGGTCGCCGGGGCGGTCATGCAGGGCGTCACCCGCAACCCCCTCGCCGACCCCAGCGTGCTCGGCATCAACTCCGGAGCGACCCTGGCGGTCGTCGCCGGGATCGCGCTCTTCGGTGTCAGCGGCACCGCGGCGTACCTGCCGTTCGCGTTCGTCGGGGCTGCCCTGGCGGCGCTCCTCGTCTACGGGATCGCGGCCGTCGCCCGTCGCGGGCTGTCACCGGTCGGCCTCGCCCTGGCCGGTGCCGTGGTGGCCGCCGCGCTGTCGTCGATCACGACCGCCGTGCTCGTCACGAGCCAGAGCCTGCTCGACCAGTTGCGGTTCTGGCAGGTCGGAGCGCTCGCGGGGAAGGACCTCGGCACGGCGGGTGTCATCACCGTGCCGGTGCTCGTCGGCCTGGCGATCGCGTTCGCCCTCGGCCGGTCGCTCAACACGCTGGCGCTCGGCGACGAGCTCGCCGCGTCGCTCGGGCAGCGGGTCGTCCTGGTCCGTGCGACCGGAGGCGTCGTCACGGTGCTGCTCGCCGGGTCGGCCGTCGCCGCGGCCGGGCCGATCGCGTTCATCGGGCTCGCGGTCCCGCACGCCGTCCGGCGCCTGAGCGGGCCGGACCACCGCTGGACGATCCTGCTCTCCGCCATCGTGTCGCCGGCACTGCTGCTCGTGGCCGACGTCATCGGGCGGGTCGTGGCGTACCCGGGGGAGCTGCAGGTCGGCATCGTGACGGCCCTGATCGGCGCCCCGGTGTTCATCTGGCTCGTGCGGTCGCGGGCGGTGAAGGGCCTGTGAGCGTCGTGCGTCCGACCGCCGTGCGCTCGTCCGCCGTGCGCCGTGAGTTCCTCGTCCTCGGGGTCGTGCTCGTCGTGCTCGTCGCCCTCGTGCTCGTCGGCCTCGGGGTCGGCGAGATCCCGCTCTCGCCCGTGCAGGTCGCCGGCGCGCTCGTCGGGCACGGCGACACGATCTCGGACTTCGTCATCGGGCAGCTCCGCGGGCCGCGGGTGTTCGGGGCGATCCTCGTCGGTGCCTCCCTCGCCGTCGCCGGTGGCATCGTGCAGAGCGTCGTCCGGAACCCGATCGCGAGCCCGGACGTCATCGGCATCACCTCGGGTGCGAGCGCCTCCGGTCTGACCGCCATCGTCCTGTTCGGTGCGAGCGGCGGGACCCTGTTCTCGGTGGTGCTCGTCGGTGCCCTCGTGGTGTCGCTCGTGATCGCCGGACTCGCGTGGCGGCGGGGGATCACCGGCAACCGGGTCGTCCTCGTGGGCATCGGGGTCGCCGCGATCTGCCTGAGCATCACCGGGTGGATGCTCACCAGCGGCACCGTCACCCAGGCCGGCACCGCGCTCCTCTGGCTCTCCGGCAGCCTGAACGCCGTCGACCGGAACCTCGTCGGCGTGCTCGCGATCGCGTTCGTGGTGCTCATGGCGCTCGCGCTCCTGCAGTCCCCCCGGCTGACCGTCCTGACCCTCGGCGACGAGGTCGCCTCCGGGCTCGGGCTCCGGCCGAACCGGGCGAAGGTGCTCCTGCTGCTCACGGCGGTGTGCCTGACCGCGGCGGCCGTGGCGACCGCCGGGCCGGTGTCGTTCGTCGCGCTGATGGCGGCACCGATCGCCCGCCGGCTCGTCGGGGGAGGCCGTGTCGCGCTCGGTCCGACGGCCGCGGTCGGCGCGGCGATCACCCTCGCGAGCGACCTCATCGCGCAGTTCGCGATCCCGGGCAACGCGCTGCCGGTCGGTGTCGTGACCGGGGTCATCGGCGCGCCGTACCTGCTCTGGCTCCTCGCCCGAGGCCGCTGACGTCGCGGAGCGCATCGCCCGCCCGAGGTCGCGCGCCCGGGCCGACCGAGGTCGCGCGTTCTGCCGCGCACCGGTCGGCCCCCGCGGCAGCTCGTGCGCCCTCGCCGGACGTGAGCGGCGTGTCACGCGACCGGCGGGGCGGAGCCGAGCCGCGCCTCCAGGCAGAACGCCCTGACCACCCGCACGACGGCACCCGCGCGACCGGCAGCGACACGCGCGAAACGTGCGCCACGCAACATCGTGCGGTTTCCCGCACGGCACGCCCAAAACCCCCCGTCCGGGTGTCTGCACCGTTCGGTCTGTCCCCATACGTTCGGAGTCGACCGCACGGACTCCCCGACAGTGCCCGACCCGATGGCGCGCTGGTCCAGCGGAACGAAGGACTGTCATGCCCGAACTGCATGACGGCGCTCCCGCGCGCCGTCGCCAGTGGGGTTCCGAGCGTCGTACCCGCCCGCTCGACACCCTGCACGAACGCCCCTCCGACCGGAAGCTCGTCTCCGGCCGCGTCGCGATCATCCTGACGATCGCGTTCTGGCTCGCCTACGTCGTCTACACCGTGATCCGCCAGTTCCTGGACTACGGCGCCGAGAGCTTCCGCTTCACCACCGAGGCGATCTCGTACCTGGTCGTCGTCACGTTCCTCACCTTCTCCGCGCTCATGCACCTGGTCGCCCGCCAGGGTGCGATGGAGCGGTTCGCGACCCACGTCCGGGTCCCGCGCGCCGAGCTCGACCGGCACTTCGCCGAGGGCCACGAGTCGCCGATGACGGTCCTCGTGCCGAGCTACGCCGAGGAGCCCGACGTCGTCGCCACCACGCTGTGGTCGGCCGCGCTGCAGGAGTACCCCTCGCTGCGCGTCGTGCTGCTCGTCGACGACAACCCGTTCCCGACCGACCCGGAGACCCTCGACAAGCTCGAGCGGACCCGTGCGGTCGCGACGACGATCCAGAACCAGCTCGCGGCGCCGTCGCAGCGGTTCCAGGAGGCCCTGCTCTCCGCCGAGGTCGAGGCAGCCGCTGCCCCGTTCGCGAGCGTCGACGGCCTCCGGAACCTCGTCGAGCACCACCGCTGGGCCGACGCCTGGCTGCGCCGCCACGCCCGCGAGCACGACGTCCTCGACCACGTGGACCACTTCTTCCACGACCAGGTCCTGATCGGGCTCGCCGACGAGTTCCGCCTGACGTCCGAGGCACTCGAGGCCGCGATCGTGGACGCAGTCGACGCCGGGGAGTCCTTCAGCGAGATCACCTCCGCCCGCGCGCTCGAACTGCAGCGTCGCCTGGCGTGGACGTTCACCGCCGAGATCACGACCTTCGAGCGGAAGCGCTACGCGAACCTCTCCGACGAGGCGAACAAGGCGATGAACCTCAACGCCTACATCGGGCTGCTCGGCGGTGCGTACGCGTTCGAGGAGACCGCGTCCGGCACCATCCTGCGCACCGTGTCGGACCCCGCCGTCGCCGATCTCGTGGTCCCCGCGTCGGACTACATCCTGACGCTCGACGCCGACTCGGTCCTGCTGCGCGACTACTGCCTGCGCCTGGTGTACTTCCTCGAGCAGCCGGAGAACGCCCGCGTCGCCGTGACGCAGACGCCGTACTCGTCGTTCCGCGGCGCGGCCACCCGCATCGAGCGGCTCGCCGGTGCCACCACGGACATCCAGCACATCCTCCACCAGGGCATGTCCCGCCACAACGCGACGTTCTGGGTCGGCGCGAACGCGGTCATCCGGACCCGGGCGCTCCGCGACATCGAGGAGGTCGAGACCGTCGGCGGCTTCGAGGTGAAGCGCTACGTGCAGGACCGCACGGTCATCGAGGACACCGAGTCGAGCGTCGACCTCGGCATGCACGGCTGGACCCTCGTGAACTACCCCGAGCGCCTGTCCTACAGCGCGACCCCGCCGGACTTCGGCTCGCTCATCGTCCAGCGTCGTCGCTGGGCGAACGGCGGACTGCTCATCCTGCCGAAGTACATCCGCCAGGTCCGCGAGCGTCGTGCCCGCGGGGAGCGGGTCGGCATCGTCGAGATGTCCCTGCGCGTCAACTACATGGCGTCCATCGCCTGGGCGTCGTTCGGCCTGATCTTCCTGCTGGCCTACCCGTACGACTCGCGGCTGCTCAGCCCGATGGTGCTCCTCGCCGCCCTGCCGTACTTCTGGCTCCTGTCGAGCGACCTCAAGTACTGCGGGTACAAGCGCACCGACGTGTTCCGCATCTACGGCTTCAACCTCATCCTCATGCCGGTGAACGTCGCCGGCGTCCTGAAGAGCATCCAGCAGGCGCTCACGGCGAAGAAGATCCCGTTCGCCCGCACGCCGAAGGTCCGGGACCGCACGGCGTCGCCGGCGCTGTACGTCCTTGCGCCGTACGCCATGGTCGTCTTCTCGGTGTTCACGTTCGTGCGTGACTACGGGGCGCAGAACTGGGGCAACGCGGTGTTCGCGGCCTTCAACGCCGTGCTCGCCCTGTACGCGATCGTCGCCTACATCGGCATCTGGAACTCGGTGGTCGACGTGTGGCTGTGGGCCACGAAGTGGATGTACTACGACCCGTCGGCGCGAGCGGCGCGACGGTCGGCGGCCAACGCGGCACGGACCGAACGCAAGCGCGCCCGCAAGGGCCTGCTCCCCGAGCCGGAGCCCGTCACCGAGGACTGGCGCGCCGTCCTGTACTTCGGGCACCGCGGGAAGACGATGCCGGTCCGGCACCACGCGGACGTCGTCGGGGCCGCCGTCGTGACCACGTCGATCCCCACGACCACCACCGATGAACGGAGCGCCGCCTGATGGCCGCCACCAGACGACTGTCCCCGGTCCGCGTCGGCATCGCCGTCGTGCTCACCGCGGCGCTCGCCACCGCCGGGTACGTCGGCTTCGACCGCTGGCAGTCCGCCCAGGCCGCCGAGACCCAGAAGTCCTGGTTCGCCGCCTACACCGACGTCACCGCGACGCCGACCTTCGCGTTCGAGGACGTGAAGTCCGCCAAGGGCCGCGACGTCATGCTGTCCTTCGTGGTCGCCGACCACGACGACGCCTGCACCCCGACCTGGGGCTCGGCGTACTCGATGCAGGGCGCGTCGGACGCGCTCGACCTCGACCGCCGCATCGCCCGCCTGCAGCAGCAGAAGGGCGAGGTCGGCGTCTCCTTCGGCGGCCTGGCGAACGACGAGCTCGCCACGACGTGCACGAACGGCTCGGATCTGGTGAGCGCGTACGAGTCCGTCGTGAAGCGCTACGACGTCAGCACCGTCGACTACGACGTCGAGGGCGACGACCTCACGAACCACGACGCGGGGGAGCGCCGGGCCGCCGCGGTTGCGGCGCTCCAGGAACAGCGCCGCGCAGCGGGTCACCCGCTCGCCGTGTGGCTGACGCTGCCGGCCGCGCCGTCCGGGCTGACGAGCGACGGCACGACCGCGGTCGCGCAGTTCCTCAAGGCCGGCGTCGACCTCGCCGGCGTGAACGCCATGACGATGGACTACGGCCAGGGCAAGGGCGCGAGCCAGAGCATGTACTCGGCCTCGGTGCAGACCCTGCAGGAGACCCAGCGCCAGCTCGGCGTCCTGTACAAGCGCGCCGGGACCCCGCTCTCCGACGCGACGCTGTGGCACAAGGTCGGCGCGACGCCGATGATCGGACAGAACGACATCCAGGACGAGGTCTTCACCCTCGCCGACGCGAAGAAGCTCAACGCCTGGGCGCGGGACCGCGGACTCGGTCGGATGTCGATGTGGTCGCTCAACCGCGACACCACGTGCGGCTCGAACTACGTCAACCTGTCGACGGTGTCGAACTCCTGCTCCGGAGTGGACCAGAACGGCGTGCTGTACGCGGACGTCCTCGGCAAGGGCTTCACCGGCGGGATCGTCGCGGCTGCGTCGGACGTCACGAAGGCGGAGCCCTCCGCGACCGTGCAGCCGACGGACAACCCCTCCACCAGCCCGTACCCGGTGTGGAGCTCGGACGCCTCGTACCTCGAGGGCACGAAGGTCGTCTGGCACCAGAACGTCTACGAGGCGAAGTGGTGGACGTCCGGCGACCTGCCCGACGACCCGGTGCTGAGCGCCTACGAGACGCCGTGGCAGCTCGTCGGTCCGGTGCTGAAGGGCGAGAAGCCGGTGAAGCAGGTCACCCTGCCGAGCGGCACGTACGAAGCCTGGTCCGGCACGAAGCAGTACGACACCGGCGCGCGGGTCCTGTTCGACGGCATCCCGTACCAGTCGAAGTGGTGGAACACGGGGGAGAGCCCCGAGGCCTCCACGAGCGATCCGGACGGCTCGCCCTGGGTGAAGCTCAAGGACTCCGAGATCAAGCAGATCCTGGAGAGCGTCACCAAGTGACGGCCTGGAGGCGCGTGCCAGCTGGCACAGCGCCTCCAGTCCGTCGATGGTGCGGAATCCGAACATCGTCGGTACGTTCGCTGTACGCGTTCTGCCGAGTTGTCCCCAGCCCCGTTCGGGGCTCCCGTTCGGTCGCTCGTTTCCGATACGCTGGTGCGCCAAGAGGAGGAGGTCCACGATGCCAGAACCAGTGGTCCCGCAGCCGGAAGGTCAGAAGACCCCTGAGCAGCGGCTGGTCGACACCACACTGACCTTCAGCATGGACATGGGCGCGGCGTTGACCGCCGAGTCCGGTGTGTCCGCCGAGGAGCGTGAGGCGATCAACGCCCTGCCCTCCGGGTCGGCGCTGCTCGTGGTCCGTCGTGGTCCGAACGTCGGTGCGCGCTTCCTGCTCGACTCGGACGTCACCACGGCGGGGCGACACCCCGACGCCGACATCTTCCTCGACGACGTCACCGTTTCACGCAAGCACGCGCAGTTCCTCCGGCACGGCACGGCCTTCAGCGTGAAGGACAACGGGTCGCTCAACGGCACGTACTTCGACGGTGACCGCATCGACGAAGCGCCGCTCACCGACGGGTCCGAGGTCCAGGTCGGCAAGTTCCGCCTGACCTTCTACGCCTCCCGGGTCGACCTGGCGCGCCTGGCGAACGCGTAGTGGCCGGACGGTCCTCCGCGGCCCGGGCGGGGTCCGCGGTACCGGACCTGCTCACGATCGGGCAGGTCCTCGCACGCCTCAAGCCGGAGTTCCCGGACCTGTCGGGGTCGAAGCTGCGCTTCCTCGAGGAACGCGAGCTCGTCACGCCGATCCGGACCGCCAGCGGCTACCGGAAGTTCTCGGCGGCGGACCTCGACCGACTCCGGGTCATCCTCGGGCTGCAGCGCGACCACTACCTCCCGCTCAAGGTCATCAAGGACTACCTCGCCGACCTCGACGCCGGGCGCGACCCGGTGCTGCCGGGTGGTGGTGACGCGCCGAAGCCGTCGATCCTCGGGCGTGAGCGCCGCTACACCCGCGACGAGACCGTCCGCGCGGCCGGAGCGTCACCGATGCTCCTCGCCGACGCGGTCTCCGCCTCGCTGCTGCCCGCCGCCGACACCTACGGCGAGGACGCCGTGGGCGTCCTCAAGGCGCTCGTGGAACTGCAGCGCACCGGCATCGAACCGCGGCACCTCCGCACCATGCGCAGCGTCGCCGAGCGAGAGGTCGGGCTCATCGAGTCGGCCCTCATGCCGGTGTCCCGCCGCGGCGACGCGACCTCGCGGGCGAAGGCGACCGAGCTCGCGCGGGAGATCGCCGGGCACCTCGAAGTGATCCGGTCGAACCTCATCCGGACGGCGATCGGGCGTCTCGACGCATGACCTCGTGAGGCGTATCCTCGACACGCCGGACGCGCCGAGTCGGATGTCCCGCGCCGGAGCGGTTCGAGTCGCTACCGTGGACCTCGGAACAACTCTCAACCCGTCATTGAACGTTCGGATGAGAGCTCGATCGTCGTGGAAGGCAGCCTGATGAGTGGGAACGACACCCCCGGCACCGAGTCGGAGATGACCCGGTACGACCTCGGGCTGCTCTTCACCGACGGCCTGCCCGAGCACGACGAGCAGAACGGGTACCGCGGCACCGTCGCTGCCCGTGCCGCCGGGATCTCGTACCGGCAGCTCGACTACTGGGCCCGGACCGAACTCGTCGAGCCGACGATCCGCGGGGCCGCCGGCTCCGGGTCGCAGCGTCTCTACGGGTTCCGCGACATCCTCGTGCTCAAGCTCGTGAAGCGCCTGCTCGACACGGGCATCTCCCTCCAGCAGATCCGCACCGCCGTGAACCAGCTGCGCGAGTCGGGCGTGTCGGACCTCGCCCAGACGACGCTGATGTCCGACGGTGCCTCGGTGTACCTGTGCACCTCCGACGACGAGGTCATCGACCTGGTCTCCCGCGGGCAGGGCGTGTTCGGCATCGCCGTGGGCAAGGTCCTGCGCGAGGTCGAGAGCTCCCTCGTCGAGCTCGACGCGACGCCCGCGGCCGACCCCGACGACGAGCTCGCTGCCCGCCGGGCGTCCCGCGCTTCCTAGACGCGCCCGCGCTCTCGTGCGGAGCGCGAGGTCTCACGTTCTGCCGCCTGCGTGCGGAGCGCGAGGTCTCACGTTCTGCCGCCTGCGTGCGGAGCGCGAGGTCTCACGTTCTGCCGCCTGGATGGCGTCGACGCGACACTTCGTGCGACCTCGGCGCACGCGTGCGGCGTGTTGCGCGACCGCGGCGTGACGACCGTGAGGTCGCGCGTTCTGCCGCCTGCGTGCCGACGCGGCTGCACATCATGCGACCTCAGCGCGTGCGTGCGGCGCGTTGCGCGACCTCGGCGGCTCGCGAACGGAACGAGCGCTGCGCTACGCGGCGCCGCCCTCGGCGTAGGGGCCGATCTTGCCCGTGCGCATGATGCGCTCGAGCAGCTGGTCGAAGTTCCGCGCCATCTCCTGCGCCGACTCGCCGGGCCACACGTGCAGGGGCTTCGCGGCGCCCTGCGCCTGCTGCAGCGACGTGCGCTCGGGCAGCTGCGGCGAGAGCACCAGCGGGCCGAACATGTCCCGGAGCTCCTTGATGCGGAACTGGTGCTCGAGCGACTGCACGCGGGCACGGTTCACGATGATGCCGAGCGGCTGCAGGCGGGGGGAGAGGCCACGTCGGATCTCCTCGATCGCGCGGAGGGCACGGTCGGCGGCGGCCACCGAGAACAGCCCCGGCTCGGTGACGACCGTCACGCGGTCGGACGCGGCCCAGGCGGTGCGGGTGAGGGCGTTGAGGGACGGCGCGCAGTCGATGAGGACGAGGTCGTAGTCCTGCTCGACGTTGGCGAGCGCTTCCTCGAGCTTCCAGATGTCCCGGATGGACGGGTGCGGCCCGTCGAAGTTGATGGCCGAGGGGGAACCGACCATGACGTCGATCTTGCCTTGGGAGCCCTTCGTCCAGCCGGACGGGGCGATCGCCTGACGGACGATCTTCTCCTTCGGGTTCTCGAGCACGTCGGCCACGTTGAGGTGGCCGGAGAGGTTGATGTCGAGGCCGGTCGAGACGTCCGACTGCGGGTCGAGATCCACCACCAGCGTGCGCAGTCCCTTGGCGAACGCGGCCGAAGTCAGGCCGAGCGTCACCGTCGTCTTGCCGACACCACCCTTGAGGGAGCTCACGCTGAGTACATGCACGGTCAGCAACGTTACCGCCAGTAGGGTTGTCTCACCTCAACCCGGGCTGAAAGGGACCTCGTGTTCAGCAAGATCCTGGTCGCCAACCGTGGCGAGATCGCCATCCGTGCCTTCCGTGCCGCGTACGAGCTGGGGGCGCAGACCGTCGCCGTCTACCCGTACGAGGACCGCAACTCGCTGCACCGCCTCAAAGCGGACGAGGCCTACCTGATCGGGGAGCGCGGGCACCCCGTGCGCGCGTACCTCGACGTGTCGGAGATCGTCCGCGTGGCGCTCGAGTCCGGCGCCGACGCGATCTACCCGGGGTACGGCTTCCTGTCGGAGAACCCGGAGCTCGCCGCCGCCGCTGCCGCGAACGGCATCACGTTCATCGGCCCGGGCGAGCACGTGCTCGAGATGGCGGGCAACAAGGTCACCGCGAAGGAGCACGCGATCGCGGCCGGTGTCCCGGTCCTCGCGAGCACGCCGGCGAGCCGCGACATCGACGAACTCATCGCCGGCGCGGACGCCATCGGGTTCCCGGTGTTCGCGAAGGCCGTCGCCGGCGGTGGTGGCCGTGGCATGCGCCGGGTCGAGACGAAGCCCGAGCTGCGCGCTGCGCTCGAAGAGGCCATGCGCGAGGCCGACAGCGCCTTCGGGGACCCGACGATGTTCCTCGAGCAGGCCGTCATCCGGCCGCGGCACATCGAGGTGCAGATCCTCGCCGACGCCACGGGCACCGACGCGGGCACGATCCACCTGTTCGAGCGCGACTGCTCGGTTCAGCGCCGCAACCAGAAGGTCGTCGAGATCGCACCGGCGCCGAACCTCGAGCCGTCGATCGCGCAGGCACTGCACCGTGACGCCGTGGCGTTCGCCCGGTCGATCGGGTACGTCAACGCCGGAACGGTGGAGTTCCTCCTCGACACCGAGGGCGAGCGGGCCGGCCAGCACGTCTTCATCGAGATGAACCCGCGGATCCAGGTCGAGCACACCGTCACCGAAGAGGTCACGGACGTCGACCTCGTGCAGTCGCAGATGCGCATCGCCGCCGGGCAGACCCTCGGCGACCTCGGCCTGTCGCAGGACACCGTGAGCGTGCACGGCGCCGCACTGCAGACGCGCATCACGACCGAGGACCCGACGCAGGGCTTCCGCCCGGACACCGGCCGCATCACGACGTACCGCAGCCCGGGTGGCGCTGGCGTGCGTCTCGACGGCGGCACGGTCGCCACCGGCGCGCAGATCAGCCCGCACTTCGACTCGATGCTCGCGAAGATGACCTGCCGCGGGCGGGACTTCCCGGCCGCGGTCGCCCGTGCGAAGCGCGCCCTCGCCGAGTTCCGCATCCGCGGCGTCAGCACGAACATCCCGTTCCTGCAGGCCGTGCTCGAGGACCCGGACTTCGCCCACGGTGACGTCTCGACGAAGTTCATCGAGGAGCGTCCGCAGCTGTTCAGCGGGCACGTGTCGAAGGACCGCGGCACGAAGGTCCTCAACTGGCTCGCCGACGTGACCGTCAACAAGCCGAACGGCGAGCGGCGTCCGCAGACCGTCGAGCCGAGCGAGAAGCTCCCGACACTCGACCTGTCGGCACCCGTGCCCGCGGGCCAGCGCGACCTGCTCCGCGAGGTCGGACCGAGCGCCTGGGCGAAGGCCCTCCGCGACCAGACCGCCCTCGCCGTCACCGAGACGACGATGCGCGACGCCCACCAGTCGCTGCTCGCCACCCGCGTCCGCACGAAGGACCTCGTCGCCGTCGCCCCGCACGTGGCCCGGCTCACCCCGCAGCTGCTCAGCGTCGAAGCCTGGGGCGGCGCGACGTACGACGTCGCCCTGCGTTTCCTCGGCGAGGACCCGTGGGAGCGTCTGGCGTCCCTGCGCGAGGCGATGCCGAACATCCCGATCCAGATGCTGCTCCGCGGCCGGAACACCGTGGGCTACACGCCGTACCCGACCGAGGTGACGGACGTGTTCGTCGCCGAGGCCGCCGCGACGGGCGTCGACGTCTTCCGCGTGTTCGACGCCCTGAACGACGTCAGCCAGCTCCGTCCGGCGCTCGAGGCCGTCCTGGCGACCGACACCGCCGTGGCCGAGGCGGCGCTCTGCTACACCGCCGACCTCCTCGACCCGGCCGAGGACCTCTACACGCTCGACTACTACCTCCGACTCGCGGAGCAGATGGTCGAGGCCGGCGCACACGTCATCGGCATCAAGGACATGGCCGGGCTGCTCCGCGCCGGGGCTGCCGAGAAGCTCGTCACCGCGCTGCGCGAGCGGTTCGACCAGCCCGTGCACGTGCACACGCACGACACCGCCGGCGGACAGCTCGCGACGCTCCTGGCAGCCTCCAGGGCCGGTGCCGACGCGGTGGACGTCGCCGCGGCGCCGATGGCCGGGACCACCAGCCAGCCGAGCATGTCCGCCCTCGTCGCGGCCCTGGCGCACACCGACCGCGACACCGGCATCTCGCTGAGTGCGGTCGGCGACCTCGAGCCGTACTGGGAGGCCGTGCGCCGTGCCTACGCCCCGTTCGAGTCCGGGCTGCCCGGGCCGACGGGTCGCGTCTACAAGCACGAGATCCCGGGTGGCCAGCTGTCGAACCTCCGCCAGCAGGCCATCGCCCTCGGGCTCGGCGACCGCTTCGAGCAGGTCGAGGACTGGTACGCCGAGGCGAACCGGATCCTCGGGCGCCCGACCAAGGTCACGCCGTCCTCGAAGGTCGTCGGCGACCTCGCGCTGCAGCTGGCGGCCGTCAACGCCGACCCGGTGGACTTCGAGCAGAACCCGCAGAAGTACGACATCCCGGACTCCGTGATCGGCTTCATGGCCGGCGAGCTCGGCGACCTGCCGGGTGGCTGGCCCGAGCCGTTCCGGTCGAAGGTGCTCGAGGGCCGTGACGTCACGCCGACGATCACGCCGGTACCTGATGCCGAGCGGGCCAACCTGACCAAGGAAGGTCCCGAACGTCGGAGCGCGCTCAACCGCCTGCTCTTCCCGCAGCCCACGCAGCAGTTCGAGCGCGTCCGCGAGCAGTACGGCGACCTGTCCGTCGTGCCGACCGTCGACTACCTCTACGGTCTCCGTCCCGGCCAGGAGCACACCGTGCCGCTGGGCAAGGGCGTGAACCTGTTCGTCGGGCTCGAGGCGATCGGCGAGGCCGACGACCGCGGCGTCCGCACGGTCATGGCGACGATGAACGGGCAGCTCCGCCCGGTGTACGTCCGTGACCGCTCGATCGAGGTCGAGACGAAGGCCGCCGAGAAGGCGGACAAGTCCGACCCGAAGCACGTCGCGGCACCGTTCTCCGGTGTCGTGACGCTCAAGGTCGCCGTCGGTGACGTCGTCGAGGCCGGTCAGGCCGTGGCGAGCATCGAGGCGATGAAGATGGAAGCGGCCATCACGGCGCCCGTGTCGGGCACCGTCGGCCGTCTCGCGATCCCGGCGACCCAGCAGGTGGACGCCGGCGACCTCCTGGTGGTGCTGCAGTAACGTGACCGTCCGTCCCATCCGCCTGTTCGGCGACCCCGTCCTCCGTTCGCCGTCCGACCCGATCCGACCCGAGGCGCTCGGGAGCAGCGGCATCCGCGACCTCGTGCAGGACCTGGTCGACACCGTCAAGGAGCCCGGCCGCGCCGGTGTCGCCGCACCGCAGATCGGTGTGGGGCTGCGCGCCTTCTCGTACAACGTCGACGGCGAGGTCGGCTACGTCCTCAACCCCGAGATCGTCGAGGTGTCGGGGGAGCCGGAGCTCATGGACGAGGGCTGCCTCTCCGTCCCCGGCCTGTCGTACCCGACGCGCCGGTACCCGTACGCGAAGGTCCGCGGCGTCGACGTCGACGGGGCCGAGGTCGTGCTCGAGGGCACCGGGCTCATGGCCGAGGCGCTGCAGCACGAGGTCGACCACCTCGGCGGCACCGTGTACGTCATGACGCTCGACCCGGAGGTCCGGCGGCAGGCGCTCCGCGACATCCGCGAGCAGGACTGGTTCCACTGACGTCCCGGACAACACTGACGGTTGCAAGGAAGGTGACACCCCCACGGGGGATTGTCGCTTTGTCCTGACGAAGAGGTACCGTGCTGCTGTCGGCTTCCCACCGACACCCTTTCCCACACCCCCAGGACACCCAGCATGACCGCTCAGAACGACGAGCTCAGCTCGCACCGCACTCGCACCAACCGTCGCCCCGCCGAGGTCCCGGTCACGACCTCCTCGACGGCCGTCCTCGACGCCCCGGATGCGCAGCAGACGCTCGAACACTGACCGCGCAGCAGACGCCGTCGCGCTGACCCGACAGCGGGTCGCGCCCCGCGCGCAGCGGTGACCGCCTGGAGGCCCGGATCACGTCCCAGGGACGTGATCCGGGCCTCCAGGCGGTTGCGCCGGAAGGCGGTTGCGCCGGAAGGCGGTCGCGCCGGACCCTAGCCGCGGCGGCGGCGACCCTCGACGACGGGCGTCGCCGTGGTCTGCACCTTCGAGCCCGAGTAGATGTGCTCGATGTCCGCAGCGAAGTCCTTCACGACCACCGCCCGCTTGATCGTCAGCTTCGGGGTGAGGTGCCCGGACGCCTCGGTCAGGTCGGTGTCGAGGATCGTGAACGACCGCACCGACTCGGCCCGCGAGACGCGCTGGTTGGCGGCGTCGATCGCCTCCTGGACGGCCTGGTGGACCCGCTCGTCGTAGGCGGCCTCGTGCGGGGTGAGCGCCGGGGTGATCCCGCGTGTCTCGCACCATCCGGCGAGCATGTCCCGGTCGAGCGTGACGAGGGCCGCGACGAACGGCTTGCCCTCGCCGACGACGACGACCTGCCCCACGATCGGGTGCTCGCGGATGCCGTCCTCGAGCGGTGCCGGGGCGACGTTCTTGCCGCTCGCGGTGACGATGAGCTCCTTGGCGCGCCCGGTGACGGTGAGGATGCCGTCGGCGTCGAGCCGCCCGAGGTCGCCGGTGTGGAACCAGCCGTCGGGCTTGGCCTTCGCGGTCGCCTCGTCGTTCCGCCAGTACCGGTCGAACACGTCGACGCCGCGGATGAGGATCTCGTCGTCGTCCGCGATCCGGATCTCCACGCCGGGGAGTGCCCGACCGACGCTGCCGATCCGGAGTTCGCCGGCGCGGTTCACGGTCGCGGGGGCGGTCGTCTCGGTGAGGCCGTAGCCCTCGAGGATGAGCACGCCGATCGACCGGAAGAAGTGCGACAGCCGCGGGGAGAGCGGCGCCGAGCCACTGATCGCGTACTGCACCCGTCCGCCGATCGCGTCGCGGAGCTTGCCGTAGACGAGCTTGTCGAACAGCTTGAAGCGCAGGGCGAGCCCGAGCGGCACCTTCCCCTTCGCGAGTGCCTCGGAGTGGGCGACGGCGGTCCGGGCGGCGGCGCGGAAGACGTTGCCCTTGCCGCCGAGGTCGGCCTTCTGCTCGGCCGAGTTGTAGATCTTCTCGAACACGCGCGGGACGGCGAGCAGGAAGGTCGGCTTGAACGTCGACACCGCCTGCATGAGGTCCTTCGTGTCGGGCTCGTGGCCGACCAGGACACCCTCGGCGACGCTCATCGCGGCGATGAACCGCGCGAAGACGTGGGCCATCGGGATGAACAGCAGCGTGGAGGCGTCGTCCGCGACGACCTCGGGCATCGCCTCGGACGCACCCTCGACGGTCGCGGTGAAGTTGTCGTGCCGGAGCACGCAGCCCTTCGGGCGGCCGGTCGTGCCCGAGGTGTAGATGATCGTGGCGTCGTCGTGGCCGTGCACGTCGGCGGTGCGGGCGTCGAGCTCGGCGTCGGTGACGTCCTCGCCGAGCCGGGTCAGGTCGTCGAGGCCGCCGCCGTCGATCGTCCAGTGCTGCCCGAGGTGCGGCAGGTCCGGCGCGATGGAGGCGACGCGGCGTGCGTGCTCCTCCTGCTCGACGACGATCGCGACGGACTCGGAGTCGGACAGGATCCAGCGGACCTGGTCGGGCGAGCTGGTCTCGTACACGGGGACGGACACCAGGCCGGCGGTCCACACGGCGAAGTCGACGAGCGTCCACTCGAGGCGCGTGCGCGACAGGATCGCCACGTGGGCACCTGGTTCGAGGCCGGCGGCGACGAAGCCCTTCGCGATCCCGCGGACCCGACGGTGGACGTCGCCCGCGCTGATCGTGGTCCACGTGTCGCCGTGGCGCTCGGCCAGGATCGGCCGGTCCGGCGTCTTCCTGGCCCGCTCGGAGAGCAGGCGCGCGGCTGAGCCGTGGTCGGGTGCGGTGATCGGGGTTGGGTGCCGCTGATCGTTCACGGTGACTCCCTTGTCGGCCGGTTCGATTCGAGTGCGCCTCATCGTCGAGGCGACACCGCCAGCATAGGGCGCGGTGGCGTGCGTTCCATGTGGACGCACGGAACCGGTAGGCTCGATCCTCGTGCACGCCATCGGAATCGACATCGGGGGCACCAAGATCGCGGGTGCGGTCGTCACGGAACTGGGCGAGATCGTCGCCGAGGACCGGGTGGCCACCAACGCTGCGGACCCGGACGCCATGCTCGACGACGTGGTCGCGATGGTCTCGCGACTGCGCGCCGCGAACGAGGTGAGCGCCGTGGGCGTCGCCGCCCCCGGGTTCATCGACGCCTCGCAGTCGATCGTCTACTACACGCCGAACATCCGGTGGCGGAACGAGCCGCTGCGGCAGAAGCTGCAGCAGCGCATCGGTGACCTGCACATCACCGTTGACAACGACGCCAACGCGGCGGGCTGGGCGGAGTTCCGCTTCGGTGCCGGTCGGCTCGTGTCCGACATGACCATGCTCACGATCGGCACCGGTGTCGGTGGCGCGATCGTGACCGAGGACCGGCTGTTCCGCGGGGGCTTCGGCACCGGCGGCGAGATCGGGCACCTCCGCATCGTGCCGAACGGGCTTCCGTGCGGCTGCGGCGCACGCGGCTGCATCGAGCAGTACGGCTCCGGACGTGCCCTGCAGCGCATGGCGAACGACGTCGCGGACGCCGGCGGCATCGGGCAGGCACTGGCCGAGGCGCGCGAGGCGAACGGCGGCGAGCTCGACGGGCACATCGTCGGCGACCTGATCCTGGCCGACGACCCCGGTGCCCTCGCGGCCCTGCGGCGGCTCGGCCGGCACCTCGGCGAGGCCTGCGCGTCGCTCTCCGCCGTGCTCGACCCGCAGCTGTTCGTGTTCGGCGGCGGGGTCGCGAGCGCGGGGGACCGGCTGCTCGACCCGATCAAGCAGGCGTACCTCAACAACCTCCCGGCCCGCGGGTACCACCCGGAGCCGGACTTCGTCATCGCCGAGCTCGTCAACGACGCAGGTGTCGTGGGCGCAGCCGACCTCGCCCGGATCCACGCCCGCACTGCCTGACGGAGTCGACGATGACCTACTGGCTGCTGAAGAACTTCCTGCTCGGTCCGCTCATCCTCACCCTCTTCCGGCCGTGGGTCGTCGGGCGTGAGCACGTGCCCGCCAAGGGTCCCGTGATCTTCGCCTCGAACCACATCTCGTTCATCGACTCGGTGATCCTGCCGGCGGTGCTCGACCGTCGTGTGTCGTTCCTGGCGAAGAGCGACTACTTCACCGGGCGCGGCCTCAAGGGCTGGCTGACGAAGACGTTCTTCAACGCCATCGGCCAGCTCCCGATCGACCGGTCCGGCGGCAAGGCATCAGAGGCGTCGCTCCGTGCGGGGCTGCAGGTCCTGGCCCGCGGCGAACAGCTCGGCATCTACCCCGAGGGCACCCGCAGCCCGGACGGCAAGCTCTACCGCGGCCGGACCGGCATCGCCCGGATGATCCTCGAGGGGCGCGTCACCGTCGTCCCCGTCGCCATGGTCGGCACGCGCGAGGTGCAGCAGATCGGGCAGCGCATCCCGAAGTTCAAGCGCGTCGGCGTCGTGTTCGGCCGGCCGCTCGACTTCTCCCGCTTCGAAGGCTTCGAGACCGACCGCTTCATCCTCCGCAGCGTCACCGACGAGGTGATGCACGAGCTCGCCGGCCTGAGCCGCCAGGAGTACGTCGACGTCTACGCGACGAGTGTCAAGGAACGGGCGAGCACCGCGCGCGAGCAGGTCCTCCGGGGCAAGGTCACGCGGAATGGTCGGGACGCCTCGGCACGTTAGGATTCGAAGGCCCCGCCGACCGGTGGAGCGTCACCCCTTCGAGAACACCGAGGTACCACCCTTGTTCGAGTCGACCGACTTCGTCGCCCTGCAGGATCCGGACGTCATCGAGGGCCTCGACTACTGGCGGACGCTCCCGATCAAGCAGCAGCCCACGTGGCCCGACGCGAGCGCGGCCGAGGCGGCATCGGCGGAGATCGCCACGCTGCCCCCACTCGTCTTCGCGGGCGAGGTCGACAAGCTCCGCGAGCGACTCGCCTCCGCAGCCCAGGGCAAGGCGTTCCTGCTGCAGGGCGGCGACTGCGCCGAGACCTTCGCCGGCGCCACCGCGGACTCGATCCGCGACCGCGTGAAGACGATCCTGCAGATGGCCGTCGTGCTGACGTACGGCGCCTCGATGCCCGTCATCAAGATGGGCCGCATGGCCGGGCAGTTCGCCAAGCCGCGTTCGAGCGACTTCGAGACCCGCGGCGACGTCACGCTGCCCGCATACCGCGGCGACATCGTGAACGGCTACGACTTCACCCCCGAGAGCCGTCAGGCCGACCCCCGCCGCCTCGTGCAGGGGTACCACACGGCCGCGTCGACCCTGAACCTCGTCCGTGCCTTCACGCAGGGGGGCTTCGCCGACCTGCGCCAGGTGCACTCGTGGAACAAGGGCTTCGCGTCGAACCCGGCGAACGCCCGGTACGAGCACCTCGCGAAGGAGATCGACCGCGCGATCCGGTTCATGGACGCCTGCGGTGCGGACTTCGACGAGCTGAAGCACGTCGAGTTCTACGCCTCGCACGAGGGTCTGCTCATGGACTACGAGCGCCCGATGACCCGCATCGACTCGCGCTCCGGCCTGGCCTACGACACCTCCGGCCACTTCATCTGGATCGGTGAGCGCACCCGCGACCTCGACGGCGCCCACGTGGACTTCCTGTCCCGCGTGCGGAACCCGATCGGCGTGAAGCTCGGCCCGACCACGAGCGTCGACGACATGAAGGCCCTGGTCGACAAGCTCGACCCGAACCGCGAGCCCGGGCGCCTGACGTTCATCACGCGCATGGGTGCCGGCAAGATCCGCGACGAGCTGCCCAAGCTGCTCGAGGCGATCAAGGGCATGGACGCCAACCCGCTGTGGGTGACGGACCCGATGCACGGCAACGGCCTCACGACCCCGACCGGGTACAAGACGCGCCGCTTCGACGACGTCGTGGACGAGGTCCTCGGCTTCTTCGAGGCCCACCGCGAGGTCGGCACGTACCCGGGCGGCATGCACGTCGAGCTCACCGGTGACGACGTCACGGAGTGCCTCGGTGGCTCGGAGCAGATCGACGAGGCCACCCTCGCGACCCGGTACGAGTCCCTGTGCGACCCGCGGCTGAACCACATGCAGTCGCTCGAGCTCGCGTTCCTCGTCGCCGAGGAGCTCAGCGCGCACCCGCACGTGCGCGCGTAGCGCGCCGCGGCGCCGGGCGGGCGCCCGTCCGGCTGGTTCCGCCAAAGCGACAGATTCCCGCGGTAGTCCCGCGGGAATCTGTCGCTTTCGCGTGGGGGACCGTGCGGTCACCGTCGGATCTGTCGCGTTCGCGCACTGGTCGCGATGCGTGACGGCCAGGAGGCGCGTGGCGGCGCCGTCACGCGCCTCCAGGCCGTCGGGTGCGCACCTGCGCGCCGTGCGCCGGCAGTCCGCGGTTGGGCGCGGCGGTCCCGTTCGCGAAAGCGACAGTCTGCCGTCGGAGGACGGCGGCAGACTGTCGCTTCGGTGGCACAGAGCCGCGCGCGGCGCGGCAGGCTGTCGCTTCGGCGGCACAGAGCCGCGCGCGGCGCGGCTACTGCTTGTAGGCCAGGGTGATCGTGTCGCCGCGGTGCACGGTGGTGCCGGCCGCCGGGTCCGTGGAGTCGACCGGCAGTGAGGCCTTCCAGTCGTAGAAGCCGCACAGGATGTTCGTGCAGTCGGGGACCGAGACCTTCAGCCCGAGGTTCTCGAGCGTCGAGGTGGCGTCGTTGATCGTCTTGCCCTGGACGTCGGGCAGCGAGATCGGCGCCGGACCCTTCGAGACGACGAGGTCGACGGCCGTGCCCTTGACCGCGGGTTCGTCCTGGACCTTGGCGGAGATGATCTGCCCCTCGGGGACGTCGTCGCTGAACTGGCCGTCCTGCGCACCGATGGTGAGGCCGACGGCGTCGTACGCGGCGGTCGCCTGGTCCACGGTCTTGCCGACGACGTCGGGGACGGGTCCGAGCGACACCGTCAGGGTGACGGGACCGCGTTCGCCGTAGGTCTTGGTCTTCGCGAGGTCGATGCTCTGTCCGTCGGTGCCGAGGCCCGTGGCGGCGATGACGGTGTCCTTCGCGGCGTCGGCGGAGAACTGGTACTGGTCGTCCTGCAACTGGAAGTCGTCGTCGAGCGCGGCGGTCACGGTCGAGATCGGCTGGCCGACGATGGCCGGCAGCGCGATCATCTTCGGGCCGTTCGACACGACGATCTGGATCGCGGTGCCCTTCCGGACCTCCCGCTTCGCGGCGGGCTTCGTCGTGGAGACCTGGCCCTTCGCGACGACGGCGTCGAACCGGGTGGCGGTCGTCGACGCGGTGTGGAGGCCCTGCGCCTCGAGCAGTTGGCGTGCCTGGGACACGGACTTACCGGCGACCTCCGGGATGCGGACGTTGCCCCACGGCCCGGGGCCGAACGCCCAACCGATGGTCCCGCCGATGGCCATCAGCACGAGGACGACGACCAGGATGATCCAGCCGCGCTTCCGACGCTTGGCGGACTTGTCGGCGAGGCGCTGCCCGGCGGGGGAGAGCGCACCGGGCTGCGACCCCGTGCGGCGCGGACCGGGGGCATTCCTGCCGCCGCGTGCCGGGGGCCGTTGCCCGGCGGCAGCACCGCCGGCAGCACCGGCGGCGGCACCGGCGGGCTCGAGGATCGTCGTGGCGTCGCCGGAGTCGGCTGACGAGGGCGTCTGGCTGCCGGCCGGCAGGATCGCCGTCGCGTTCTCGGGGCGGAGCACGGCGGTGCGGTACTGGCCGGTCGCGCGCTGCTGGTTGCCCGACATGTGGTCGAGCATCTCGCGGGCGTCGCTCGGCCGGTCGTCGGGGTTCCGCGCGGTGGCCCAGGCGACGAGGTCGTCGAGCTCCGGCGGGACACCGGCGACCGCGGCGCTCGGCGCGGGCACGGAGTCGTTCGCGTGCTGGTACGCGATCTGCATCGGCTGCTCGCCCTTGTAGGGCTGCTCGCCGGTGAGCATCTCGTAGAGCATGATGCCGAGCGCGTAGATGTCGCTGCGGGAGTCGGCGGCGCCGCGCGTGACGAGCTCGGGGGAGAGGTACGCGATCGTCCCGAGCAGTGCGGCGCCCGTGGCGGTGTTCGCGGTGGTCGCCCGGGCGAGTCCGAAGTCACCGAGCTTGATGCGGCCGTCGTCGGCGAGCAGGACGTTCTCGGGCTTGAGGTCGCGGTGCACGATGCCGGCGCGGTGGGCCGAGGCGAGACCGGCGAGGACGGCGCGCAGGATGTCGGTGGCCTGCTCGGGCGTCAGGGCGTGGTGTTCCTGCAGGAGGTCCCGGAGCGTGATGCCCGGGATGTACTCCATGACGATGTACGCGGTGTCGTCCTCGGCGCCCTGGTCGTACACGCCGACGAGGTTCGGGTGGGACAGTCGGGCGGCGGAACGGGCCTCTTGGATGAAGCGCTCGCGGAACGCCTGGTCGTCCGCCAGGTGCCCGTGCATGATCTTGATCGCGACGCGTCGCTCGAGGCGGACGTCGGTCGCGAGGTACACGGTCGCCATGCCCCCGCGCGCGATGCGGGAGCGCACGCGGTACCGGTGATCGATCATGCGACCGATCATCGGGTCCGTGGCGGCGTTGGTGGTCATCGGCGGCATTCTACGAATCGGGACTGCACGGACCCGCACTGACGCACCGGTCGTGACCGAATCTCGATCTTGCGGATGACTCGGCTTCGCCGGTCGGCCAGGCTCAGAGCGACGCCAGCAGGCTCTGCGCGGTCTTCTCCCACTGTGCGTACGCCTTCGGGTACGCCGACACCTGCACGGCCTGCGCCGCTGTGGTGACGTTCATGGAGGACCAGCCGGCGATGTCGAGGAGCCCGCGGGTGTGGCCGGGGTTGCCGGTGAAGAACAGCTTCGCCGCCGTCGCCGGGTCCTGCAGCGCTGCCGCGGATCCCCAGCCCTGGCTCGGCCGCTGCTGGAACAGGCCGACCGAGTCGCGGTCGCCGTGCGAGAGGTTGCGGAGGCTCGACTCCTGCATCGCCGCGGCGAGGGCGATGACGATGCCGTGGTCGGAGACCCCGAGCGAGCGGCCGACGGAGACGATCGTCGCCGCGTTGCCCCGCTGCTCGGCGGAGAGGGACGGGCCGGACGACGGCAGGACGAGCGTCTTGCCGGCGTAGATCGTGCTCGTGTAGGTGAGACCGTTCGCCGAGAGGAGCGCCGACACCGTCACCCCGTGGGCCGAGGCGATCGAGGCGATGGTGTCGCCGGTGCCGATCTTCACGCTGCCGGCGCGCGCGGACGAGCCGGAGGCACCGGAGGACGACGCGGCCGTCGAGGCGCTGGCGACCGGCGCGGCCACCGCGGACCCGGCCGACGGCACCCGCAGGGTCTGCCCGGGGTAGATCACGGAGCGCTGGGACAGCTTGTTCGCGCTGAGGAGTGCGGTGGTCGACACGCCCACACGGGACGCGATGCCCGACACGGTGTCGCCCTGCTTGACGTGGTAGCTGCCGGAGGCCGACGACGACCCGGTGCTGGCCGACGCGGTCGTCACGGCGGGGGTGGAGGCGAGGTGCAGCGTCTGCCCGGGGTGGATGATCGTGTTCCAGCCGAGGCCGTTGCGCACGAGCACCTCCTGCGCGGACAGGCCGTACCGGGCGGCGATGCCCGAGACGGTGTCGCCCTGGCGGACGGTGTAGGTCGTGGGCGCGGCGGACACCGCGGCGACGGTGGTGACCGTGGTCTGCGACGGACGGGCGACGGCGGTGCCGAACACCGGGCGGTCCCCGACGTTGCGGTCCTGGTCGACGTGCCGCTTGTTGGCGCTGTCGTCCTCGTGGTGCGGTTCGGCGTGCGCGACCGGCCCGGTGAGGCCGGCGGTGACCGCGATCGTCCCCGCGAGGACGATGGGCATGGTGGCGAACCGGGCGGATCGTGCGCGCCGGGCGTCTTCGTCTGCAGCGTTGTCCACGGGTTTCTCCTGTCCTTGCGGTGAGCCGTGCGCGCGCGTGCGCACTCACAGGTGGCTCAACGCTGGCATGGCGTGATTCCCAAGTCAACCAGAGAGTCGCATGTTGCGTGTGTGACGAATGTGACCAACGTGGCGGTGTCCGGCCTCCGGCGGCTCTGGCAACATGGGGCACGTGAGTGCTGCACCCGTCGACGACCTGACCCTCTCCGAGCGCTGGCTGACCGTCCCCGAGCTGGTGGACCTGTTCAGCACCAGCCCCGGGCGGATCCACCGCCTGTTCGAGGAGAAGACCCTGCTGGCGGCCCGCGTCGGCGGCGTCCTCCGCGTCCCGAGCGAGTTCATCGAGGACCGCGAGCCGCTCCCCGAGCTCCGCGGCACCCTGACCGTCCTCAGCGACAACGGCTTCACCGACGACGAGGCCGTGCGCTGGATGCTCACCGTCGACGACATCATCGGCACCTCGCCGATCGCCGCGCTGCGCGCGGGTCGCAAGGCCGAGGTGCGCCGCATCGCGCAGTCACTGCTCTAGACGTTCCCATCAGACGGACTGGAGGCGCGGTGCCAGCTGGCACCGCGCCTCCAGTCCGTTTCCTGGTTGCGTCTACGCGACGCGACGGCTGACCGTGTCGGCCAGCGACACGAGCTGCTCGCGCGCCGACGGCGTCAGCGGAGCCGCCTCGATGGCGGCCTTCGCGCGCTGCACGTGGCGGTCGATCGACCGCTCGACCGCGGCGACCGCGCCGGACTCGGTCAGGGTCGCGCGGAGCATCTGCACCTGGCCCTCGTCGAGGTCCGGGTCGCCCAGCAGCTCGTCGAGGAGCTGCCGCGGGCCGTTCGCCAGCGTCTTCCGCGCCGAGGCGATGAGGACGGTGCGCTTGCCCTCGCGCAGGTCGTCGCCCGCGGGCTTGCCGGTGACCTCGGGATCGCCGAAGACGCCGAGCATGTCGTCGCGGAGCTGGTAGGCGACGCCGAGAGGGAGGCCGAACGCGCGGAGCCCCTCCAGCTGGGCCTCGGTCGCGCCGGCCACGAGGGCGCCGATGAGGAGCGGGGCCTCGACCGAGTACTTCGCCGACTTGAAGACGATGACGCGCTGGGCACGGACGAGGTGCTCGGCCTCGTCGATCGTCGGCCAGGCGGTCTCCTCGTGCACGTCGAGGTACTGCCCCGCCGTGACGTCGAGGCGCATGGTGTGGAACTCCTGCCGGACGATCCGCCCGCGCGCGGGGTCGAGGAGCGCGAGGCCCTCGTCGAACACCGCGTCGCTCAGGGAGAGCAGGAGGTCGCCGAGCAGCAGCGCCGAGTTCGTGCCGTACAGCCCGCGGTCGCCGACCCAGCCGGACTCCTCGTGCAGGGACTCGAACCGACGGTGCGCTGCCGGGCGCCCGCGACGGGTGTCCGAGCGGTCCATGATGTCGTCGTGCACCAGCGCTGCGGCGTGGAAGATCTCGAGGGCTGCGGCGACCGTGACGATCGCCTCGGCCGTGGTCTGGCGGGACCCCTCGGCGAGCGGGTCGAACGAGCCCGACCGACCGGCCACCGACTGCCATCCCCAGTAGCAGAACAGCGCACGGAAGCGCTTGCCGCCGGAGAGCAGATCGCGGGCGTACGCGTCGAACGGAGCGAGGTCCGGACTGATCGCGGCGAGCCGTTCACGTTGGTCGTCCAGCGCTCGATCGATCCGCGCCGACACGAGGTCCACTAATCGCGTACTCTCAGCCACACTCCCTACCCTAGTGGAGCGGTCGAGTCGTAGACTCGGTCCACCTCAACCACGCGTCGATCCCAGGAACAGAGGGAACACAGATGCCACTCTCGGAGCAAGAGCAGCGACTCCTCGAAGAGATGGAGCGGAGTCTCTACCAGAACGACTCCGACTTCGTGGCGCGTGTCACGCGCCGCCAGGGTCGTCCGACGTACACGTCGATCACGCTCGGGGTCCTCGGAGCACTCGTCGGAGTCGCCGTCGTCATCCTCGGACTCGTCTTCAAGGCTCCGGTCATCGGCATCATCGGCTTCGTCGTGATGCTCGCCGGCGTCCTGTTCGCGCTGCGTCCCGGCATGCGAGCCCCCAAGGCGAAGGCGCCTCGGGCCGGCAAGCCGACGACGGGCGGAGCACCGCGCCCCAGCCAGGGTGGCAACGGTTCCTTCATGGACCGGATGAACGACCGCTGGGACAAGCGGAACGACCAGAGCTAGCAGGCTCTCCACACTCCTCCACGGGGTCGGTCCTTCGGGACCGGCCCCGTTTCGTGTTTCCGGGGCAGGGCGTTCGTCGACCAGGTCGCAAGAAGTGTCGCCCGTGCCGCGCTGAGGCGACACTTCCTGCGACCGCGGGAACGTGCACGCGGCATGTCGTGCGACCATGGCGCGCCACCGTCCGCCCGTGGACGGCCTTGCGAGGCGTCCCGGCGCGCTGAAACGCGACCCACCATCGGTCTGGAGGCGCGGGTCGGCGCCGCCACGCGCCTCCCGTCCCGAGGGCCCCGCCCCCGCCCCCGCCCCCGCCCCCGGTTAGGTCGCGCAACATGCCGTTCCCGCGGCCGCGGGGCGGCACATCGTGCGACCTCGACGTCGTGCGCGCGGCAAGTCCTGCGACCTCGGGACGGCGCCGGCTCGGCGCCATCGCGCCGCCGCGCCGCGCGGCGGACCCTGAGGCTGCGAAAGTCCTCCACTTTCCTCCACGCGCTCCACTCCGCTCCACGGCCCCGGGTTTCCGCGGGATTCCGGGGACCACCGTGCCGGAGTCGAGCGCGACTCGACCCCAATTCGGGTCACGAGGGCGATTTGGGGAGCGATTTCCTGGGCAGGGGGAGGGCAGTGGAGTAAAGTGGTGCACACAACGGTCCGGTGGAGCGGAGGGGAGGCCCGACGTGCTGCTCGGTACCCATGCCCCGAAGCTCGACGAGAAGGGTCGCGTGATCCTCCCCGCCAAGTTCCGGGACGAACTGTCCGGGGGCCTCGTGATGACCCGCGGGCAGGAGCGCTGCGTCGTCGTCTTCAGCGCGGACACGTTCGAGCAACTGCACGAGCGCATCCGCACGGCACCGATGACGTCGAAGCGCACCCGGGACTACATGCGTCTGTTCCTCTCAGGAGCCAGCGCAGAGCAGCCCGACAAGCAGAACCGCGTCACGATCCCGCAGAACCTCCGCGAGTACGCGGGGCTCGAGCGGGACCTGACGGTCATCGGCAGCGGTGACCGTGCCGAGATCTGGTCGACCCCCGCGTGGGAGGCCTACTACGCCGAGGTCGAAGAGGGCTTCGCCGACAACGACGAGGAGGTGATCCCGGGGATCTTCTGATCCGTGGATCGGGACTCCCAGCCGTGGAGCCCTGACACCCCTTCCCCGGTGTCAGGTCGCATGGATGGGGATCCGGACCCGCGGCCCAGGAGCCGAGGGGCTGCACATGGCCGAGAACGACAGCAACGCAACCGGGACACCGAAGTTCCCGCACACCCCGGTGATGCTCGAGCGCATCGTCGACCTCTTCACGCCGACGCTCGAGGGCCCCGGCAAGGTCGTGGTCGACGCGACGCTCGGCATGGGCGGCCACTCCGAAGGGCTGCTCGAACGGTTCCCGGAGCTGACACTGATCGGCCTCGACCGCGACACCGACGCGCTCGGCATCGCGGGGGAGCGCCTCGCCCGGTTCGGTGACCGCGTCCGCCTGGTGCACACCGTGTACGACGGCATCGTCGAGGCGATCGAGGGCGAGGGCTTCACGACCGTCGACGGCGTGCTGTTCGACCTCGGCGTCAGTTCGCTGCAGCTCGACCGGGCCGAGCGCGGGTTCGCCTACAGTCAGGACGCCCCGCTCGACATGCGGATGGACCGGACCGAGGGGCAGACCGCCGCCGACGTCCTCGCCACCTACGACGAGGGCGAGCTGCGCCGCATCTTCCAGCGCTACGGGGAAGAGAAGCTCGCCGGCCGGTACGCCCGGGCGATCGTCGAGCGCCGGGCCACGACGCCGTTCGAGATGTCGGGCGACCTGGTGCAGGTCCTGCACGACGCGACCCCGGTGGCGATCCAGCGCCAGGGACACCCGGCCAAGCGCGTCTTCCAGGCGCTCCGCATCGAGGTCAACGCCGAACTGAGCGTCCTCGAGCGGGCGATCCCCGCCGCGCTCGACTCGATCGCGGTCGGCGGACGGATCGTCGTCGAGTCCTACCAGTCGCTCGAGGACCGCATCGTCAAGCGGGCCCTGGTCGAGCGGACGAAGTCCAGCGCCCCCGCCGGACTGCCGGTCGAGCTCCCCGAGCACGCCCCCACCTTCTCCCTGATCGTCAAGGGCGCGGAACTGGCCGACGAGGCCGAACGCGCCGCCAACCCACGAGCAACCCCCGTGCGCCTGCGCGCGGCCGAGCGGATCCGGAAGTGACATGAGCACGAACCTCGCACTCGTCGACCCCGCCGTCGTCCCGTCCCGTGCCCCGCGCCCGGCCCGCCGTGACCGGCCGGAGCTCGTCGAGGTCACGCCGTCGAAGGCCCAGCGCCGCGCACGTCCCCGGATCGCCTACGCGGTGGTCGCGGTGGCGGCGCTCGGCATCCTGCTCCTGGCGCAGCTCGGCATCAGCATGGTGCTCAGCCAGGGCGCGTACACGCTCAACTCCCTGAGCGCCGAGCAGACGAACCTGTCCCGCACGCAGCAGTCGCTGTCCGAGGACCTCCGCGTCCTCGACTCCCCGCAGAACCTCGCGCGCAACGCGCAGGCCCTCGGCATGATCGCGAACTCGACGCCGGTGTACCTCGACCCGAAGACCGGCCGGGTGTACGGCACGCCGACGCCGGCGGTCGCCGACCAGGCCACCGCGAGCACCGAGAACCAGGTTCCGAACTCGCTCCTGGACGACGTCCCCCTCGCGGCGAAGCAGGGCGACACGTCGACGAGCAAGGAGAGCGGGTCGACCACCGGCAGCGACGCGAAGAACAGCGACGCGAAGACCGACAGCAAGACCGACACGACGACCAGCACGAAGACCGACACGAGCGCCGACGCTGGGAAGACCACAGGCGCCAGCGCGTCGGGCGGGGCTTCCTCGACCACCGACGTAGAGTCCGACCCGAACCAGCTCCAGGCCCCCTCCACCCGGTGACCTGCGGGCTCGGGACACCCTGACGCACCACCTGGGAAGGACCGCACCGCGTGACGAAGACGATCCGCAACCGACGACTGCGCTACAGCGTCGTGATGATCGCCGTGATCGCCCTCGTGGCGGTGTTCGTGGTCCGCCTGGTGGACATCCAGGTGGTCCAGGCGGCCGAGCTGAACGAGCAGTCGAAGGCGAAGCGCAGCATCCCGGTGACCATCTACGGCACACGCGGATCGATCATCGACCGCAACGGCACCGAGCTCGCCGACAGCGTCACCCGGTACAACATCACGACCGCCCCGCGCCTGGTGAAGAAGTTCGAGGGCAAGCTCGGCGGCACGCGGACGAAGGACGTCACCGTCGACACGGCCCTGAAGGCCCTGGCGAAGGCATCAGGCGGCGACGTCGCCACGATGCAGAAGAACATCGCGGCGAACCCGAAGTCCGACTTCGCGTACCTGGTCAAGGGCCTCGACGTGAAGCACTACGAGGCCGTCCGCGCGTTGGGCATCCCGTGGCTCTACCCGGAGCAGCAGTCGGCAAGGACCTACCCCACGGGCGCGGCCACGGGCAACATCACCGGCTTCATGGGCACGGACGGTGCCCAGGCCGGGCTCGAGTACGCCTACAACCAGTGCCTGGCGGGCGCGAACGGCTCCGAGACGTACGAGCGCGGTGAGGACGGCGTCCAGCTGCCGGGCAGCACCGTGACGACGAAGGAAGCCAAGGACGGCGGCACGCTCGAGACCACGATCGACAGCGACCTGCAGTACATGGCCGAGCAGACGATCGCGTCCGCCGCGAAGGACCTGCAGGCCGAGTCGGCGACGGCGACGGTGACAAGCGTCAAGACGGGGGAGCTCCTCGCCGTGGCGGACTACCCGACGGTGGACCCGAACGACGTCGACGCGACCACCGACAAGGGAGCGTACGGTTCCCGCGCGCTCACGGCGACCTACGAGCCCGGGTCGACGATCAAGGCCGCGATCGCCGCCGCGCTGATCGACCAGGGCAAGTCGAGTCCCACCGACCAGGCCGTCGTGCCGTACTCGCGCACGTTCCCCTGGGGCGGCACGATCCACGACTCCGAGTTCCACCCCACCGAGAACCTCACGCTGACCGGCATCCTCCGCGACTCGTCGAACGTCGGCATCACCGAGCTCGGCTCCCGTCTGACCGCGCAGCAGCGGTACGACTACATGCAGAAGTTCGGCCTGTTCGAACCCGAGTCGGCGATCGACTACCCGGGCCAGCCGTCGATGGACTACGGCACGAGCCCGAACTGGGACCAGCAGACGAACATCAACTCGATGTTCGGTCAAGGCATCTCGACGACCGCCGTCCAGGTCGCGAGCATCTTCCAGACCATCGCGAACGACGGGGTCCGGATCCCGTTGCACTTCGTGAAGGGATGCGAGACGGCAGACGGCAAGACGATCGACGCGCCCGACGTGCAGCCGACGCGCGTCGTGTCCGCGAACGCCGCCACGCAGGTCACCGACATGCTGCAGAGCGTGGTCACGGGCGGCACGCTCGTGGGCATGAAGCCGATCTCTGGCTACAACATCGCCGCGAAGACCGGAACGGCCGAGGTGGCCGAGGGGTCGAAGGGCTACGGCTCGCAGCGCATCACCTCGGTGGCCGGAATGGCACCCGCAGAGGACCCCCAGTATGTTGTCACGGTGACGTTCACGAAGCCGCAGGCCAACAAGTGGTCCAGTGGAGCGGCTCCGGCGTTCCGCACTCTCATGTCCCAGGTGCTCGAGAAGTACCGAGTAGCCCCCTCCACGACGCAGGCGAAGACCTACCCGTCCACGTGGTGAGGAAGAAGGAGCACTTGTCCGCACGGATCCCCCCGGTCCTCCGACCCGAACACCCGACCCCGAGGGCCGTGGCCGAACTCGCGAACGCGTTCGGGCTGCGCGTCGTCGGCTCGGTCGACGCCGTCGAGACGACCGGTGTCACCCTGAGCGCCGCCGAGGTGCAGCCGGGTGACCTCTTCGTCGGCGTGCACGGTGCGAACCGGCACGGCGCGGAGTTCTCGACCGAGGCCGCCGAGCGCGGTGCCGTCGCCGTCCTCACCGACGACGCCGGTGTCGAGCACGCCCAGGCCGCCGGGCTGCCGGTGCTCGTGGTCGACGACCCCCGTGCGGCGCTCGGCGACGTCTCGGCCTGGGTCTACCGCACCCACCCGGACGAAGCGACCGACCTCCCGCAGCTGTTCGCCGTCACCGGCACGAACGGCAAGACGAGCACGTCGTACATCCTCGAGGGAATCCTCAAGCAGCTCGGCCTCGTCACGGGCCTCAGCTCGACGGCGGAGCGCCACATCGGCACGCTCAGCGTCACGAGCCGCCTGACCACGCCCGAGGCCAGCGAGATGCACGCCCTCCTCGCCCGGATGCGCGAGAGCGAGGTGCGCGCGGTCGCGGTGGAGGTGAGCGCGCAGGCCCTCAGCCGCCACCGGGTCGACGGCATCGTCTTCGACGTCGCGGCGTTCACGAACCTGTCGCACGACCACCTCGACGACTACGCCGACATGGAGGAGTACTACCAGGCGAAGCTCCCGCTGTTCCAGCCCGAGCACGCCCGCCGCGGCGTCGTCTCGCTGGACACCGACTGGGGCCACCGCGTGGTGCAGGACTCCCGCATCCCGGTGACGACCATCACGGTGCACGCCGACGTCGAGGCCGAGTGGCACGTCGACATCGTCGAGGCGCACGCCGCGTACACGGAGTTCCGCCTGACCGGGCCCGAGGGCCGCGAGCTCACCACCCGTGTGCCCCTCATCGGGTGGCACATGGCCGCGAACGCCGCACTGGCGATCGTCATGCTCGTCGAGGGCGGCTTCGAGCTCGGCGCCATCGCGCACGCGCTCGAGAGCAACCACCGCCAGTACGCGGACCAGACCGAGGACCACCCGGTGTCCGCCATCGAGTGCTACCTGCCCGGCCGCACCGAGCGGGTCTCCGGCGACCGCGGGCCGAGCGTCTACGTCGACTTCGGGCACAGCCCCGACGCGTTCGAGAACACCCTCGCGGCCGTCCGGCAGTTCACGTCCGGCAAGGTCCTCATGCTGTTCGGCGCCGACGGCGACCGCGACAAGACGAAGCGCGCCGACATGGCCCGCATCGGCGCAGCCGGGTCGGACATCCTCGTGATCACGGACCACCACCCCCGCTTCGAAGACGCCGCGTCGATCCGGAAGACCCTCGTCGACGCTGCGCGCGAGGCCTTCCCCGAGCACGAGATCCACGAGGTCAGCCCACCGGAGGCCGCCATCCGCCTGGCCGTCGGGCTGCTCGGCGAGGGCGACTCGATCCTCTGGGCCGGCCCCGGACACCAGGACTACCGCGACATCCAGGGCGTCCGCACGCCCTACTCGGCACGCGACGAGGCCCGCCAGGCACTGCGCGAGGCCGGTTGGGAGCCGAACTCCGGTCCCGCAGACGGCGTCAGGACCGAGGGCACCCGATGATCGCCCTGACCCTCGCCGAGATCGCCACCGCGGTCGGCGGCGAGCTGCTGGCCGGTGCCCAGGCGACCGACGTCGCCGACCAGGGCGACCTGGTCGTCGAGGGGTCCGTCGAGACCGACTCGCGGCTGGTCCGCCCCGGCAGCGTGTTCTTCGCGCTCCCGGGCGAGGTCACCGACGGGCGCCGCTTCGTGCCCGCCGCGACCGAGGCCGGCGCCGCGCTCGTCATCACGCCCGAGCGCGTGGACACCACCGCGCCGCAGATCGTCGTGCAGGACGGCTACGAGGCACTCGCCGCGCTCGCGCACGAGGTCGTCACGCGCGTCCGGATGTCGAGCGCCGACCGCGTCGACGCACAGGGTCGCCCGGCACCGCTCAAGGTCGTCGGCATCACCGGCTCGAACGGCAAGACGAGCACCAAGAACATGCTCCGCACGGTCCTCGAGCAGCACGGCGAGACCGTCGCGCCCCAGGGGTCGTTCAACAACCACGTCGGCGCGCCGATCTCGATGCTGCGGATCACGCACGACACCCGGTACCTGGTCGTCGAGATGGGTGCGAGCGGCGTCGGCCACATCGCGAAGCTCGTCTCGATCGCCGAGCCCGACACGGGCGTCGTCCTCAAGGTGGGCCTCGCGCACGCCGGCGAGTTCGGCGGCATCGAGGCGACGCAGCGCGCGAAGTCCGAGATGGTCACGGACCTGCCGTCGACCGCCACGGCGCTCCTCAACGTGGACGACGACCGCGTCGCGTCCATGCGCGACCTGACGGCCGCCCAGGTGGTCGGCTTCGGCACGTCGGCGGATGCCGACTACCGCATCACCGGCATCGAGACGGACCGCAGCGGTACCCGCTTCACCCTCACCGCGCCTCCCGTCCGCCAGGAAGGCGACCGTCCGACGGACGCGACCCAGCCTGGAGGCACGGATCACCTCCCCGAGACCGTCGACGTCCGCCTCGCGATCCTCGGCGAGCACCACGCCATGAACGCGTCCGCCGCGCTCACGGTGGCCCACCTGTGGGGCGTGCCCCTCGCCACCGGCGCCGCGGCGCTCGCGTCGATGACGCGCGCCGAGCGCTGGCGCATGGAGCTCCTCCAGGGCGGCCCGGAGGGCGTCACGATCATCAACGACGCGTACAACGCGTCCCCCGACTCCACCGCAGCAGCGCTGCGGACCCTGGCGCAGATCGTGCGCCCGGGGGAGCGGACCGTCGCCGTGCTCGGCGAGATGGCGGAGCTCGGGGAGTTCTCGACGGAGGAGCACGACCGCATCGGCCGGCTCGTCGTCCGTCTCGGCATCGGGCAGCTCGTGGTCGTCGGCCGCGCCGCCCTGCCGATCCACCAGGCCGCCACCCTCGAGGGATCGTGGGACGGCGAGTCCGTGTTCATCGAGGACGTCGACGACGCCGTCCACTCCGTGCAGGACATGCTCCGCCCCGGCGACGTGGTCCTCGTCAAGTCCTCGAAGTCCGCCGAACTGCGATTCCTCGGCGACCGCCTCGGAGGTGTCACCGAATGATCGCCCTCCTGATCGCCGGCGCCGTGTCGCTGGTGTTCACACTGCTGCTCACGCCGCTGTTCATCAAGCTGTTCCACCGCCTCGGCTGGGGACAGTTCATCCGCGACGACGGCCCGCAGTCGCACCACACGAAGCGCGGCACGGCGACGATGGGCGGCATCGTCCTCATCATCGGTGCGGTCCTCGGCTACTTCGTCGGGCACCTGGTCGGTCGTGACTCGATCACGCTGTCCGGCCTGCTCGTCCTGTTCCTGATGGTCGGTCTCGGGTTCGTCGGCTTCATCGACGACTTCCTCAAGGTCCGGCGTCAGCGGAGCCTCGGGCTCGGCGGGTGGGCGAAGGTCCTCGGACAGGTGATCGTCGGCGTCATCTTCGCGACCGTGGCGCTCGTCGTCCCGACCGCGAACGGCAAGCCGCCGGCGTCGACCATGGTGTCGGCGATCCGGGACATCCCGTGGCTCGACTTCATGGCGCTCGGCACCGTGATCGGCACCATCCTGTTCCTGGCGTGGATCGTCCTGCTGACGGTGTCGACGTCGAACGGCGTGAACGTCGCGGACGGTCTCGACGGCCTCGCCACCGGCTCGAGCATCCTGGCGATCGGCTCGTACGTGATCATCGGGTTCTGGCAGTCGAACCAGATCTGCGGCGGCGCTCGTCTCGACGCCAGCACCGAGCACGCCTGCTACACGGTGACGAACCCGCTCGACCTCGCGGTCGTCGCGGCGGCGGTCTGCGGTGGCCTGATCGGCTTCCTCTGGTACAACACCTCGCCGGCGCAGATCTTCCTCGGCGACACCGGCTCGCTCGGCCTCGGCGGCGCCCTGGCCGGCCTCGCGATCCTCAGCCGCACCGAGCTCCTGCTCGTCCTCATCGGCGGTCTGTTCTTCATCGTCACCGGCTCGGTCATCCTGCAGCGGGCGTACTTCAAGATCACCCACGGCAAGCGCATCTTCCGGATGAGTCCGCTGCACCACCACTTCGAGCTGAAGGGGTGGGCCGAGGTGACGGTCGTCGTCCGGTTCTGGATCATCGCGGGACTCTGCGTCGCCGCGGGTGTCGGACTCTTCTACCTCGAATGGATCGCACGAGTTGGTTGACGCCCGCCTGGAAGGTCTGGACAGCTGGTACGCCGAGGGCTGGAAGGGGCTGAACGTCGCCGTCCTGGGCCTCGGCGCCACCGGGTTCTCGGTCGCCGACACCCTCGTCGAGCTCGGCAGCGTGGTGACGGTCTACTCGACCGACGCCCCGTCCGACAGCGTCGAGCTGCTCGACGTGATCGGCGCGCAGTTCGTGCAGACGCCGCTGGACTCGGTGCCCGACGCCCTGCGGACGCAGGCGCCCGACGTCGTCATCGTGTCGCCGGGCCTGCCGCCGCACAACGCGACCGTGCAGTGGTCCGTCGCCAACAGCGCCGTCTGGGGCGACATCGAGCTCGCCTGGCGCGTGCGCGACAAGGTCGTGCGCGGCCCGGTCGCCGCCCCCTGGGTGACCATCACCGGCACGAACGGCAAGACCACCACGACGCAGCTGACCACGGCGATGTTCGAGGCCGGGGGACTCCGTGCCGTGTCCTGCGGCAACATCGGCGTGCCCGTGCTCGACGTCGTCCGCGACCCGGACGGCTTCGACGTCCTCGTGGTGGAGCTGTCGAGCCACCAGCTGCACTACATGCCGACGTCCGGTGACGGTGCCGTGGTGCCCCTCGCCAGCGCGTGCCTGAACATCGCCGACGACCACCTCGAGTGGCACGGCTCCTCCGAGGCCTACCGCGCCGCCAAGGCCAAGGTCTACGAGCGCACCGTGATGGCGTGCGTCTACAACACGACCGACGAGGTCACCCGGCACATGGTCGAGGAGGCCGACGTCGTCGAGGGCTGCCGTGCCGTCGGCTTCGGCCCCGGCATCCCCGCGCCCGGTGACGTCGGGGTGGTCGAGGACGTCCTGTGCGACCGCGCGTTCGCCGAGAACCGGCAGAGCAGCGCGCTCGAACTCGCGACCGTCGCCGACCTCGAGCAGGCCGGACTCGCGAGCCCGCACATGACGATGAACGTCCTCGCCGCCGCCGCGCTCGCCCGCGCCGCTTCCGTGCAGCCGAGCGCGATCCGGACGGCCGTGCAGGGCTTCCGCGCGGACCACCACCGCACCGAGCTCGTCGCCACCGCCGACGGGATCACCTGGGTCGACGACTCGAAGGCGACGAACCCGCACGCGGCCACCGCGTCGCTCGCGTCGTTCGACACTGTCGTGTGGATCGTCGGGGGCCTGTTCAAGGGCGTCGACGTCGACGGACTCGTCGAGCGCTTCGGGCCGGACGTCCGCGCCGTCGTGGTGATCGGCACCGACCGTGCGCCCGTCCTCGAGGCATTCGCGCGACACGCGCCCGGGGTGCCCGTCCTGCAGGTCGAAGCAGCGGACACTGATCAGGTCATGCCCGAGGCGGTCCGGCATGCCGCATCGGTCGCGAGGCCGGGCGACACGGTCCTCCTCGCCCCCGCCGCGGCGTCGTTCGACCAGTTCGGCTCCTACGCGGACCGGGGCGAGCGCTTCGCGGCCGCGGTCCACGAGCACCTGGGAGGCAACGCCGATGGCGACGACGGATCTTCCGCAGGGGCGTAACGGCCGCGACCGGGGCGCTCGGACGACGTCGAGCACGAGCGCGGGTACCGCGCCCACGCGCACCACGAACCGCGCCGTCGTCGCCGTCAAGAACGTCTTCGTCGCCGAGTCGAGCACCTTCTACACGATCCTCGGCGTCACGCTCTTCCTCGTCGTCTTCGGTGTCGTCATGGTCCTGTCGTCGTCGAGCGTCGAGCAGTACGCCGCGACGCACGACTTCTTCGGCGCCGCCTCCCGTCAGGGCCTGTACGCGGTGCTCGGCGTGCCGCTCATGCTCATCGTCAGCCGGGTGCCGGCGCGGCTCTGGCGGAAGTGGGCCATGCGGCTGCTCGGCGCTGCCCTGGCACTGCAGCTGCTCGTGTACACGCCGCTCGGCATCGACGTGCAGGGCAACCGGAACTGGATCGGCATCGGCTCGTTCACCGCGCAGCCGTCCGAGGTCGTCAAGCTCGGGCTGGTGCTCGGCATCGGCGCGATCATGTACGTCAAGCGGGACAAGCTCGACGACTGGAAAGAGGTCTTCATCCCGGTCGGGATCGCCTCGCTCCTGTCCCTCGGGCTGGTGATCCTCGGTGGCGACCAGGGCACCGCGATGATCATGCTCATCCTCGTGCTCGGCGCGCTCTACGTCGGCGGGGCCCGGGCGAAGCACCTGCTCGTCGGCGTGGTCGCGATGGCCGTGCTGCTGCCGTTCGTCACGATGGCGTCGTCGTCCCGCCAGGTCCGCATCAGCGCCTGGCTGTCCGGCTGCACGGACTCGAACCAGTACGCCGACCTCTGCTGGCAGCCCGTGCACGGCATGTGGGCACTGGCGTCCGGTGGCGTGTTCGGCGTCGGGCTCGGCAACTCGAAGGCGAAGTGGTCGTGGCTGCCCGAGGCGGACAACGACTACATCTTCGCGATCATCGGCGAGGAACTCGGGCTCATCGGCGCCGTCGTGGTCCTCGCGCTCTTCGTGGTGCTCGCCGTCAGCATGATCAAGGTCATCCGGCAGTCGAAGGACCCGTTCGTCAAGACCGTCACGGGCGGCATCCTCGCCTGGATCATCGGCCAGGCCCTCGTGAACATCGCCGTGGTCCTCGGCCTGCTGCCGGTCCTCGGCGTCCCCCTCCCACTCATCTCGGCCGGTGGGTCCGCGCTGATCATGACGCTCGTCGCCATCGGCGTGGTCCTGTCGTTCGCGCGCGACCTCCCCGGCAAGAACGGCCCGTCCGGCCGTGATCCCCTCGACGGCCCGACGGGCCGCAGCACCCTGAACGGAACACTCCGGTGAGCACGTACCTCTTCGCCGGCGGCGGCACCGCCGGCCACGTCAACCCGCTGCTCGCGGTCGCCGATCGGCTGACCGAGCGCGACGCGGACGCCGAGGTCATCGTCCTCGGCACCGCCGAGGGCCTCGAGTCCCGGCTCGTCCCGATGCGCGGGTACGAGCTGCTGACCATCCCGCGCCTGCCGTTCCCGCGCAAGCCGAACGCCGCCGCGCTCCGCTTCCCGCAGCGCTTCTGGGGCGCCGTCAAGCGCACCGAGCAGATCATCCGCGAGCACGACGTCGAGGTCGTCCTCGGCGTCGGTGGGTACGCAGCCGCCCCGGCCTACATCGCGGCGAAGCGCACCGGCACCCCGATCGTCGTGCACGAGCAGAACGCGAAGCCCGGCCTGGCGAACCGCCTGGCGGCCTTCCTCACCGAGCACGTCGGCCTCACCTTCTCGAACACCCGGCTCCGGCACGGCCGGCTCGTCGGGATGCCACTTCGCCGCGAGATCGAGTCGCTCGACCGTCGCGCCAGCCGCGCCGAGGGGCTCGCCGAGTTCGGGCTGGACGCCGACCGTCCGGTCCTGCTCGTCACCGGCGGGTCGTCCGGCGCGCGCAGCATCAACCGCACGGTGAACAAGGCCGCGGCGACGATCGTCGGTGCCGGCTGGCAGGTCCTGCACGTCGTCGGCGGCAACTCGGACCTCGGCCCGAGCGACCTCGACGGCTACCACGTCCTGCAGTACTGCGACCGGATGGACCTGGCGTACGCCGCGAGCGACTTCGTGGTCTCGCGTGCCGGTGCCGGCATGGTCTGCGAGCTCACCGCCGTCGGGCTGCCGAGCGTCCTGGTGCCGTACCCTGTCGGCAACGGCGAGCAGCGCCACAACGCGAAGGACGTCGTCGACGCAGGGGGAGCGGTCCTCGTGGCCGACGCGGAATTCGACGAGGACTGGGTGACGTTCCAGCTCCTGAACATCCTGCAGGACCGGGCCCGGATCGCGGACATGACGGTGCGCGCCGGCAGCGTCGGGCACCGCGACGGCGCCGACCGGATGACCGACCTCGTCCTCGACGCGGCGAAGCGCGCACGAGGCGCGAAGGACGCGCCCACCGCGCAGGACGACAGCACCACGGAGGAACGATGACCATCAAGCCGGACCTGACGCAGCCGATCCCGGACGACCTCGGCACGGTGCACTTCGTCGGCATCGGCGGCTCCGGCATGAGCGGCATCGCCCGGCTGTTCCTCGCCGCCGGCCACCGCGTGACGGGCAGCGACTCCCGCGAGACCGCCACCACCGGCACGATGCGCGACCTCGGCGCCGAGGTGCACATCGGCCACGACGCCGCGAACGTCGGCGACGCGGACACCATCGTCGTCACGAGCGCGCTCTGGCCGGACAACCCCGAACTCCTCGAGGCCCAGCGCCGCGGCCTGCCGGTCCTGCACCGCTCGCAGGCCCTCGCCGCGCTGATCGCCGAGCACCGCCTCGTCGCGGTCGCCGGTGCCCACGGCAAGACCACCTCGACGGGCATGATCGTCACGGCCCTGGTCGAGCTCGGCCTGGACCCGAGCTTCGTCAACGGCGGGGTCATCCAGTCGCTCGGTACCAGCTCGGCACCGGGTTCGAGCGACCTGTTCGTCGTCGAGGCCGACGAGTCCGACGGCTCGTTCCTGCTGTACGACGTCGCGGTCGCGCTCATCACGAACGTCGACGCCGACCACCTCGACCACTACGGCAGCGAGGAGGCCTTCACCGAGGCCTTCGTGGAGTTCGCCGCGAAGGCCTCCGAGCGGGTCGTCATCTCGAGCGACGACGCGGGCGCGAAGGCCGTCACCGCCGGTGTCCGCCAGCGGGAGGACGCCCCCGAGGTCGTCACCTTCGGCGAGGCCGTCGACGCCGACGTCCGCATCGAGGGCATCACCGAGTCCGCCGGGGTCGAGGTCGACTTCCGTGCCGACGGTACGGCGTACCACCTGACCCTCCGCGTGCCCGGGCGCCACAACGCGATCAACGCCGTCGGTGCGTTCGCGGTGCTGACCGGACTCGGCGTCGCCCCGGCGGACGCCATCCGCGGCATCGAGTCCTTCGGCGGCACCCAGCGCCGCTTCGAGCTGCACGGCGTCGAGCGCGGCGTGTCCGTGTACGACGACTACGCCCACCACCCGACCGAGGTCGCCGCGGCGCTCAGGGCCGCCCGGAACGTCGTCGGCGACGGTCGGATCATCGCGATCCACCAGCCGCACCTGTACTCCCGCACGCGCCTGATGGCCGGGGACTTCGCGAAGGTCTACGAGGAGCTCGCCGACCACACCGTCGTGCTCGACGTCTACGGCGCCCGCGAGGACCCGGAGCCCGGCGTGACCGGTGCCCTCGTGCAGGAGCGCTTCGCCGACCAGTCCCGCGTCGAGTTCCTGCCCGACTGGGACGAGGCCGCCGCCCGCGCTGCCGCCGTCGCGCGCGAGGGTGACATCATCATGACCCTGAGCTGCGGCGACGTGTACCGGATCATCCCGCAGGTCATCGGCGCGCTGCAGAACGACGAGAGCGCGCTCACCCGGTGAAGCGTCCGGAGGGGTTCGACGAGCGCCCGGCGCAGCCGGACGCGTCCGCCGGTGACGCCCAGGCGCCCCGGCAGCGCCGTGCCCCGCTGATCCCGCGGCGTCCGTCGCGGGATCAGCGGCAGGACGTCCGGGAGGCGCAGCCCGACCCCGCCCCGCAGGACGCGGTCGACGAACCGGTCGCCTCCACCTCTCCGGAAGAGCCCGGCACGTCGGCTCGCGACCGGGCAGGGGCGTTCGCCGGAGCTGCCGGTCGTCGGCTCGGTGCCGGTCTCGGCGCAGGGTTCTCGACCGTCAAGGACCGCCTCCGCGAGTACACCCCCGACGAGGACCACCCCGAGTCGCGCCCGGCGTCGGACGCGACCGTCGACGACCTGCACGTCGACGCGGACCAGCACCACGACGACCACGAGGCCCCGATCGGCGCCGGCGTCCGCGCTGCCGAGACCGCGCGTGAGGCCCGGGTCGCGAAGCGCCGCCGTCGCCTGCTCGAACGGGCCGAGGTCCGTCGCTTCACCCGTCGCAGTCGGCACCGCCGCGCGGCCTGGATCACCGCCGCGAGCATCGTCCTGGTGTTCGGCGTCTCGATCCTCGTCGCGGTGTTCTCGCCGCTGATGGCCCTGCAGACGATCGAGATCAAGGGCACGAACCGCGTCGACGAGACCCAGCTCCGGCAGGCCCTCTCCGACCAGATCGGCACCCCGCTCGCCCGGCTCGACTTCGACGCCATCAAGCAGGACGTCGCGGGCTTCCCCCTCATCGAGAGCTACGTGACCGAGGAAGCGCCGCCGCACACCCTCGTGGTGACGGTGACCGAGCGCACCCCGGTCGTGGCGGTGCAGTCGGGGAAGTCCTTCGACCTGGTGGACCCGGCCGGCATCGTCGTGCAGTCCTCGCCGAAGCAGCCCGCGAACATGCCCGTCGCCGACGTCGGCAACGCGAAGCTCGGCTCGTCGGTGTTCCGCACCATGACCGAGGTCGTGCTGGCGCTGCCGTCGACGGTGCGGGCGCAGGTCACGAGCGTGAAGGCGTCGACCGCCGACGACGTGACGCTCGCCCTGAAGGACGGCTCGAGCGTGGTCTGGGGCAACCCGGAGCAGTCGGACGCCAAGGCCGCCCTGCTCGCTGCCCTCGTCAAGGACCACGCGGCGCGGAACCCCGGCGTCGTCGTCGAGTACGACGTCAGTGCACCGGACAACGGCATCATCCGCGCGAAGAAGTAGCGGAAGAAGTCGCGGAATCGCGCGACACGCGGCGTGGCGGGGCGACAGTGCCCGGAGCGCACCCGTAGCGTCGAAGCCAGCACCACATCTACCAGCATTGCCCCTGAACTTCAAGTAGAGGTTGAGGGTTCGACCGGAGGCCTGACTGACGTGACCACGAACCACAACTACCTCGCCGTCATCAAGGTCGTCGGTGTCGGCGGCGGCGGCGTGAACGCCGTCAACCGCATGATCGAGCTCGGCCTCCGTGGGGTCGAGTTCATCGCGATCAACACCGACGCACAGGCCCTGCTCCTCAGCGACGCCGACGTCAAGCTCGACGTGGGCCGCGAGATCACCCGCGGCCTCGGCGCCGGCGCGGACCCCGAGGTCGGCCGCCGTGCCGCCGAGGACCACGCCGAGGAGATCGAAGAGGCCCTGGCGGGCGCCGACATGGTCTTCGTCACCGCCGGCGAGGGCGGCGGGACCGGCACGGGTGGTGCGCCCGTGGTCGCCCGCATCGCGAAGTCGATCGGTGCGCTCACCATCGGTGTCGTCACCAAGCCGTTCAGCTTCGAGGGCAAGCGTCGTCAGTCCCAGGCCGAGAACGGCGTCGCCGGGCTCAAGGACGAGGTCGACACGCTCATCGTCGTGCCGAACGACCGCCTGCTCGAGATCAGCGACCGCGGCATCTCGATGGTCGAGGCCTTCGCGACCGCCGACCAGGTGCTCCTCGCCGGCGTGCAGGGCATCACCGACCTCATCACGACCCCGGGTCTCATCAACCTCGACTTCGCCGACGTCAAGTCGGTCATGCAGGGTGCGGGTTCCGCGCTCATGGGCATCGGGTCCTCGCGGGGCGCCGACCGTGCCATCAAGGCCGCCGAGCTCGCCGTCGCGTCCCCGCTGCTCGAGGCATCGATCGACGGTGCGCACGGCGTCCTGCTCTCGATCCAGGGTGGCTCGAACCTCGGCATCTTCGAGATCAACGACGCGGCCCGCCTGGTGCAGGAAGCCGTCCACCCCGAGGCGAACATCATCTTCGGTGCGGTCATCGACGACACTCTCGGCGACGAGGTCCGCGTGACCGTCATCGCCGCGGGCTTCGACGGTGGCGAGCCGCAGCAGCAGCAGAAGGAACGCCGCTCGAGCTACGTCGACCCCGAGGCCGGCGCGACCCTGCCGGTGGCCTCCGCCGGCGGCACCGGCTCGATCGAGGACTCGTCGCCCTCCTGGGCGTCGCAGGAGCACGAGGCGCCGGCGCAGCGCGCCGCCGACCCGGCCTTCGACGACGATGACGACGAGCTCGACGTCCCCGACTTCCTGAAGTAAGCAGCGTTGTCAGACGACCCGCGCCTCCAGACCGACCCGTCACCAGACGGCGGACTGGAGGCGCGTCTCGCGTCCGTCAGGCAGGGCATCTCCGACGCGGCGCGAGCCGCAGGGCGGTCTGCGGACGAGCTGACGCTCGTCGTCGTCACGAAGTTCCACCCGGCGTCGCTCGTCCGTGCACTCGCGGCGCTCGGCGTCACCGACGTGGGGGAGAACCGCCACCAGGAGGCGCAGGCGAAGGCCGCGGAACTCGCCGACCTGCCGCTGAGGTGGCACTTCGTCGGGCAGCTGCAGTCGAAGAAGGCACGGCAGGTCCGGCGCTACGCGCACGTCGTGCAGTCGCTCGACCGCACCTCGGTCGTCGACGCCTTCGCCCCGAACGAGGCCGAACCGGAGCCACCCGTGGTCGACGGGTTCGTGCAGGTCAACCTCACCGACGACCCCGGTCGCGGGGGCGTGCAGCCCGACGACGTCGAGGCCATGGTGGCGCGGGTCCTGGCGACCGGCACGATCCGGTTGCGGGGCGTCATGGCCGTGGCGCCGCTCGACGAGGAACCCCGTGCGGCCTTCGCCCGGCTCCGGTCGATCTCCGAGCGGGTGGTGTCGCTCGCGCCGGATGCCACGGACATCTCCGCTGGGATGAGCGGCGACTACGCCGAGGCGATCGCAGAGGGCGCGACACACCTCCGGATCGGCACCGCAATCACGGGAGAACGGCCGGTCACGCCCTAGCCTCGTCCCAAGGGCATCCACGAGCACGAACTCCGGAGGAACCATGGCCAACCCGCTGAAGAAGACGATGGTCTACCTCGGCCTCGCCGACGAGGAACTCGAGTACGAGGACGAGCAGCCGCAGCAGCAGCCCGCGCGGCAGCAGTCCGCTCCGGCCGCGGCGCCGACGCCGGCTCCGGCTCCGGTCGCACAGGAGGCCCCCGCGCCCGCCGCGGCCCCTGCTCCCGTCGAGACCAAGACGCACACCCACCAGCGCGGCGCCCAGGTCACCCCGCTCCGCCGCTCGCACACGACCGCACAGAAGGCAGCACCGGTCCAGGAAATGAACGAGATCCTCACCGTCCACCCGCGCGAGTACAAGGACGCCCAGTCCATCGCCGAGAGCTTCCGCGACGGCATCCCCGTCATCATCAACCTCTCGCAGATGACCGAGGCGGACGCCCGTCGCATGATCGACTTCGCCTCCGGCCTGTCGCTCGGCCTCTACGGCAAGATCGAGCGGGTCACCAACAAGGTGTTCCTCCTCTCCCCGGCGCACGTCGCGGTGAGCGGTGAGGCGCCTGAGGTAGAGTCCGACATCGAGGCGTCCTTCTTCGCCCAGTCCTGAGTCCCTCAGGCCCACCCGCCCCGTGAGCGTCGTCACGTGACGACGCTCACCCGAGCCGAGCGAGCCCCATCGTGTCCGCGATCTTCACGATCCTGTACTTCCTCCTCCTGCTCTACTTCTTCACGATGTGGGGGCGGTTCGCGCTCGACATCGTGCAGGCGTACAACCGCTCCTGGCGGCCCCGCGGGGGACTCCTCGTGGTCTCCGAGTTCGTCTACACCGTGACCGATCCGCCGATCCGCACCGTCCGCAAGGCGCTCCCGCCGCTGCGGATGGGGCCGGTGGCGCTCGACTTCGGGTGGACGATCGTGATGCTCGTCGTCATCATCGCGATGACGGTCGTCCGCTACTTGATCTAGTCGCGGTTCAGCCGCGACACGCGCCACGCCAGGGCACGGTTCACGATTCACGGTCACCGTCGGTGTACGGTGGTCGGGATCGATGCTCGCCCCGGCGTGGCATCCGCACCGCCCGGTACGACTGGTACATTCGGTCGGACCGAGACGGTTCCACACGTTCAGCAGTTCTATTGAGGTGACGGCAATGGCTTTGACGCCGGAAGACGTAGTCAACAAGCGGTTCCAGCCGACGAAGTTCCGCGAGGGCTACGACCAGGACGAGGTCGACGACTTCCTCGACGAGGTCGTGGTCGAGCTGCGCCGCCTGACGGCCGAGAACGACGAGCTCCGTCAGCGCCTGCAGGCCGCCGAGTCGGCGCCGAAGCCGGCCCAGGCCGAGCAGCCCGCTCCGGACGCGACCCCCGAGCCCGAGCCGGAGCCCGCCCCCGTGGCCGCCGCGCCGGAGCCGGCTCCGGTCGCCGCCGCCGCTCCGGCCACCACGGTCGCCGCGGACGAGGACACCGAGGGCACCACCAACCTCCTCACCCTGGCCCGCCGTCTCCACGAGGAGCACGTGCGCGAGGGCGTCGAGAAGCGCGACGCGCTCATCGCCGAGGGAACCGCCCAGGCCGCGCGCCTCGTCTCCGAGGCCGAGGCCAAGCAGCGCCAGATCATCGCCGACACCGAGAACACGAACCGTCAGCGTGTCGCGGTGCTCGAGCAGGAGCAGCGCCAGCTCGAGGGCAAGATCGACGAGCTCCGCACCTTCGAGCGCGACTACCGTGCGCAGCTCAAGAGCTACATCCAGGGGCAGCTCAACGAGCTGGACGGCTCGGCCCCCGAGCAGTCCGGTCTCACCCCCGCGCCGGCATCGGCGCAGGGCGTCGGCAACTGACGTTGTCGCGACCAGCTCCACGAGCGAAGGTCAGTGTCCGCGCAATCGCGGCACTGGCCTTCGCCGCTGTCGTGGTGGTGGCACTCGACCAGGGCGTGAAGGCGCTCGTCGTCGCCAACCTGCCGTACGGCACCGTCGTCCCCGTGCTCGGCAACGCACTGCAGCTCCTGTACGTGCGGAACCCCGGCGCCGCGTTCTCGTTCGCGGTGAACATGACGTGGGTGTTCTCGATCGTGTCGACCGCCGTCGTGGTCGCGATCATCGTCTTCGCCCGGCGCATCCGCTCGATGTGGTGGGCGCTCGTGCTCGGCATGCTGCTCGGCGGTGCCCTCGGGAACCTGCTCGACCGGCTCTTCCGTGAACCCGGCTTCGGTCGTGGCCACGTGGTGGACTTCATCTCGACGCCGTGGATGATGCCCGCGATCTACAACATCGCCGACTCGTTCATCTGCATCAGCATGGTGATCTTCGTCCTACTCGTGATCTTGGGCGTGAACCTCGACGGCTCCCGCGCCCTCACCGCGAAGCAGCAGCGCGCGGCGGACGCGGCGGCGACCACGTCGGCACCCGACGGCGTCACGCCGGACGCACCCCGCGACGCAACGGCGGCAACAGTGACCGACGACCCGCGCGCGCCGCGTGACGGGCGGGACACCCTCGGGCACGACGCCACGTGACCGAGTCGCGTTCCCTGCCGGTCCCGGACGGGCTCGCCGGTGAGCGTGTCGACGCCGCCATCGCCAAGCTTCTCGGGTTCAGCCGCTCGTTCGCGGCCGACGTCGTCGCTGCCGGTGGCGTGACCGTCGACGGGGTCACCGTGGACAAGTCCGACCGGCTGCACGCCGACTCGTGGCTCCAGGTCGAGTGGACCCCGAAGGAAGCCCCCCGGATCATCCCGGTGGAGGTCCCCGGCATGACGGTCGTCCACGACGACGACGACATCGTCGTGGTGGACAAGCCCGTTGGCGTCGCCGCGCACCCGTCGCCCGGCTGGGACGGGCCGACCGTCCCGGGTGGACTGGCAGCGGCCGGGTTCACGATCGCGACCTCCGGCGCCGCCGAGCGTGCGGGCATCGTGCACCGGCTCGACGTCGGGACCTCCGGTCTCATGGTCGTCGCGAAGACCGAGCTGGCCTACACGCACCTCAAGCGGGCGTTCAAGGAGCGCACGGTCGAGAAGGTCTACCACGCGCTCGCGCAGGGGCACCCCGACCCGACCTCCGGCACCGTCGACGCGCCCATCGGCCGGCACCCCTCGAGCGACTGGAAGTTCGCGGTCACGGCCGACGGCAAGCCGAGCGTGACGCACTACGCGACGCTCGAGGCCTTCCGGTCTGCGACCCTCCTCGAAGTCCACCTGGAGACCGGGCGCACCCACCAGATCCGGGTGCACATGGCGGCGACCCGGCACCCGCTCGTCGGCGACACGATGTACGGGGCGGACCCGGTGCTCGCGAACGAGCTCGGGCTGACCCGGCAGTGGCTCGACGCGGTGCGGCTCGGCTTCGAGCACCCGCGGACCGGGCAGTGGGTGTCGTACTCCGCGGAGTACCCGGACGACCTGCAGCTGGCGCTGGACCGCATCCGCGCCGCGTAGCGCGCGCGGCGGCGGGCGCTTCGCGCCGGTGCGCGAGGTCGCACGAAGTGTCGCCCGGAACGCGCCGGAACGGCAGTTCTTGCGACCGGCGCGCCCGACGTGCGGCGTGTCTCGCGACCTCGCGCCGTGCCCTGGGCGTACTACGTACCGGCCTGGAGGCGCGTGGCGGGGCCGCCCCGCGCCTCCAGGCCGTCGTGGGCCGCGCCCACCCCCGCATGGTGAGCAGAAATGGTCGGCTCACGTCACGCGACCCGACCATTCCTGCTCACCCGGTGCGGGTCACTCGGCGGTCGCGGCGACGGGTTGCGCGACGGGAGCGGCTGGCGTGGCGGCGGCAGGCTGCCGGCCGGGCAGCAGGAACGCCATCGCGGTGGCGAACGCCGTCACACCGATCGCCCACCAGAACGCCTGCTGGAACGCCGTGGCCGGGTCCCCTCCAGCGGCCGCCCCGGCGAGCACGACCGCGAGCACCGCGGTGCCGAACGCGCCGCCGAGCTGCTGCGCGAGCCGCGTGATCGTGCTGGCGTGCGGCATCTCCGGTCGTGCGAGCCCGACGAACCCGACCGCCATGATCGGGATCATCACGGCGCCCAGGCCGATGCCACGTACCACGAGCACCAGGCCGATCCACCACGGGCTCGTCGAGCCGTCGGCGAAGGCGAAGGGGACCGTCGCCAGGAGGACGACCGCGAAGCCGACGACCGCCACGGTCCTCGCACCGATGCGGTCGGTCAGGCGTCCGGCCAGGGACCGGCTGAGCAGCGACCCCACGCCCTGCGGGATCAGGAGGAGGCCGGCACCGAGGGCATCGGCGCCGCGCAGCTCCTGGAAGGACAGTGGGAGCAGGAGCATGCCGCCGTAGAGTGCCGCGCCCATCAGGAACATCAGGGTCGACGCCGCGGCGAGGGGGCGGTGCCGCAGGAGTGCCAGGTCGACCAGGGCACGGTCTCGCCGCCGGGTCGCCCAGGCCACGAACGCGACGAGCAGGACCAGCCCGGCGGCGAGCGGGGCCCAGACGTCGAGTCGGGCGAACCCGTCGCTCCGGCTGGCGTTGCTCAGGCCGTAGAGGACCCCGACGACGGCGGGGGAGAGGAGCGCCAGGCCGACGGCGTCGAGGCGGGCCGTGCCGACCGGGCCGTCCGCGGGGATGAACCGCCACGCCAGGACCAGCCCGACGACCGCGAACGGGACGTTCACCCAGAACAGCCACGGCCAGCTGCCGGCTCCGAGGATGAGGCCGCCGATGACCGGGCCGAGGATCGGGCCGAGTGCGGTGGGCAGCGAGGCGACGGACATCAGCTTGCCGACGTTCCGCCCGCCGGCCGCCTGCATGAGCAGGGTCGTCAGCAGCGGCATCATCGCGCCGGCGCCGATGCCCTGGACGACCCGGAACACGATGAGGCTGGAGACGTCCCAGGCGAGGGAGCAGAGCACGCTCCCGACCAGGAAGACGACGAGCGACGCCATCCAGAGCCGGCGCCCACCGAGGCGGTTCTGCAGCCAGCCGACGATCGGCACGGTCACGCCCATCGCGAGGAGGTAGCCGGTGCTCACCCACTGGATCGTGTCGACGCTGGCGTGCAGGTCGTGGCTCAGGGTGTGCAGGGCGACGCTGACGATCGTCGAGTCGAACAGCGGGGCCATCGCGCCGACGATCAGGGCGATGGCGAGTCTGGTGAGGTTCCGGTCCACGGTGCTCCTTGGATACGTGATCGTTTCTTAACGAGCATGACGGTAGCCCTCGGGGTTAAGATACGCAAGTGGATCTTGTGAAGACGCGACGGCGCGGTGCCGAACTCGAGGAAGCGCTGCTCGACGCCGCGTGGGCCGAGCTGCAGGAGGTGGGGTACGCCGCGCTGACCTTCGACGGGGTGGCCGCCCGGGCCGGCACCTCGAAGCCCGTCCTCTACCGGCGCTGGCCGGGCAAGGTCGACCTCGTGCTCGCGGCGCTGCAGCACGGCGGCCTGTTCTCGCGGCGGGAGCTGGTCGACACCGGCTCGCTCCGCGGCGACGTGCTCCGGGCACTCCGGGACTTCAACGCCTACCGCTCTGGCTTCATGGCGGCGATCAGCGTCTACATGGCGAGCATCAACGTCGAGACCGGGCTGTCGCCCGCCGACCTCCGCGACCGCCTGCTCGGCGGACGGGAGACAGTCGGCCGCGTGATGCTCGAACGCGCGGTCGCCCGTGGCGAGATCCCGGCGCGGGACTGGCCCGACGGGATCGCCTCGCTGCCGTCCGACCTGGTGCGCCACGACCTGGTGATGTCGCTCAAGCCCCTGCCCGACCGTCGGATCATCGAGATCGTCGACGACATCTGGCTGCCCCTCGTGCGCTGACCGGGGCGACGCGCTCGACGCGCCCGGGAATGTGGGTGGGCGAGGTTAGGCTGTTCCCACCCCGCAGCAGACCGTACGAACCGGAGGTTCCGTGTCGGATTCCGACTCCTTCGTCCACCTGCACGTGCACAGCGAGTACTCGATGCTCGACGGTGCCGCCAGGCTCTCCGACCTCGTGGCGGAGACCGCCGCCCAGGGCATGCCCGCCGTGGCGGTGACCGACCACGGCAACATGTTCGGCGCGTTCGAGTTCTGGAAGGCCGCGAAGGCCGGCGGCGTCAAGCCGATCATCGGGACCGAGGCGTACATCACGCCCCGCACGCACCGGTCGGACAAGACCCGTGTGCGCTGGGGCGACGGCGGCGGCGACGACGTGTCGGGTTCCGGTTCGTACACGCACATGACGATGTTCGCCGAGAACACCACGGGCATGCACAACCTGTTCCGGCTGTCGTCGAAGGCGTCGCTCGAGGGGTACTACTTCAAGCCCCGCATGGACATCGAGCTGCTGCAGGAGTACCACGAGGGCATCATCGCGACGACGGGCTGCCCCTCTGGTGAGATCCAGACGCGCCTGCGCCTCGGGCAGTACGACGAAGCACGCCAGGCCGCGGCGGACTACCGCGACATCTTCGGCAAGGAGAACTACTTCGCCGAGGTCATGGACCACGGGCTCGAGATCGAGCGACGGATCATGAGTGACCTGATCCGCCTGGCGAAGGACCTCGACATCCCGCTGGTCGGCACGAACGACCTGCACTACACGCACTCGCACGACGCCAAGTCGCACGCGGCGCTGCTGTGCGTGCAGTCCGGCTCGACCCTGAACGACCCGAACCGCTTCAAGTTCGACGCCGACGAGTTCTACCTGAAGACCCCGCAGCAGATGCGCCACGTCTTCCGTGACAACCCCGAGGCCTGCGACAACACGCTGCTCATCGCCGAGCGCTGCAACGTCGAGTTCGACACCACGGCGAACTACATGCCGAAGTTCCCGGTGCCCGAGGGCGAGACCGAGCACTCCTGGTTCGAGAAGGAGGTCGCTGCCGGCCTCGAGTACCGCTACCCGGGCGGCATCACGAAGGAAGTCCAGGAGCGCGCCGACTACGAGGTCGGGATCATCAACCAGATGGGCTTCCCGGGGTACTTCCTCGTGGTCGCCGACTTCATCAACTGGTCGAAGAACAACGGCATCCGCGTCGGTCCGGGTCGTGGTTCCGGTGCCGGCTCGATGGTGGCGTACGCGATGCGCATCACCGACCTCGACCCGATCCGGCACGGCCTGATCTTCGAGCGGTTCCTCAACCCGGACCGCGTCTCCATGCCCGACTTCGACGTCGACTTCGACGACCGGCGCCGCGGTGAGGCGATCAAGTACGTCACCGAGAAGTACGGGTCGGAGCGCGTCGCGCAGATCGTCACGTACGGCACGATCAAGGCGAAGCAGGCGCTGAAGGACTCTTCGCGCGTCCTCGGCTTCCCGTTCGGCATGGGCGAGAAGCTCACGAAGGCGATGCCGCCGCCCGTGATGGGCAAGGACATCCCGCTCACCGGGATCTTCGACAAGGACCACCCCCGCTACAAGGAGGCCGTCGACGTCCGCACGGTCGTCGAGACCGACCCCGAGGCGAAGACGGTGTTCGACACCGCGCTCGGGCTCGAGGGCCTGAAGCGCCAGTGGGGCGTGCACGCGGCCGGCGTGATCATGTCGAGCGACCCGCTGATCGACATCATCCCCGTGATGAAGCGCGAGCAGGACGGCCAGATCGTCACGCAGTTCGACTACCCGGCAGCGGAGTCGCTCGGCCTGATCAAGATGGACTTCCTGGGGCTCCGCAACCTCACGATCATCAGTGACGCCCTCGACAACATCAAGACGAACCGTGGGATCGAGCTCGACCTCGAGACCATGGGGCTCGAGGACCCGGAGGCCTACGCGCTCCTGCAGCGCGGCGACACCCTCGGCGTGTTCCAGCTCGACGGTGGTCCGATGCGCGGGCTGCTCCGCCTGATGAAGCCCGACAACTTCGAGGACATCTCGGCGCTCATCGCCCTGTACCGTCCGGGGCCGATGGGTGCGAACTCGCACACGAACTACGCGCTCCGCAAGAACGGCGAGCAGGCGATCACGCCGATCCACCCGGAGCTCGCCGAGCCCCTGCAGGACATCATCGGCACGACCTACGGCCTGATCATCTACCAGGAGCAGGTCATGGCCATCGCGCAGAAGGTCGCGGGGTTCTCCCTCGGCCAAGCGGACATCCTCCGCCGCGCGATGGGCAAGAAGAAGAAGTCGGAGCTGGACAAGCAGTACGCCGGCTTCGAGAAGGGCATGCAGGACAACGGCTACTCGGCCGCTGCCATCAAGACGCTGTGGGACATCCTGCTGCCGTTCTCCGACTACGCGTTCAACAAGGCGCACTCGGCGGCCTACGGCGTGGTGTCGTTCTGGACCGCGTACCTCAAGGCGCACTACCCGGCCGAGTACATGGCCGCGCTGCTGACCTCCGTCGGTGACGCCCGCGACAAGCTCGCGCTGTACCTCAACGAGTGCCGACGCATGGGCATCAAGGTCATGCCGCCGGACGTCAACGAGTCGATCGGCTTCTTCGCGGCCGTCGGCGACGACATCCGCTTCGGCATGGGCGCGATCCGCAACGTCGGCTTCAACGTCGTCGACGACATCGTGAAGGCCCGCACCGAGAAGGGCGCGTTCGAGTCGTTCCACGACTTCCTCCGCAAGATCCCGATCTCGTCCGCGAACAAGCGCACGGTCGAGTCGCTGATCAAGGCCGGAGCGTTCGACGAGTTCGGCGACAGCCGGCGTGCGCTCGTGGAGATCCACGAGGGCGCGGTCGAGGGTGCGGTGAAGGTCAAGCGCGACGAGGCCCACGGCAACGTCGGGTTCGACTTCGACTCGCTGTTCGCCGAGGTCGCCGAGGAACAGCCCGAGACGGCCGCCGTCTCGCAGGTCCCGGACCGCCCGGAGTGGTCCAAGCGCGACAAGCTCGCGTTCGAGCGCGACATGCTCGGCCTGTACGTGTCCGACCACCCGTTGGCCGGGCTCGAGATCGAGCTCGCGAAGCACCAGTCGATCACCATCGCCGACCTCATCGGCGCGGACGACTCGGTCGAGGGCGAGACCGTCACGGTCGCCGGCCTGCTGACGAGCGTGCAGCACCGGGTGGCGAAGACGAGCGGCAACCCGTACGGCATCGTCCAGATCGAGGACTTCGGCGGCGAGATCGGCGTGATGTTCCTCGGCAAGACGTACCAGGAGTTCGGGCCGTCGCTCGTGGCCGACTCGATCGTGGTCCTGCGCGGTCGTGTCAACGTCCGCGACGACGGCAAGGCCCTGCACGCCGTGAGCATGTTCCAGCCGAACGTCGGCGACGCGATGGGGTCCGGCCCGCTCACCCTGAGCCTGCCGGAGCGCCAGGCGACGACCTCGACGGTGACCGAACTCGCTGCCGTCCTCGGGCGGCACCAGGGGGAGACCGAGGTCCGCCTCAAGCTCCTCAAGGACGACGTCGCTCGGACCTTCGAGTTGCCGTTCCCGGTGAACCTCACACCCGACCTGTTCGGCGAGCTGAAGAGCCTGCTCGGCCCGCGCTGCCTGGTGTGACGACGGCCGGGCCGCCCGTCGGCGTGCTGCGCGCCTTCGGGGCGGACGGAGCGTCCCTCGAGCGGCTTGCCGGCGGTCGCGGGCTGACATGGCGCGCCGGTGACGTGGTCTTGCGCCCGCACGACGGCGCGGCCGTGACCGACTGGCGCGCGACCGTCCTGGCCGAGCTGCCGCACACCTCGGCGTTCCGGACTCCGCGGCCGATCGCCACGTCGGACGGCGCCTGGCGGGCGGGGGACTGGGAGGCCTGGGAGTTCGTGCCCGGTCACTCCGACGAGCGCCGCGTCGAGGACGTCCTCCGTGCCGGTGAGGCCTTCCACCGCGCGCTCGCCCACCTCGACCGCCCGGCGTTCCTCGGTGTCGGGTCGGATCCAGACCGGCCCGACGACGCCTGGAGCCGAGCCGACCGGATGGCGTGGGAGGAGGAACCGCTGCCCCGTGACCCGTCGCTGGACCGTCTCGCCGCCGCCTTCCGGCCGGTCCGGGCGCCGTCCCAACTCGTGCACGGCGACCTGCTCGGCAACGTCCTGTTCGCCGACGGGCACCCGCCGACCGTCATCGACTGGCCGCCGTACTGGCGCCCGGCCGGGCTCGGCTCCGCCATCGCCGCGGTCGACGCCGTCTGCTGGCACGGCTACCCGCTCGGTCGCCTCGGCGCGCTCGGCGACGGGGTCGCGGAGTGGTCACAGCTGCTGGTCCGCGCGCTTGCGTTCCGCATCGCGACGCTGCACGTGCTCGGCGGGTGGGACGCGGCCGGGGCGGACCGGCACCGGCCCGTCATCGATGCCCTCGTCTGACGGCCTGGAGGCGCGGGGCGGGGCCGCCACGTGCCTCCAGGCCGGTGGGTGGTCGCGTTCGCGGTCGTGCGTCAGCCGGTCACGGTCAGCCGGCGGTGCTGCTCCACGATGGATCCGGAGCGAGGAGTCCAGACGGCGAAGCCGTCGACGCTCGTGCGGCGGAGGTCCCCGCGGTGGTCGCGCAGGAACGTGGTCACCTCGTCGGAGGGCGGGAAGCGCCGGTCGTCCCCGACCACGAGGGCGACGAACGGACCGTCGTCGGTCTCCATCGAGCCGCGACCGCCGAAGTACGGGTCCGTGAGCGTCGGGGTCGCCGCGGCGAACAGGACACCGCCCGCGGATCGATCATGGTCGTCGAGCCACCGGGCGACGAGGGCGATGCCCGTCGGGTGCGTCCGAGCGATCGTGACGCTGTCAGCGGCTGCCGGGACCGCCAGCGCCACGACGAGGACGGCAACCGCGACCGCTCCGATCGGAGCCCGGACGGCCGTGGCCACGCGACTGATCCCCAGCGCCGCGAGTGCGATGAGCAGTGGCATCCAGGCGGCGTAGTAGTTCGCGAGGGCGATGTGGGCGACGAACGTGTAGAAGACCACGAGCAGGCCGAGGGCGGTCCCGAGGAAGGCGACGAGCCGCCCGGGGCGCAGGAGCAGGGCCGCCAGGAGGCCCAGGACGAGCACGACGGCCGTGACCGTGCCGACGCCGTGCCACAGGAAGTACGCGTTCGCCCACCACGGCGCGAACGTGTGGACCTCTCCCGCGATGCTGAGTGGGTGTCCGTTCTCGTTCTGGCCGTTCTGGAACCGGACCATGTGGACGATCGCGGACCGCATGCCCATCGGCGCGTAGAGGGCGACCACTGCCAGCACGAAGGCGATCAGCCACGCGACTCCGCCGGTGAGGAGCCGCCGCGGCTGCCGGAAGAGCAGTGGCAGAAGGACGAACGCCGGCAACAGCACGATGGTCGAGGCCTTCGACGTCACCGAGAACGCGAACAACACGCCGGAGACCGGGGCGAGCCACGGTCGACCGCTGCGGATCCAGGCCCAGGCCGTCGCGAGGGCGAGGACGGCGAACGCGATCATCACCGGGTCGAGCAGCGCGTAGCGATCGACCCGGGTGCCGAGGAAGTCGCGCGGGGTGAGCAGCCAGACCGCGGCGACGAGCACACCCGTCCAGAAGCCGATCTCCTTCCGGAACCACCAGAACAGGGCCGCGCCGACCAGCACGACCAGGACCCCGACGACGATGCGGGGCCCGAGGACGCCCTGACCGAACAGGACCTGCGCGGCGCCGAACAGGTACTTCGCCGTCGGCGGGTGCTCGCGGTTCGCCGAGAAGTCCCCGTGCAGGTAGGACCAGCCCGCGCGGACGTAGATCGACTCGTCGCCGTGGACGTTCTGTCCGAGGAGGTTCCAGAAGCACTGGTACAGCGCCCAGACGCCGAGCAACGGCACCACGGCCAGCCGGAACGGCCGGGCGGCCGTGACACCGGTCGGCCAGCGGCGGGGACGGCTTTCAGGCACCGCGGCCGGTGATGGAGCGGATGCGTGCGACGAGCCGCGGGTTGCGTGCTCCGAAGGTGAGGGCGGTGAGCCGCCGGATGGAGACGGTCGCCCGGTGCACGAGGAGCCCGGTGGCCTCGGCGATGTCCGACACCGCGTGCCAGCGGGCCCGGAGCGCAGCCGGATCGATGTCGGTCGCGACGGCCGTCCGGATGAGGCGGACGAGCTCAGCACCGTCGTGCCAGCTCGTGCTCTGGTTCTCGAAGCGGCGGAGGATGCGGTCGATGGCGGAGGCGCGGTGGTTCGCGACCGCGTGCGACCAGCGGAGGTCCTGCGACACGGGGTCGACGAGGATCCACCGCGGCGCATTGGCGTTGAGGGCCGATAGCTGCGCGAAGGTCGTCAGCGCGCCGAGCGCGACCGCGACGTCGAAGATCTGCCGCGGCCGACCGCCGACCGCGATCGCGGACCCGGGGAAGGCCTGGCGTGCCACGCGCACATGCGCCTTGGGGACGATGATCGTCACGACCACGTCGTCCGGCGCTGCCTCGAGCGTGGACCGGACCCGGGCGACGACCTCGTTCGTGAGCTCCGACGGGACGTGCAGCGCGACCCGGACGACGTCGTCGTCGGGCAGGAACGCGTCGGCGAAGACGTCGACGGCATCGCGGTAGCGGGCGAGGAACAGGGCGATGGCGCCGCCGTAGAAGGGGTAGCGCTCGAGCAGGATGCGCTCGTGCTCCAGCCGGAGGGACGGGCCGCGGTCACCGCTGAAGCTCGTCGATCCGGTGTGGAGCACGAGGGCGCGGTTGGCGAGCACCGACGTGTAGCCCTGCTCGTTGATCCGGAGGCAGAAGTCGTTCTCCTCGCCGTACCCGGGGGAGAAGGCCTCGTCGAACAGGCCGAAGCGGTCGACCATCTCGCGGCGGATGAGGAAGCAGAAGCCCATCGCGACCGGTGACACCGTGTAGCGCGGCAGCAGGTACTTCGTGCGGCCGTGCAGCTCACGCGTGCGGCGCGGTGCGAGGTTCGCCCGCGGGTTGCGGCGGGCGTAGGGGAAGGACGCGATCGTGGCGTTGTCGCTCCGGGCACAGACGACGCCGATCGTGTCGTCTGATCCGAGGACGGCGGTCATCTCGTCGAGGAAGCCGGGCATCGGGACCGTGTCGCTGTTCAGGAGCAGGACGTCGTTGCCGGTCTGGTCGAGCTCGAGGACGGCACGGTTGCAGTTGCCCACGAAACCGAGGTTCTTCGGGTTCCGGGTGTACTCGAAGCCCTCGTGGTCACCGATCAGCTCGAGGACCCGCTGCTCGATCGCATCGACACGGGGGCCGACGTCGTTCGCGAGCAGGACCCGGTCGACCGAGAAGTCGACGGTCTCGAGGAGCGCTTCGATGCAGCGTTCGAGGCCCGGCAGGTCGTCGTAGATCGGGACGACGATCGTGACCGGACGGCGGTCGCGGCTCACCGGCGGGCCAACTTCCGGACGACGACACCGGGGCGGGCGAGGAGCCGGCCGACGGCACCGGAGCGCGAACGCACGCGGTTCGCCAGCAGGCCCACGGCGGCACGGGCGCTCGTCGCTCCGAGCGACGCGTACGCGCCGGGCAGCTCGAACCAGTAGCGGGCGGCCTGTGGGAGCTGGTAGCCCTCCGTGCCGACCAAGGCGACCAGCCGTGCGATCGCAGCCGCGTTGTCGTGGGCCCGTACCCGTGACGGCGGTGAGGCGACCCGGGGCAGCCGCGCCGTGCCTCCTGGCCGAATCCGGGTCCGCCGCGTAGGCGGCGAGGGCGTCCGCGAGTGCCGCGGTGTCGTCGGCGTCGACGAGCGCACCGGTGACGCCGGGCTCGATGAGTTCGGCGCTGCCGCCCTGGCGGGTGGCGACGACCGGCTTGCCGAGGGTCATGTACTCGGCCGTGGTGCGGCCGAACGCCTCGATCGTCGACGGTGTGACGCAGACGTCGGCTGCCGCGATGAAGGGAGCCGGCGTGTGCTGCTCGCCCGCGAAGACGACGTGGTCGGCGACGCCGAGCGCACGGGCGCGGTCCGTGAGGCGCTGGTCCTCGCCGGGGCGCTTCCAGCTGCCGACGAAGCAGACGCTCGCGGTGACGCCGCGAGCACGGAGCTCACCGAGGGCGTCCACGACGCGGTGCTGGCCCTTGGACTCCTCGACCCGTCCGAGGACCGTGATGCGGAGACCGGGGTCGGCCTGCGGGAAGGGCGCGACCGCTGGGGTCTCGTCCTTCGTCGCAAGCAGTCGCTCGGTGTCCACCGTCGGGTAGGAGACGGAGAGCTTCTCGGCCGGGATGTACTGCTCCAGGTGGGCGCGCATCGCCTCGGAGTTGGTGACGACCGCACCGGACAGCAAGCCGATGTCGCCCAGGACGCCGGCGCGGCCGGTCTGGAACTGCAGACCGTGGTCGAGGTCGCCGTACTCGCGGACGAACCAGGCCTGTGGGATGCCGAGGACCGCGGCCGCGAAGGAGGCCCACGGCGCGACCAGGGTGTTCGTCACCACGAGGTCGGGGCGCTGGCGTTCGTACAGCCGGATGATCGCGTTCACTGCGGCGTAGTCGACGGTGGCGAAGGCCGCGCGCTCGGCAGCGGGTGCTGGTTGCGGGCTCGGCAGGGCCCAACCGCGGAAGCGCAGGGCGTCGTACGACCACCCGCGCTCGTCGAGTGCCTCGATGAACTTGCCGCGCGGGGCCTTCGTGACGAAGGTCGGGGTCATCGTCGGGTCGATCGCCAGCCAGTCCTCCACGAACCGGAGGAGGGACCGCTCCGCGCCACCGAGGTTCACAGGCGCTGTGGAGTGGTTGGCGAAACTGACGATCACCGTGTAACTCTACAAAGGTTTCGGCGAGGGTTCGTCATATCGACACCCGGTGTGGACAACTGTCACCGGGTCGAACGTGCGTCCTGCAACCTGTGTGCGAGAATGTCTCGTCCCCGAAACCCTGTGAGGAGCGCCGCGTTGCGCCCCGGAGGAGCCAGCACCCGAAGCATGACGTACCTGAACGAGCTCATGTCCTCGCGCGAGCTGCTGGCGAACCTCACAGCGCGAGAGGTCAAGGGCAAGTACCGCCGCACGGTCTTCGGGCAGCTGTGGTCGCTGATCAACCCGCTCGCGACG